>DASZPE010000036.1:0-9144 GCA_035550415.1 Minisyncoccota bacterium | reverse complement strand
GAGCTCGTCGAGGGTCGGCGGCTCGCGGTGTTTAAGCATATATGCCTCGAGAGTGTCGAGGACGCGCTGCTGTTTGACGGTGAGGGCCTGTTGCATATCTACATAGTAATCCGCAAAAAAGTAGTGTCAAACACACAACATACACAAATTGTGGATAAGTCGCGCGACACGCCGCCACACAAGTCGTTAGGCTGGGAGCATGTCTACCGCGCGCGCCGCAGCACAGGGAAAATTATTCGACATTCCTGCCTCGCTCCCCAACGGCTTGGTATACCGGCCCGATTTCTTGACGCCCGCGGAGGAAGAAGTCCTTATCGCCTACCTCGAGAACTTGCCGATGGTGCACCCAACCTCCGAAGGCTACGAGGCCAAGCGGCGGCTCGCGGTATTCGGCTGGAGTTACGACTTCAGGCGCGAAAAGTTGATCGAGGGACCTCCCCTGCCAAGCTTCCTGCGCTCAAGCCAGCGCAAGATAGCCAAGTGGCTCAGCATAAGCCCCGCGCGCGTGGTGGAGGCGCTTGTCCAGGAATACACGCCGGGCTCGGCTATCGGCTGGCATCGCGACAACGAGAAGTTCGAGTCGATCATCGGCATATCGCTGGCTGGCTGGTGCCGGATGCGCTTCAGACCCTTGGGTCTGAACCAATCAAAAAGTCGACCCCGCGCAGCGAAAGATGTCGTAGCTCTGGAGCTCGAGCCGCGCTCGTGCTACATCATGCAGGGCGACGTCAGATGGAAGTGGCAGCACAGCGTCGCGCCGGTTAAAACATTGCGCTACTCGATCACCTTCCGCACGCTGCCCGTAGACTGGCGGCCGGATTAGCGGATACGGTTGAGCGCCGCGCGATGGCGCCGGTAGTCGGGCATGCCTTGCTCGACCAATGCCCAGAACTTGGGGCCGTGGTTGAACTCCGCAAGGTGGCACAGCTCGTGGAGGATGACGTAGTCGGCGACCTCGGGCGGGAGGAAAATGATTTTGTAATTGAAATTGAGGTTGGCATGCTCGGAGCAGCTGCCCCAGCGGGAGCGTAAGTTCTTGATAAACACCCGGCGGTAGGACAAGCCGTAGAATTGGTTGAAGTGAGCGAGCCGCGCGTGCACATGTGCACTCGCGGCCTCTTTGTACTTCTCGTAATGATGCCTGGTGCCGCGGCGCATCGAGACATTGTACCTCCTTCATGCTCGCCTCAGGATGAATGCATCATACTCGAAGCAGACGCACGCATTATGAGCTTATGTAGAATCAAGCCTATGAAAGTTTTGCTTACGTGCACGCAGTGCAACTACGCCGAGTGGGGCACCACGGACGGCGACCTGATGAACAAAATCATCATGTGGAACCACGTCCGCAAGGCGCATGCCGACACGGCCGAGTATATCCTGCGGACCTACCAGACTGTGCCGAACGATTTCTACGATGTCCGCTCCGCGCCCGCGATGGCGTAACGCCGGCTAGTTGGAGAGGTCGACCGAGGTTATGACGACGGGCGTCAGCGGGCGGTCGCTGCCGTCGGTCTGCGTGTTATTTATCGCCTCCACGACATCCATGCCTGATGTCACTTTGGCGAAGACGGCGTACTTGCCGTCGAGGAACGAGTTGTCGACCGCATTGATAAAGAATTGCGACCCGCCCGAGTTGGGAGCGCCGGTGTTGGCCATGGAGACCACGCCCGCGCCGTTGTGCGCGTTCATATTTTCATCTGCAATAGTGTAGCCCGGGCCGCCGGTGCCCCAGCGCGCCTCCTGGCTGTCGTCCTTGGTAAGCGGGTCGCCGGCCTGGTCCATAAAGCCCTTGATGACGCGGTGGAACTTCACCCCGTTGTAGAAGCCGCTCTGTGCGAGCTTGATAAAGTTGGCGACCGTATTGGGCGCCGCGTTGTCGAACTCGAGCGTAATGTCGCCCAGGCTGGTGTGAAGCGTTGCGTGCATGATGGTTTGTTGGTTAGCGTTCCCCGAGGTGCTCGAGGGGTTAGTAGTAGCTTGCGATTGAGAACCTGCTGCCGGTGCTGCGGGCTGCGTCGCGTCAGCCGGCGTGCCTTGCCCCGCGGCCTCCGGCGTCGTCGTGGCGTAGCCAAGGCTCGGGCTCGCGCCTGCGTCCCGGCCCAGGTACCACCACGCGCCGAGGGCGGCCACGAGCAGGATCGGAAAGATAATGAGTATCGAGCGGTCCATAGCTAGGAGATTTCTTTAACTTGCTTCTCGATCTCGGACTCGATGCGCCCCTCGAACATGCGCCACAGCAGGGGCAGCTTGGCGTCGAGGATGTATTGCGTGTCGGTCACCTCGAGCGTGCCGCTGATCGACTTGCCCTGGAGGTCGACCTCGAAATTGAGCGTGTCGCCCGACCACTCTTCTTTATTGACCGTGGCGTGCTGCGTTATCTCGGCGCGATGCTCGCTGAGCGCTGATTTAATCTTATCGACCGCCGCCTGGCGGGATGTTTTGTGCGGTATAGCAAGATGCATAGGAAAGCAGTATAGCACAGGCGCGCTACTGCGCAGTACCCGAGAAGATACCGAGCGTCACGTCGCAGGGGCACTCTACTGGCTCGCCCGGCTTGGTGCCCTTAAAGTCGGTCGTGAAGGTGGTCGCGATAAAATTACTCCCCTTCTGATACACGGTAATGTCGCTCCCCGCGCCGCTGGCCGCGCGCGAGTTGTCGACTGTCCACCCCGCGCCGAAGAGCTTCATCTGGTAATACCGCTCGAATGGCCCAGATACCAGCGCAATGTCAGTAATGTCGGTGACCGGCTGCGACATAAGCTCGACCCCCGTAAGGTCCTCGAGTGTCGCCGAGGCAACGCTCCCCCACGCAACGCTCGGATAGAGCGGGTAAGCATCGGCCGCGAGCATGAGCGAGCTCGCCCCCTGCCCCGTATCACTATTGGTAGGCGCCCGCACGATATCGCCCCAGAACCAGTACACCGCCGCCGCCGCGATAATGAGTAAAAGGATAACTCCACCCTGCCAAATCCGTGTCATATAAGCAGTATAGCAAATCGTCAGGTTAGATCCTGTAAATCCCACGAGGGGGTGAAGGAGGAGCTCGAGTTCTCTAGCAGCCGCTCTAGCAAGCTGCAAGAGCTCCATCCGGCGGTTGCCCGACGACTCTTTATCGGAGCAATCACGGTCTTGCGGTTCAGAAAGAAGCCCGTAACAGTCGACAGTTTGCGGATCCTGCTGTACGCAAAGCCGCAGGCGATCAAAGAGTACCTAGATGCGCATCCGCGCATCAAGGCTCTCCTCGATGAGGAACCAAAAACCTAGCCCCGTTTCCATCGTAATGGAAACGGGGCTTTCTTCTTACTTACCGCTTGGGGTTGCTTCCGGCTAGTGGAGATACTTGGGAGCCGGCGGGAAGTCCTCGGCGACCGATCTCAACAGCCACTCGCCGTCGACTATGCCCGGATCGTGCACCGTGCATATGAAGCCGGTATCGGGGATATACCCGTTCTTCATCAGCATCTCCTGCGCGGGAGGAGCGGCGGGCGCGCCGGACGCGCTATGCAGCAAATCCATGAGTTCCTCAATGCTTGCAACGCACAGCGTCGCGCGACCTAGGCCGGCGGCAATACATGCGGGCCAGTCGATCTCTTTGCGGTACAAGATCCCCTCGTTCGGCCGCCTATCCAAGAGGTTCCGCTCGTGGGCAAAGATGCAGAGCGCTTGCTCAAAGTAGTGCTCTGCCGACTCGCGGTCCCTGCCCGAGAGGTAGAGGCCCGGCGGCTTAGTGGTCTTGATCCTGAGGCCGGCGTCGTCGGGCCTCGGGTAGATGGCGAACTCGATTTCGATCCCGCGAGGCTTGTCTGACATTCTTATCCTCCATGTACATGAGCCAAGCCCCACCCTACCAAAGCCGAGGGGTTTCTGCTACAGTGCAGGCGGATAGGCCAGTCCTGGAGGAGGAAGCCGTGAACTATGACAGATTCGAACTCGACGTATTGACCGCCTTGCGACCGGACAAGCCGAAGACGCTCCGGCAGATCGCCGAGGAAGTGGAGGCGGCGTGGAAAGAGCGCGGAGAAAAGAAATGGATCTTCTTTCCTCGCAAGGTCGACTACTATCAGCTCCATTGGATGCTCGACGACCTTAAGAAAAGATTCCTGATCGATTCGTTTCCTCTGGAGCCCGCTGGCAACCGGTCAGGGTTCTTCGACTGGCGGGACCATATCAACCATCAGCTGACCGACCGCGGGGTACGGGAGAAAGCGCAACGGCTCGCTGCGGCGCACCAGGCGGAAAAGCGGGACTTTCCCGTACGAATTGCATAAGCGGCATGACGCCGCGCGGATCATGGATGATCCGCGCGGCGCTTTACTTTTATATCAATACAATGTGTGGTATCGTGCAGGTAGAATTTCGTACCACAGGAGAACCTCATGACACACAACCGGCAGTCAGACGGCTTCACGGGCTTCGTGATCGTCGGCACCATCATGGCCGCAATACTAGCCGTGACCGTGGCGCTCACTACCTACATGGCAAGCAACAACATCCGTACCCTGGCGAGCTACCCGACCCAGCAGGTGCGGCAGTGAACTTCGAAATCATGGAAGCCGATGTGCTCGAGGCAATCATGCCCGACCGATGGCGGACACCAAAGCAGATCACCGACGCGGTAAACGCCGCTTGGAGCAAGCGCGGGGAGAAGACCTTCTTCCTGCGCCGGCCGCGCACCCTCGGCCGGGGAGATCTTGATTTCATCCTCGAAGTACTCGAGTACCAGTGCAAAATCAAGGCGGACGACGAGTCTCAGTCGCCGGAATTTTACAAAAAACCCGGCTGGCGTGACAACGTCAAATACTGCCGCATTGAGGCGGGAATGTTCGATACCGCTCCGGACGACGGCGGCCCTCTGCAGGCGGCCTGAAGCAGGCACCACTATGACGCCGCGCGGATCATCCATGATCCGCGCGGCGCTTCTTTTATTTAAATTCCCACAGCACGTCGCGGAAGTTAACGATGCGATCGTTGCGGTCGAGCTCAATCCCCTCTTTTTTATACAACGCTCGCCTCTTCTTCTCGTACTCGGGGCTGATCCATACGCGGCCATCGGTGTAGACGATGCGATGCCATGGGATCTTGTGCTCGCCCTTGTCCCACGCCTTGCCGAGGATGGCCGTAATGCTCTGGCTTGCCATGGGCCCCGCGCCGGCGGCGACCGCAATGCGACCGTAGGTAGTAACGCGCCCGGGCGGGACCGAGAGCGCCAATTCAAGCACCTTCTCGCTGAACGTCTTCATACTTACAAAATAAATGGCACGAGCATCTTGGTGCGCTTTTTGTACGCGGGGTATGCCTCCGGGAATTCCTTCATGAGCAGCTTCTCTTCCTGCGTCGCGCTGTATATAAAGTACACGCCAGAGGCCAGGAGCCATATAAGCCATATCCAGCTCGTCGCCAGCGCCGAGCCGAGTACGGCGAGCAGCACGCCCGTGTAGATGGGGTGGCGCACGTAGGCGTACGGGCCCGTTGTCACGAGCTCTGGAGAATCTTTAACCGACATTGGCATGCCCCAGTTGCGGCCGAGATACACGCGCGCCCACACGGCGAGGCCGATGCCAAGGACGCACACCAGCGCGCCCAGCGGCGCCCATTGAGAGACAGTGGCGACCGGAAGCGCCACCGAGACATAGCGCGTCGCGCGCGACATGCCGAGCGCTATAACCACCACGAAGAATGCGACGATGCGGAAGAGGAAGAAGCCTTGATGGCTGCGCAGATTGCGCTTGGTTCCCACGGCGGCGATGATCCATACGATTATGAATACGGCCCAGCAAGCGACGATGATCCAGCTATAGATGGTCATACGGCTATTGTAGCAAAGTTGACTACGCGAAGCGCAGTGGTATGGTGGTGGCGATACGTTCTTCTCACTCATACCATCTACGGAGGTGCCGATGGCACAAGCGTTTACACCAGGGGTGCTGTACCGCGGGGTCGTTGCGAACGTCTCCCCAAAACGAGACTTCGGATTCATCAAGCAGAGCAGCATTTTCGAATCGGGCGGAGAGATAGTGCGGCTCCCCTCGGCTCGGGATATCTGGCTCCATGTCGGCAACAGTCCGAAACTGGGGGCCGAGGTGCCCCCGGAGGGCGCCGTGCTTGAGTTTTATCTTACCTCCAATGGAGGCGCGGGCCTGCTCGAGAGATTTGCCGCCGTCGATGCGCGCGCCGTTCCGAAGGAAACGCTCGCCCGGGAGCGCGCTTCCCGCTATCGCGGACGGATCAAAACGGTGTCCGGCTCGGGAGAGCTCGGCTTCATCGACATCAAGACCATCGCCGGGATAGGCGATGCAGTACCGCTGCCGATCCGGGAAGATCTGCAATTGCACGTCAAATACTCCCCGCTTCTCGGAGAGCCTCTTCTCCAGGGAGCGTGGCTCACGTTCTCGATACGGCTCGACCTGCACACACGGTCGAGAAGCGGATACGAGGCCCAAGAGGGCGCATACGAAATTGCTACGGACACTAGGGGAGGAGCGCTATGGAGCAATTCGCACTACAGGACGTGATGGAGCAGGTGCGCATGTGGGAGGGCGATATGGACACCTTCCTCGCGGTTACTCACGACAAGCTGGAGGGATTTTACGCAACCCCCTATCCGTATTGGATCATGATTGCGGCCCTGTGCCTGGTCGGCTTCGAGCTCACAAAAAAGATCCGGCTCTAGCCGGATGAGAATAATACGCAGCAGCCGCGCGGGTACTCCCGCGCGGCGTTTCTTTTTATATCTTATGCGAGGAGCGCCTCGGGATGGCGCACGCTCCATTGGAAGAGCGACACCGCGGCGGCCGCAGCGACATTGAGCGACTCGGCGCGCGGGCTGATCGGCACCTTGAGGACCGCGTCGCACAGCACGCGCAAACTCCGCGGGATGCCCTCGCCCTCGTTGCCCATTACCAGCGCCGTCGGCCCGTCGAAGGGCTCGTCGACGATGCTTTTCTTCCCTTCCCCCGCGAGCGCATAGATCTTGAAGCCGCGCTTCTTGAGGTCGTAGACTGCCTTCTCGCTGTCCTCGATCGAGACGAGCGGCACTCTGAAGGCCATCCCGGCCGAGACCTTGATGACCGCGCTCGTGATAGGCGACTGCGCCTTCTGCGGCATCAGGACCCCCGATGCGCCGAAGCCGGCGGCCGAGCGGATGATCGCGCCGGTGTTGTGCGGGTCTTGCACGCCGGCGAGGACGACAAGGCACGTCGCGGGCGTGACCGCAAGCTCGCGCATGAAGTCCTCGTAGCGCCGCGAGAGGTTGAAGACGGATATCTGCGCGATGACGTTTTGGTGCGCGCTGCCGGCCTTGAGGTCGGCGCGCGCCATGCCCGAGGAGAGCGGCTCTACGACGACGCCCGAGCTGCCGACAATCGCGCGCAGGCCGGGGTCGAGCGCGCGGGTATCGGCAAATACCTTGAGCACCGCGCTGCGCGCATGCATGAGCGCCTCGCTTACGGCGTGCTTGCCATAGATGTAGACCTTCGCCTGCTTCATCCCTCTAGCCTACACTATATTTTGTGATAGAGTGCAAAAAGACTTCGTACTTCTACTGCCAACCCGCTAGAGGAGGAATTGCATTGACTGCTCACACGCTTGCTCATGGCACCTATCACGCCAAATCGCTCAATCACCGCTGGCCGGCCCACAATACGGATTGGGAGGGCAAGCCGTATCTCATCTGCGATACCATGCCGCTGGTCATGCCAGTCGCTGAGATCGCCTTATTCATTGAGACGAATGCCGCTATGATCGGCGCAAGCCGCGAGAGAACCAAAGGCGGCATACGGGAATACATGGTCGAGTTCCCCGCCCTCAAGTACGAGCCCGAGTTCTACAGCAAGAAGGGCCTCGAATACCGCGTGCGCCAGATGCTCCTCAAGCAATGCGAGGGCCAACGGGTGTGCCTGAAGGTAGTGCGGGGAAAGACATCACTCTGGGAAGCCGTCGGCATCATGCAAGGGTTCGAAACGCCGACCAAGATAGCGCTTGCCCAGTGCACGCTTGCCAAGCCAGCCACCGATCGCGTGCTTCTGAAGGACAAGAATATCGTCCTCAAGATACACAAGGTTACCGGCATCGCGCTCGCCGCTTGATCGCGGAGTACATGCAAAGGGCCGCTCTCTCGAGCGGCCCTTTTTCTATTCTCTCTGGTATCGTTACCGGTATTATCTGCCGAGTACGAGCGTGCGGCGGATCGCGTCGAAGGTGTTGACGAGCGCCGAGCGGTCGAACTCGGTCACCGCGCCCGCCGGATAATTCTCTATCGCGCCGTAGTGGATGAAGTAGCGTATCGCCGTGCAGGGGCTGGTGCCGGGGATCGCGAAGACTGCTTCGTCGTAGCGATTGCCCGCGCCCGCGTCGCTGGAGGTCGCGACCGAATAGTCGACGCCGCCGTCGCTGAAGGTCGTTACCTTGCTCCGGCTGCCGGCATCGAGGAAGAGGTCGGCCGTGCAGGAGTTGGTAGCCTTGGGCAGCCACTCGACGCTGACATACGTGTCGCTGGCGAGGTTGGTGCCGGTCGCTACTGACGCCGGGATCGTGATCTTTACGCCGGGGATCGACTTGCCGGGGCCGAGCGCCTGATAGCTATACGACGGGTCGGCGGTGTATCCAGCCGGGAAGCGGATCGAGAAGCCCGCCGTCGATGTCGCGTAAATCTGGCTGAGGACGCCGGTCGTGTCGGGAGCAACGACGATGCAGCCGGTGTAGGTCTGGTTCTGGTCGGCGCCTTCTTCGACAAAGGCCGTGTTGCCCTTGCCCCAGAAGATGAACGATTCGTCGGCGTTGGCATAGCGCACGCCGTCGGCCGAGATCGTCTGCGCGAGCGTCATGCTGCGGCCGTCGCTGAGCGTAAGCGCTACGCTGCCGCCGGGTGTGGGCGGCTGGGTAGAGTCGGTCGAGGGCGTCGAAGAGCCTTGATAAAAGGACGCCGAGATCGACTTGCCCGCGTCGCAGGCGAAGGTGGCGGTCGCGATCGGCTGCTGCGCCTGTCCGCCAGTTGCGGGCGCGGCGTTATTGCCGACGTACCACCAGCCGAGGCCGAGCAGCGCGAGGATTACCAGGATCACGATAATAGCAGTGGAAGTTTTCATACGATCAAATTGCTGAAAATTATATTAGTAGATGACGCCTGGTAAGCATGAACCTTAC
>DASZPE010000035.1:0-6477 GCA_035550415.1 Minisyncoccota bacterium | reverse complement strand
GCCGCGCACGCGGTCGCCGTAGACGCTCTCCATTACCAAGTAATTTACGCCGTCGATAGGCTCGGTCGGTGCAAGCAGCGGCGAGTTGCCCCCGCCCAGGTCGCCGGTAAAGATGACCTCCTTCCCGCCGCGGGTAAACTTCGCCATCGCCGAGCCGAGGATATGGCCCGAATTGAGGAGCTCGAGCATGACTCCCCCGCCCAAGTCCTGGGGTGCATGGTACGGAATGCCCTCCCAGAGCGACATCGCGTGCGCAATATCGGCATCCGTATAGAGCATTTCGCGGCCATGCTTCTGTGCGTCGTGCGCGAGCAGCTCTTGGCTGTCGAGCAGAAGCGGCTCGGCGAGCGCTTTGGTCGCTTCGGTCGAGATGATGCGCCCCCGGAAGCCCTCGCGCACCAGCTTGGGGATGCGGCCGATATGGTCGATGTGGGCGTGCGTTACGACCAGGAGCGGCATGCTAGCCGGCTCGTACGGGAACGTCTGCCAGTTCACATCCTCGGCGGTGTGGCGGCCCTGGGTCAGGCCGCAATCGACGATGACCTTCAGCGTGCCGGCATCGAGCATGAAGTTGGAGCCGGTGACAATGCCCGCGCCGCCGTAGAAATAAATTTTTGAGGTATCAGCCATGACTATAATCGCGCTTGCGGTACAAAGCCCAGTATACGGCAACAGCCGGCAGCGTGCCTACGCATGCGTTAAAGAGATCCTTGATGGTGTCGAGCCAATAGCCCGGCTCCCCGCGCGTGATGCCGCTTGAATACTCAAATAATTCCCAGAACGTGCCGACGCCAAGCGCGAGAAAAAATGCGAGCAGGAACATCTCTCCTGCCGAGAGCTTGTAGCGCGCCGCGGCGCCTCCAGCCCACGAGCCGATCGCCATGCCGGCAAGCAGATGCAGCGGTATGTCGTACCACGGATATCGCCAGAACAAATCGTGAGCGATGACAAACCAGTACAAGCCGCCCGTCGCGGCAGCAAAGATGACGGCAAGTGCATTAAAGATAAGCCTCATGTAGTTCTTACGCAAAACGCCCGCTCGGCCGCGAGGCGGAGGGACGCTCTGTGTCGGACTCCGGAAGCAAGTGTCTACTTTTTGTGCAAAGTGGGTGTTCTAAGCGGTACACCACGGTGCCCCGCCACAGCGAACTCCCTGTAGATCACTTAAGGACATTTGCCTCCGGAGTCCTCCCCCAGTATAGCACAACCGCTTTTACAATGTCGCAAAAAAATCTTTGAGTTCAGCGATGGGTCTTAGATGTAGCGTCGTTTTACCGTAGTCATTATCATCCATTTGTGCTCTCGTTACTGACGAACCTTCAGGAATGAAAATCTTGTCCCAATCCCAGCCATTTTCACCTTGAGGGGCTTTTGCTATCTCTCCTCGAAGTTCGCCTTGAAAAAATTTGACTTCTTGACCATCAAAATAGCCAAATGTCGTTCGTGCAGTAGCTTTTCTTGTTTTGCCATCAAGAAGACGACAGATATTCTCTAGCGAGAGTTCCTCCACAAAGAAACGGATAAAGGGGCCAGGCAATCTGCCCATTGCCTCGAATTCAAGTGAACCATCCTCGACAAGAACGGGTGTTTTAACCATTTCGTACGCCTGCCGTACTTTGTGCTCTACAATTTCTTTTGGATCAAGTGACTGAAGTTCGTCCAAACTGATTTTGGTATGCTTAATAGCAAAGCCGAGATGCTTTGTGAGATATTTTACTTTATTGAGATTGCCCGTCACTAAAGTAACAACTGCCATATAGTTCCTACTCGTCGACGCCGAAGCGCTTGTACTTGAAAATCGACGATTTGCCGAACCAATGATTGATCTCGTGCTTGGCCTCCTCGGGCGTCTCGCTCGCGTGGATGAGGTTGTAGACGGCGCGCTTTTCCATATTGGCGGAGATCGCCGAGTCGGCGGAAAAATCGCCGCGGATGGTACCCATCTCGGCGAGGTACGGCATCGTGGGGCCGACGATCTTGCGCACCATGTCAACCGCATGCACGCCCTGCACGACCATCTTGATCATCGGGGCCGAGGACATGAAATCGAGCAGCCACCCGCGCACGGTCTTGCCGACGCGCACCAGGTCGGAGGTGCCGAAGTCGCGCTTCACGTCGTGGCCGTACTTGGCGTAGGTCGCCATGGTCTTCTCGCCGAGGCGGCGGATCCATGCCTCGTCCTTGGGGTAGTGGCTGTCCATATCCTTGCGCGTGGCATGGAACATCTCGAGCGCCACGACCTTAAGGTCGCGCTGCTCGAGACGCTTGATGATCTCGCCGACGAGGCCCTTGCGCACGCCGTCGGGCTTGATGAGGATAAACGTCTTTTCCTCCTTCGGATTAAGCATGCCCGCACTGTACAATATCCGCGAGTTTTCTACAACTGCGTCAAAATCTCCGGGCCATTTTTGGTGATAAGCACCGTGTGCTCAAAGTGCGCGGCGCGCGAGCCGTCGCGCGTGGCGTAGGTGAAGCCGTCGCTCTTTTCGATAAGCGCGCCGCCACCTTCTGCAAAGATAGGCTCAATTGCGATTACCAAGCCTTCGACCAATTCCGCGCCTTCGCCCGGCTTGCCGAAGTTGGGCACGTCGGGGAGCTCGTGCACGGCGCGGCCGACGCCATGACCTTGCAAGTCTTTGACGACACCGAGCTTGTACTGCCGCGCGACAGCAGAGGCGGCTGTGCCGATATCGCCCGTGTGGCCGCCAAGCTTCGCAGCATTAATAGCCGCCGTGAGCGCCTCGCGCGTGCCGTTGATCAGATTCTCCCCTTTCTTGTCGGTGCCCCCAACTGCGACCGTGTAGGCAGTATCCATATACATGCCCTGGTAGATAAGACCGAAGTCGATAGAAACAATATCGCCTTGCTGCAAAATCTTATCGGGCATAGGCGGGCTGTGTGCGATGTCTTCGTTGATAGAAACGCACAGCGCGGCCGGATAGGCCTTCTTGTCGCCTCTATTCTTGTAGCCCAAGTAGGCCGGCACGGAGTCCTGCCGCTTGGTCTCCTCGCGAGCAATATCCTCGAGCTCCATCGACGAGACGCCGGGCGCCACGCGCGTGAGCACGGCTTCAACCACTTTCGCCATGCGCTTGCCTGCCTCGCGCAGAGTATCAATCTCTTTTTGACTCTTTGCTATCATGCTACGCCAAGCGCCTTGTCTATATCGGTATGCACTTCCTCTATGGTGCGCTCGCCATTGATCTCCGCAACGCGATACGCGCTGTTGCCGCGGAACCACGCAAGAATCGGCTCCATATGCTCGCGCGTCCAGGCAAGGCGCGCGCGAATACCCTCTTCGGTATCGTCTGCCCGCCCGCGCTTGAGGAGGCGTTTGACCGCCTCGTCATCGGAAATATTTATATATATAACAACCGGCTGCTCGCGCTTATAAAAGCGCAGCGCGGAGTCGAGGATCGGAACCTGGTCCTCGGTGCGCGGGAAGCCGTCGATAAGGAGATGCTCGTTCCCCTTCATCTCGCGCATGAGCTGGTCGGCAAAGACGTGCACGCTGAGGAACGTGGGCAGAAGGCCGCCCTTCTCGATGATCGAGCGGTTGAGGTCGGCGGTGTAGCTCTTCTCCTGTACGAATGCGCGCAACTGCTTACCAGCCGAGAAGTAGAGTACCGGCCGCGACGGGTCGTTCTTTTGAAGATAGGCCTCAAGCAACTCGGCGTGCGTGCCCTTGCCGCACCCCTGCGGGCCCAAAAATATGACGGTCAGCGGTTCCATAACGCCATCCTATCACGAGGCGAGTTCCCGTATAGTGTGCACAAAATCCTGCTTCGCTTGTTCGAGATTTCCGTCGAAATTCTCTACCACGCGCGTGGCCTGCGGCTTGAAGGTCGTCTCGTCTTCGTAGCGCTTGCGCCGCGCCAACAGCTCAACCTCGGTAATAGGCGCGCGGGAGCGGATGCGCTGCTCGAGCGACTCCCAGGAGCCGGCGTCGATAAAGACCATGCGCAATGACTCGGGCGGAATAATGGCCGCGATCTGCCGCGCGCCTTGAACCTCGACCTCCCGCACCACAGTCTTGCCATCTTCAAGCCGCGGCAAAATTTCTGCCCTGAGCGTACCGTAGTAATTGCCGCCGTAGGACGCCCACTCGAGGAAGTCCCCTGCCGCTTCGCGGTGCTCGAACTCCTCTTTGCTTACGAAAAAATACTTCTCCCCTTCCACCTCTCCAGGCCGGGGCGCGCGGGTCGTGCACGAGCGAGGAAATACGACCTCGGGCATCTGCTCGTGGAGATACGCGAGCAGGGCACTCTTCCCGCTACCGGACGGCCCGATAACGAGAATGAATTTACCCTTCATATATTAATTAATACTCGCGGATCGAGATCTGCGCGTCAATGCGGCGCGCGAGGTCAAGAATGACCGAGACGACAATGAGAAGCGCCGTACCGCCCAGCGTGAGTGAGGCAATGCCGGTGAGCGACTGGATGACGATCGGGAGCACTGCGATGATCGCGAGGAACAAGGCGCCCACGAAGGTGATGCGCGTGATGATCTTGGCGAGATATTCGGACGTCGTGCCGCCCGGACGGATGCCCGGAATGAAGGCGCCGTTCTTCTGGAGGTTCTCCGAGATCTGGTTGGGGTCGAAGGTCACCGCGGTATAGAAGTAGGTGAAGATGAAGACAAAGAAGAAGTACAGCGCGCCGTAGATTGTGAGGTTCTGGAACGCTTGCAGGATGTAGGACGAGATGCTCACGAGAACCAGGTTGCTCGAGGCCGAGAAGAAGCTCGCGAACATCTGCGGGATAAGGAGGAGGCTGAGCGCGAAGACGATCGGGATCACGCCCGCCTGGTTGAGGCGCAGCGGGAGGTACGTCGAAGCGCCGCCGAAGAACTTCATGCCGCGCACGCGCTTGGCGTACGTCACCGGCACGGGGCGCTCGGCCTCGCTGATGATGACCACGGCCGCGACGATGGCGACTGCCGCGGCGAAGAACGCGAGGTACACGGGGATCTGCGTCGCATCAAAGGAGAAGAGCGCCTGGCTCGCCGTCTGCGGCAAGCGCGCGACAATACCCGCGAAGATAATGAGCGACACGCCGTTGCCGAGGCCGAATTCGGAGATAAGCTCGCCAATCCACATGAGGAGTATCGAGCCGGCGGTAATGACGAGCAGGTTCACCGCGAACTGCATCGGCGAGAGGATGCCGAGCACGCCCTGGCGCTCGAGGATGAGCAGGAAGCTGATGCCCTGCGTGATCGCGATCGGCACCGCAATAAAGCGCGTGTACTGGCTGAAGCGCTGGCGGCCCGCCTCCCCTTCCTCCTGATAGAGTTGTTTGAGGCGTGGGATCATCATCGTGAGGAGCTGCATGATGATCGACGCCGTGATGTACGGAGCAACGCCGAGCATAACGATCGAGAGGCTCGAGAGGCCGCCGCCCGAGAAGAGGTTGAGCAGGCCGAAGAACTGATTGTTATTGAAAAATAGCTGGAGCTGGGTCGCGTTGACGCCCGGGATCGGAATCGCCGCAAGCAGGCGGAAGACCGCCAAGGCACCCAACACGAAGAGGAGCCGGTTGCGCAGCGAGGCGTCTGCGAGCATGAGAGTGAGACGCTGGGTGAAAGAATTCATAGTGGTGTCTTACGCTACCGAACCGCCCGCCTTCTCGACCTTCTCCTTTGCTGAGCCCGAGATGGCGCAGCCGGAGATAGTGAACTTTTTGCTTATCTCGCCGTCGCCGAGAATCTTAACGGCGCAGCCCTCGGCAACCAGGCCGCGCTCGGCGAGGGTCTTGGGGTTGATGATATCACCCGCCGCAAAGACCTTCTCGAGAACCGCGATGTTAATGACCGCAGGCTTGTCCTGGATCGACTTGAAGCTGTAGCCGCGGCGCTTGGGGAGCTTTTTGAGCTGCTCGCGGATAGCCGGCCACATTTTGTGACCTGCGCGCGCCTTCTGGCCCTTGGTACCGCGGCCGGAAGTCTTGCCGCGCCCGCCTCCGCGGCCGACGCGCTTCACTTTCTTATTGGGAGTTGTTCTCTTGAGTTCGTGGAGCTGCATACAATTTAAGCCTTGAGGGATTTAAGGGCCTCGATGGTCGCGCGCGCGTTGTTAAGGCCGTTCTTGCTGCCCGAGTGCATCTTGGCAATCACGTTGCTGATGCCGGCAAGCTCGAGCACCGGGCGCGCCGAAGAGCCGGCAACGAGGCCGCGGCCGTGCGCCGGGATAAGCATTACGCGCGAAGCGTTGAACTTGGCCTCAACCTCGTGCGCGATCGAGTTGTCCTTGGTGAGGTTGACCGTGATCATATGCTTCTTGGCATCGCGGGTCGCCTTGTCTATGGCGAGCGTCGTGTCGCCGGCCTTGCCGATGCCCACGCCGACCTTGCCCTTCTTGTTGCCGATGATGATAGAGACCGAGAACGAGAAGCGGCGGCCGCCGGCAACCACGCGGGCGACGCGGCGGATGTTGATCATGCGCGAGTCGAACTCCGACTTGCGCTCGGGGCGCGGGCC
>DASZPE010000034.1:0-13757 GCA_035550415.1 Minisyncoccota bacterium | reverse complement strand
ATCGCTCTCTGGAACGGCTTCTCCTTCGATATCCAGCAATAGGACGGCTTTACTTTTATCCTCCCCTGGGTTATATTCTCTTGGTCATGTCACAGGATCGACTCATAAAGCTCGCCTGCACCAAGTGCAAGCGCATCAACTATTGGAGCTCCAAGAACAAGAAGCTCGTGGAGCGCAAGATAGAGCTCAAAAAGTACTGCAAATGGTGCCGGGCTCAAACCGTGCACAAAGAGGCAAAAAAGTAGCTTTTTGGCTATACTTAGCCTCACGGGCGATTAGTTAAATGGTATAACAGCGGTCTCCAAAACCGCTATTGGGGGTTCGATTCCCTCATCGCCCGCCGAGATTTTCTTAGAGAAATTTCTTAGCCAGCCGCAGAGCCTCTACCTTGTTTCTTATCCAGCGGATATTCTGGTTGCGCTTGAACCAGGTCCGCTGGCGCTTGGCGTACTGCCAGATCGCGCGTTCAAGACCGGTTTCGAATTCTTTCGTGTCGAGCTTCTTTTCTAGTAAATCAGCCAGGAAGCGATACTCGAGCCCAAGCTCGCGCATGCGCTTGTAGGAGAGCCCTTGCGCGTGGAGGCGCCGTGCCTCGGCGACCATGCCGGCCTTGAGCCGCGCGAGCAGCCGAGCATTGATGTTCTTCTTGAGTACGGCGTCGCTCGGGTTGATGCCGAGCCAGAGTACGGTGTACTGTTGTCGCGCTACGGAGCCCCTTGCAGAGCTCTTTTTGTTGCGCAATGTTGCGATTTCGATCGCGCGCACGAGGCGGCGCGGGTTTTTGGCATCAATAGTTTTGGCGCGCCGAGGGTCGAGCTTTCTGAGCATCAAAAAGAGCTGTTCAACACTCTTTCTCTCAAGCTGTTTGCGCAGAGTAGGGTTGGGTGGGATTTCAGGATAGCTCATCCGACCAAGTAACATGTCGATATAGAGCCCCGTGCCGCCGACGATGATGGGCATGCGGCCCTGTTTTGAAATACTTTCAATAGCTTTGCTGCCCAGCTTTACAAACTGGTCGACGGTGAATTGTTTCTTCGGCGAAGCGACGCTCAACAGGTGGTGGGGAATACCGCGCATCTCTTTTGTGGTCACCTTGCCGGTCCCAATATCGAGGCCGCGGTAGACTTGCCGCGAGTCGGCAGAAATAACCTCACCATTCAATTTTTGTGCAAGATAGATGCCCAACGAGGATTTCCCCGAGGCGGTAGGCCCGACAATGGCAATGACTTTTGGTTTATCCACGGCTTCAATCTATAGGATTTATATGAAAAAAGAAAACGGCCGCCCTAAGGCGGCCGAGAGTCGTTTCTGGCATTATTTTCTGCCAAGATACCGGAGAATCATCTCCAGCTGCCGCTCGCTGATCTTGTTGTGATGGTGGAGTTTGGTCAGGATCGAGTCGAGCGTGATGACACTATGAAGCTTTACGCCGAGCTTCTTGAGGTCCTCGGCGCCCCCTTGTTCGCGGTCGACGAGTACCAGAACATCGTTGACTATGTAGCCCGCCTTCCGCAATGCCTCAATGCCCTCGTTCTTGCTGTCGCCGCGGGTAATGAGATCATCGATAACGAGTACGATGGCACCCTTCGAAGCTCCTTCGTCGTCGACAATGCCCTCGATTCGGCGGCCTGATGCGGTCTCGGACTTCCCAAGCGAGATTGCCGGGACGAACAAGCCGCCGTCGTACGCCGCGCGCTTCATGGCGTTCGCGAGCGGCGTACCCGCGTTGGGAAGGCCCGCGATCGCATCGAAACTGGGCTCGAGATACGTCGACTTTCTCCAGAGCAAAATACCAATCTCGCGCACCAGCTCGGGCGTCAACGGCCCCTGCTTCGGGTTCTCCGGCGTTCGCAAGTTGAGATAGATGGGCGAGAGCGGCGCTGTCGGATTGGTCTCGTGGAGCTTTAGTGTGAAGCCCTTTCCGGTGTCGATCTTTACCGCGCCTATCTCAAAGAGGCGCAATGCAAGCGTGTCGAGGTCTATCAAGATATGTCCTCCTGGTGGAACAAAACCGATATCACACTACTATATTTCCTTGAAAAAGAAAGATTATGTGCCGGGGGAGAGAATCGAACTCTCATGATGTTGCCATCGCGGGATTTTGAGTCCCGTGCGTCTACCAATTCCGCCACCCCGGCTTGTACGTGTTAGAATATCGTTTATGGCAGGCTTTTACAACAACGCGATTTTCTGGGTCGAAGTCGACAAGATCAAGCCCAACCCCTTTCAACCCCGCAAAGAGTTCGACGAGGCCAAGCTCCAGGAGCTCGCGAAGTCTATAAGGCAGTACGGCGTGATCCAGCCGCTCACCGTCTCGCGCCACGAGATCCAGAAGGACGACGGCGGCATCGCGACCGAGTACGAGCTCATCGCCGGGGAGCGCAGGTTGCGCGCCTCCAAGCTCGCGGGCATCACGCAGGTACCGGTCCTCATGCGCGACGGCTTCGACGACGACAAGACCAAGCTCGAACTCGCGATCATCGAGAACCTGCAGCGCGAGGACCTCAACCCGATCGACCGCGCGAAGGCATTCGACCAGCTCCATAAGCAATTCGGCTTCAAGCATAGCGAGATCGGCGAGAAGATCGGCATGAGCCGCGTGTATGTGTCCAATACGATCCGCTTGCTCGGGCTACCCGAGGAGATGCAGCAGGCGCTTGCCGACGGCAAAATAAATGAGGGCCACACCAGGCCGCTCCTCATGCTCTCTGAGCGCCCGCAGGAGCAGGGGACGCTCTTCCGCGAGATACTCCTCAAGCATCTTACGGTCCGCGACACCGAGTCGATCGCGCGCAGGATCGCTTTCGATCGCGTGCGCAAAAAGGAGTATCTCTACGCACCTGAAATTTTGGAAATGGAGAAAGAGCTGACCGAGGCGCTTGGCACGCGCGTGGCGATAGAGACCAAGGAGCACGGCGGCAAGCTCTCGATAGACTTCATGAGCGAGGAGGATCTCAAGGGCATCTTCTACAACCTTGCGTCCCGCATCGCACAGATGAAAAGTGGTGAGGCTTCAGCAGAAGTTCCCTCAGAAAAGTCCTCGGATCTCCTGTCCGGGCCGCAGAGCGGCCAGGCAGGCCAGACTTTTCCTCAGGAACTTGCTGCCTCCGCCCCAGATGAGATTGCTGAGAATTTGGACGACCGCACGGGGGAGGAAAAGAAGGCAGACGAAAATTCCTTCGACCCGTCGAGTTTTTCTATTTAACTTTCTGTTCGCCCTCGAGGCGGTTGCGGATATGGCGTCTCGCAAGAGTCGTCTTGGCGAAATCGAGCCACTTAGACTTGGGCCACGCGTTCTTCTTAGTCTGGATCTCGACGATGTCGCCGTTGTGGAGCTCGGTATCGAGCGGTACCAGTTTGCCGTTGACCTTGGCGCCCGCTACGTGGTCGCCCAGGTCGGAGTGTATTGCATAGGCGAAGTCGATCGGCGTCGCTTGCGCGGGCAAGTCGACCACATCGCCGTGCGGGGTGAAGATAAATACCCGGTGCGAGAAGATGTCGCCGCGCACCGCCGTATCGAAGTCGGGGTCTTCAAGCTCATTATCCTCGAGCCCCGAGAGCCAGTCGGGCACCGAGGCCGAGCCGTAGCGCACGCGCGAGGGCTTGGGCGCCGAGGGAGCCTCTTCCGGCTTGGTAGTGCGGCGGAAGCCGGGCAAGAGCGAGCGTATCCAATCGAAGCTCGAGCCCCGGCCCTGGTTGCCCTGCGAGCCGCCGCGCTCTTTGTAGATCACGTGCGCCGCGATGCCGAACTGCGCGTCGCGGTGCATCTCGCGCGTGCGGATCTGCACCTCGACGATGCCGCCGTCGCCCGCGAAGACGGTCGTATGAAGCGACTGGTAGCCGTTGGGCTTGGGGAATGCAATGTAATCCTTGATCTTGTTGGGGAGCGGCTGCCAGAGGTTGTTGGCGAGCCCCAGCACGCGGTAGCAATCGGCGACGTCGTTCACCACCACGCGCAGCGCGGCAATGTCGTAGACCTTGGAGAGGTCGCCGCCCTTGCGCTTGAGCTTCTGCCAGAGGCTCCAGAGGCCCTTCACACGATAGTCGGTCTCGAAGTCGGTGATGTCGTTCTTGGCCAATTCTTTGCGGAGCATGCGCGTCATCTCCTCGAGCCGTTCCTGCGTCTCCTTGGCTTTAACGGTGAGGAGCTTCTGCGCCTCGGCATACTCCTCGGGGTAGGCCCACTTGAAGGCAAGGTCCTCGAGTTCGCGGCGCACGAGCCCCATGCCGAGCCGGTGCGCGATCGCGGCGTATATCTCGAGCGTCTCGAGCGCGATTCTTTTACGCTTTTCTTCCGGCACATACTCGAGCGTGCGCATGTTGTGGAGGCGGTCCATCAATTTGATGATGAGCACGCGCACGTCCTTGCCGGTTGCAACGAGGAGCTTGCGCAGCGACTCGCGGTGGCGCTCCGCGCCGCGGTACTTGAGATGTCCGAGCTTAGTGACGCCGTCGATGAGGAAGAGCACTTCCTTACCGAACTCCTTCTCGATCGTCTCTGGCTTCACGCCCGTGTCCTCGATTGCATCGTGGAGGAGCCCCGCAGCAACGGTCTTGGCACCCATGCCAAGTTCAGCGAGCGACTCGGCGGTAGCCGCGAGGTGCGTGATATACGGGTCGCCGGAGAAGCGCTTGTGGTCCTTGTGCGCCTCGGCGGCGAAGTTGTAAGCCTTCTCAACAAGCGCCTTATCTTCGGGCGTAGGGGAGCTCATCTTCGCGATAATCTCCTGTGCTGACATAGAGTATCAGTTTACTCCTCTTTCTTTTTTCTGGCGAAGCCGCGGCGCTTCTTTTCTTCTTTCAATATTTCAAGCGCTCTGTCGAGCGTGATCGTATATACATCGTCGGTCTTGAGGCTGCGGAAGTCGGGCTTGGGTTTGGTGTTGTGCGCAATGTAGGGGCCGAAGCGCCCGACATTAGCCATAATCGTCTCGCCGGTCTCCGGGTGCACGCCCAGCTCGCGCGGGAGGCTGAGGTAGTGGAGCGCGTCGTCGAGCGTTACCTCCGGCGCTTTGCCTTTAGGAATTGATGCGCGGCGCGGCTTCTCCTTGCCCTTGGCCTCTTTGCCCTTGAGCACCTCGCCTACCTGCACATACGGGCCGAAGCGGCCGCTGAGCACATAAATAGGTTCGCCCGTCTCGGGGTAGGTGCCCAGCGGCTTCTGCGGCTCGTTGCTGATAACCTCGCCAGCCTCCGTGCGTGCGCCGAGGCACTCCGGGAAGCGGGTGCACGACATAAACTTGCCCTGGCGCGAGAGCTTGTAGACCATTGGTGAGCCGCAAATGGGGCAAGGGAACTCCTTGGGTGCGGGCCCCAAGTCGGTGATCTTGCCCGCCTCTTTATCTTTGGCCTTTACCTCCTTGAGGAAGGGCGTATAGAAGTCGCCCAGCGTCTTGGCGTACTCGCGCTTGCCAGTCGCGATGTCGTCGAGCTCGTCCTCCATCTCGGCAGTGAAGGTGTCGCTGATGTAGGTGGGGAAGTTGTCCTCGAGGAAGGTCGAGACCACGTCGCCGGTGTCGGTGGGGATGAGCGTCTTGCCCTCCTTGGTGACATAGCCGCGGTCGTTGAGCGTCTTCATGATGCTCGCGTAGGTAGAAGGGCGGCCAATGCCGCGCTTCTCAAGTTCCTTAATAAGCCCGGCCTCGGTGTAGCGGTTGGGCGGAGTAGTCTGCTTCTCTTCCATCGAGACATCCTTCACGTCGAGTGCCTCGCCCGACTTGGCAATCGGGAGCTCGACGTCCTCGCCGCGCGCGGCAGGGTCGGCGCGCAGCCAGCCGTCGAAGATTACGCGCGAGCCGTTGGCGGCAAATTGCGGGATCTTCTTGTCGGCGGTCTCTGCGACGATCTTGGTCTTGAGCAATTTTGCATCGGCCATTTGCGACGCGAGCGCGCGCTTCCAGATTAGTTCATAGAGGCGCTTCTGCTCCGGCGTACCAGCGACGGTCTCCTTCTCGATATGCGTAGGGCGGATCGCCTCGTGCGCCTCCTGCGCGTTCTTGGACTTGGCGGCGAAGGTGTGCGGCTGGGCGTAGTTCTTGCCGAACTTCTTTTCAATCAGGCTGAGCATCGACGCGCGCGCTGGTGCGGCCAAGTTGGTCGAGTCGGTGCGCATATAGGTGATATGCCCCTGTTCGTAGAGCTTCTGCGCGATGCGCATGGTGTTAGACGGCGAGAAGCCCAGCCGCGTTGACGCCGCTTGCTGCAAAGTCGAGGTGGTAAACGGTGCGCGCGGTGCGCGCTTCATCTCGCTCTCGCTCACGTCAGCGATCGTAAGGCCATCTTTTTTGACTGCTTCAATAATCTGCTCAGCGACTTTTTTGTCGCGCGGCTCCTCGACGCAGATAACATTAAGCGCATCTTTGCGCGGAGTTTCTGTCGCTGCGGTGATGACATAAAAGGTCTCGGCCTTGAAGGCGCGGATCTCGCGCTCGCGCTCCATAATGATGCGCAGCGCGGGGGACTGCACGCGGCCGGCCGAGAGGCCGTAGCGGACCTTCTTCCAGATGAGGCCCGAGAGGTCGTAGCCTACGAGGCGGTCGAGCACGCGGCGGGCCTCCTGCGCGTAGCGCAAATGCTCGTCGATGCCGCGCGGGTGCGCGAGCGCCTCCTCGATAGCCTCTGGCGTAATCTCGTGGAAGACGATGCGCTCGGGCTTCTTCAGCTTAAGCTCCTGCGCGATATGCCACGCGATTGCCTCGCCCTCGCGGTCGGGGTCGGTCGCGAGGATCACCTCGTCGGCCTTCTTGGCGATGTCCTCAAGGTCGTCGATGACCTTCTGCTTGCCGGCCACGACCTCGTAGTGCGGCACGAAGCCGGCGGGGATATCGATCGCCTTCTTGTTGGACTTCGGCAAGTCGCGCACGTGGCCCACCGAGGCACGCACGATAAACTTCTGCGACTTGTCGATGTCGCCGAGGTACTTCTCAATAGTCTTCGCCTTGGCGGGCGACTCTACGATGACTAACTTCATATATATAGTGTATCAAACTTCTACAACGAAGCGCAGAAAAATGCAAAATAGATAAAATAATGCCCCGCGCTGCTTATGAGCCGCGCAGGGCGCCAGTCAGTCCTTGTAAAAGGCTTTTTCAATATCGCGGAGGACATCAGCGGGGAGGCCTGATTCTTCCGAAGTCGGGAATGCACGGCTGCGTTCCAAAGATTTTCTTCTGGATTTATCCGGTTGCGCCGCCGCTTCCGCCGGTCGGACCGGTACGACTCGTTTGGGCCGCTTCGGCTCGCCCCGCTGCTCGGTCTGCGGTCGGAACTCGTCGAAGGTGCGTGCCATCATCGAGCTGCGAGGCCTCTTCGGAGGGTTCTTTTCTGCGGCCTTACGGCGTTCCTTGATTCGATGCAGCATCAGCATCGGATTCTGGGCTTTCTGAGAAGGCTTTTTTGCTGCTGCAGGGCGCACCTCGCTCGGTCGTCTAGCTTCTTGCCTGGGCTTGCCCTTTTCGTCATACCGTTCGGGATGCAGAAGCTTGTTGCGCTTGTGGCGGTGGCCCGCGACCATCCCGGAAGTGATGCCGTAATGCTCCGCTATCTTGGTATTACTTTCGCCAGAGGCGAAGCGGGGTTCCAGCTCCTTCGCTCTTTGCTCGTCAGAGAGAGATTGCCACCACTTCAGCCCATATTCTGATTTGTCGAACATCCCAAATCCTTTCTGAATGACCTACCTGGCCCTACTATACTCACACTCGCTCTATCTTGCCAAGGCGCTCGACGATGAGGCCTCTGATAAGGAGCGAGGAAAGTGCGATATTGGCGTCTTGCGCCGAGAGCTCGGCCGCCTCGATTACTTCATCGCGCACCAGTGCCTGCGTTAATGTTTCGAGAATTTTTGCCTCGACGTCGGTCAGGTCGGTAGGAAGCGCGGCCTGCTCGGGGCCGTCGGCCTTGATGCCGAGCGCCTGGAGGATATCCGCGCTGTCGCGCACCAGGGTGGCGCCCTCGCGGATGAGGCGGTTGGCGCCTTCGCCGGTCTCGCGGCCCAGCTCGTGCGGTACGCACAGCACCTCGCGGTTGAAATCGAGCGCAAGCCGTGACGTAATCAAAGTGCCCGACTTTTCTCCCGCCTCGACAATAAGTGTTGCCTTCGACATCCCGGCCATCACGCGGTTACGCTGCGCGAAGGAATACTGCGCGGCCTTGAACGGCGTTTTGTATTCGCTCAGCAGCGCTCCGCCGCGCGCGAGGATGCGAGCTGCGAGCGCTTTATTGCTTGAGGGGTAGAGGCTTGCGTCGTCAGCCGAGGAGGGAAGTACGGCGACCGTTGGCAACCCGACGTCGAGTGCTGCCTTATGTGCCTCGCTGTCGATGCCGAGCGCCATGCCGGAGACAATGGCGACCGGATAGCGCGCCAGCCCAGCGATCAATGACTGGCACATGCGGCGGCCGTAGGGCGTCGTCGCGCGCGAGCCGACGACGCAGAGGTAGATATAGTCGCGCGAGGGAAGGCTGCCGCGGATGTAGAGCCGCTTGGGCTTGCCGGGAATTTCCGTAAGAAGTTCAGGGAATTCCTCCGGAGGCAGTTGTCGTATAAGGGAAGTCATTGTACGCTATGGATATTCTCGACCTATGTTAGATATCACTTTCATCCGGGAAAATCCAGACATCGTTCGTGCCGCGCTCAAGAATAAGAACCGCGAAGGCGTCGTTGACCTCGACCGCGTACTCGCGCTCTCTGAGGAGCGCAAGACGCTTGCCGGAGAAATAAGCGACATCAACAAGAAGCGCAACGAGGCCCAAGCCGCCCGCGATGCCGAGGCGGGGAAGTCTCTCAAAGAGTCTCTCAAGACGGCCGAAGAAAAGTACCAGGCGCTGGAGAAGGAACTCGTGGGCATGCTCATCAAGATCCCCAATATCCCGTCGGCAGATACGCCAGTTGGCCCCGACGAGTCGGGCAACAAGGTCGTGCGCGAATGGGGCGACAAACCAAATTTCGATTTTACGCCCAAAGCGCATTGGGACTTGGGCCGCGAGCTGGGGATCATCGACAGCGAGAAGGCGGTGGAGGTATCCGGCGCGCGCTTCACCTACCTCAAGGGAGATTTGGCGCTCATGCAATTCGCGATCCTCCAGATGGTTATTAAGATACTGACCTCGCGCGAAGAATTGCAGAAGATCATCGACAAGGCGGGGCTCAAGGTGGATGCCAAGCCCTTCGTGGTGGTGGTACCGCCGGTCATGATGCGCTCGCAAGTGATGAACCGCATGGCGCGGCTCGACCCGATCGACGAGCGGTACTACTTCGAGAAGGACGATATGGTATTTATCGGCAGCGCCGAGCATACGCTGGGGCCCTTGCATATGGACGAGACCATTCCGGAATCGGAGCTGCCGCTGCGCTATGTCGGCTATACGGTCGCCTTCCGCCGCGAAGCAGGATCATACGGCAAAGACACGAAAGGCATCCTGCGCCAGCACCAGTTCGACAAGATCGAGATGGAGGTATTCAGCAAGCCGGAAGACGGGCTGGCCGAGCAGGAATTATTGGTCGCAGTCCAGGAGCATCTCCTCCAAGAATTGAAGCTTCCGTATCAAGTCGTGCTCGTGTGCACCGGAGACATGGGCTTCCCCGACCAGCGGCAGATCGACATCGAGACCTGGATGCCGGGGCAAGAAAAATATCGCGAGACGCACAGTGCCGATTATGTCGGCGGCTTCCAAGCGCGCCGGCTCAGCACCAAAGTGAAGCGCGCGGCCGGCGAAAGCGAGCCGGTCCATATGAATGACGCGACCGCCATTGCTATGGGGCGCACCCTTATCGCAATTATGGAAAATTATCAGCAAGCGGATGGCTCGATCCGCATCCCGGATGTCCTACAACCCTACCTCGGCAAAGATAAGATAGAGAAGCAGCGCTGAGATATGGCTCGCGTTGAGCTCCCGGCCTCGAAGATCCGCGCGCGCCGCCGCAAGCGCAGAGTGCGGATAATGATCGCGCTCGTGGCGCTGGTTGTCGTGGTTGCGGGGATACTGCTCGGCCTCTTATGGGCGCCATTCGCACGGATTCACACAGTCGATATCGAGGGCGCGTCCTCAGTCAACGTCGATACGGTGCATGCCGCCGCAGAAGCCCTGCTCGAGGGGCAAGAGTGGTATGTGGTCCCGCGCGACAGCGTGTTTTTTTACCCAAAGGAAGTACTGCGCTCCGGCCTGCTGCAGCAGTTCCCGGTGTTTAAGACCATCGGCTTTTCCTCGCCGAGCCTGACCGCGCTCTCGATAAGCGTCACCGAGCGCGCCCCCGCCGCGCTGTGGTGCGGCGAATCGATGGCCACCTCGTCGCCCTGCTCGCTCATGGATGACAGCGGCGCGGTCTACGCGCCTGCGGCGGACTTCTCGGGCCAGGTGTACGTGCAGTATTATGGCGCGCTCACGGCCTCATCCCCCAAGCAATTTATGACGCCAGACACATTCCAATCGCTCACGGCGCTTACGGCTGCGCTGGCTGCGGCGGCTAAGGAGAATGTAGTGGCGGTTGAGGTGACACCCGACACCGGTATCGTGCATTTCGACAGCGGGTTTGTGCTGCGGTACGCGCTCGGGGGCGGCGGCGCCGATGTCGTAGAGCGCTTCTCGCTCGCGCTCACGGCGGCGCCCTTCACCGCGCATACACTGTCTGACTTCGACTACCTCGACCTGCGCTTCGGCGACCGCCTGTACTACAAGCTCAAAGCGAAGTAAGGTAAACCAGCATGAACAACTTCTGGGAAAAGCTGCCGCGGCCTTTCTTCGTGCTCGCACCCATGGCCGATGTCACCGATGCGGCCTTTCGCCGTATCATCACCAAATACTCTAAGCCTCTAGGTTCATATGTTACTTATACCGAGTTCGTCTCAGCCGACGGCTTGGCGCGGGCACCCGAGGAGGGGAGGAAAAAATTGATGCGCGACCTCGTGTTTACTGAGGCCGAGCGGCCGATTGTCGCGCAATTCTTCACTTCGACGCCGGAATATATGGAAAAGGCCGCGGCGCTCGCGGCCGAGCTTGGCTTCGACGGCGTCGACATCAACATGGGCTGCCCAGCCGACACGATTGTCTGGCAGGGCGCGGGTTCGAACCTTATCAAGAACCCCGACCTCGCGCTGGAGCTTATCGCGGCGGCCAAGCGCGGCGCGCCGGGCCTGCCCGTTTCGGTCAAGACGCGTCTGGGGTATCTTGCTGATGAACTTGAGACTTGGATTCCCAAACTGCTCTCTGCCGAGCCTGCGGCGCTGATCCTCCACGCGCGCACCAAGAAGGAGATGTCAAAGGTTCCCGCACATTGGGAGCGGGTCAAGCGCGCGGTCGAGATCCGCAACGAGTTGGGAAGCAAGACGCTCATCGTCGGCAATGGCGACGTGAAAAGCGTTGAGGAAGCGCGCGCTCGCGCGGCAGAGTCGGGCGCCGACGGCGTTATGATCGGGAGAGGCATCTTCGGCACGCCGTGGCTTTTTTCTGGCCAGACTGATTTCCCGGTCGCATCTCGACTTCACATATTGGTAGAGCACACCAAGCTCTACGAAGAATTGCTCGGCGATATAAAAAGTTTTGCAATCATGAAAAAGCACTTCAAGGCATATGCGGAGGGCTTCGACGGAGCCAAAGAGCTGCGCGTGAAGCTGATGGAGTGCAACAATGCGGCCGATGTTGAGCGAGTAGTGGAAGATTTTATAAAAACAAGGTAGGCTAGCGTCGGAAGAATCGTACAACCGCAAATGGAGGCTTGCATGCCCAAGGGCGACTTTATTGCCAGCGGCAAGACTAAGGAACTGCGCGTCTACAACGACACGAACGCTCCGGCTATCGCCGAAGTGAAGAACCTAGACGATCTCACAGCCGGCAACGGCGCCAAACACGACGTCTTGCCGGGCAAGGGTACGCTGGCAACGACGACCACCTGCAACGTGTTCGAATATCTGCAGAAGCGCGGCGTCCGAATCGCGTACCAGGACCGTACGGGCCTGCAGACATTCCTGGCGGTGCAATGTCGCATGATCCCGCTTGAGGTGGTGACGCGGCGCGTTGCCGACGGCTCGTACCTCAAGCGCAATCCGGCAGCCAAGAAGGGGTCGCGCTTCGCGACGCCCGTGGTTGAGCTATATCTCAAGACCAAGGACCAGAAGTGGGTCGGCAAGGACGGCGTCGAACATGCGCTTCCTGTCGACGATCCGCTTCTCGTGCGTACGATCGGCAAGGACGGATTCGGCGTCCATGACCCGAGGAAGCCGGTTGACCCGGAACACCCGCTCTTCCGGATTCCGCTCAGCGACGTCGATATTTCGAGCGACGACCTTCTGCATATCGAGACCATGGCAATGAGCGTCTTCAAGATGCTTGAAGGCGCGTGGTGGTTCGCTGCTCGCGGTACGCTCAAGGACATGAAGATCGAGTTCGGCTGGGGCATTGACCTGGAACGCCCGCCCGCGCAGGCCAAGCTCTATGTCGCCGACGTGATCGACAACGACTCGTGGCGGCTCGAGATCAGCGGCAAGGAAGTGAGCAAGGAGATCTATCGCCAGGGCGCGCCGCTCGACGAGGTGCTCAAAGCCTACGAGCTGGTCGCCCGCTTCAGCGAGAAGTTCCGCGATCACCTGCTCTTCCTCAAGAGCGTCGCCGCCGAAATCGAGTGATTCCTGCGTCAGCGCGACATCTGCCGGCGGCCCGTTACGGGCCGCCGGCATTTCTTTTTCTGCTTCAGCCGGTTACCGTGTATAATGAAACTATGGATCAAGTAGTGCATGCGGATATTTTCTTCTTCATTACTTCGATCGCGGTCATACTTGTCACGGTCGGAGTTCTCGTTATCCTCTATTACCTTATCCCCGCGGCGCGCAACCTGCGCGATATCGTTGCGCGGATCCACAAGGCGAGCGGCGATGTTGAAAAAGACTTTGAAGACCTGCGCTCGACGCTCCGCCAGGAGGGCCTCAAGGGCAAAATGTTGGTTGATATCGTGCTCGGCTGGATTGAGCGCATGGCGCGCCCGCCGGTGCGCCGACGTGCTGCCAAAAAGGTACCGCCTTCATCGGAAGTATAGTTTGGCTCTTGTATGGTTACGGGTGTAGCGTTCATTAATCATCAGTAACACAATACATAATCTAACGGTATGGCTAAGAAAAATTCAGGGATGGGGGTGACGGTTGGCGTAGGTGCGGGGCTCGCGGCGGTTGCTGCAACGGGTGCCGCGGCGTATTGGCTCTATGGTGCCAAGCACTCGGCCGCACACCGCAAGATGGCCAAGAGCTGGATGCTCAAGGCGCGTGCGGAAGTTCTCGATGCGGTCGAGAAGCTCAACGACATCGACAAGGCGCAGTATCTCGCACTTGCACAGCGCGTTGTCGAGAATTACGGCAGCAAAGCGGGCGCATCGGCGCAGCAGATGAGCCAGATGATGCGCGACTTCAAGAGCGCCTGGGCGCACATGCAAGCGGCGCAGAAAGGAGCGACCAAGGGTAGGGGGAAAGCGAAACGCCCAGTAAAGAAAGGAGCCGCTGCTAAAAAGAGACGCTAACCGCGGCTTTGTTTACAAAGGCTCGCACACATCGTATCCTCCAGGTAGAAGTACCGTGATACATACCCCTTAGAAACGAGGAGGACTATCGTGAATGAGATAATTAATCCTCGGCTTGAGACCGGGGTATTCGTTTGGCCAACGGTTGGCCATCCGGGCATCGTGCCCTTGGATGCGCTCGTGCCGGATCCAGATCAGCCGCGGAAATACTTCGGCGATGAGGAACTGACGAGCCTCGCGCTGACCATGAGTAAAGGCGGTC
>DASZPE010000033.1:0-16169 GCA_035550415.1 Minisyncoccota bacterium | reverse complement strand
AGGTGCTCAAGGGCAGATAAATAGCCAAAACGGCGAAGAAAGAGCCCCGCCGAGGGGCTTTTCAGCATGAATATGGTATAATGTCAAAAATGACGCTCGACGACTACAACCAGCTGAAAAAGGAGATGCCCGACAGCCCTGGAGTGTACTACTTCCTGGGCCCGCGCAAGGAGGTGCTCTATATCGGCAAAGCGACCAGCCTGCGCGACCGCGTGCGGAGCTACTTTGCCAATGACCTCATCGCGACTCGCGGGCCGCTCTTGGTCGAGATGCTTGCGCTCGCGAAATCGGTCGAGTGGAAGCAGACCGACTCGGTCTTAGAGGCGCTCATCCTCGAGGCCAACCTCATCCGCTCGCATCAGCCTCCCTACAACACGCTGCTCAAGGATGATAAGAGCTTCAACTACGTCGTCATTACGAAGGAAGACTATCCGCGTGTGCTGGTCGTGCGCGGAAAGGACTTGGAAGGGCTCGACAAAGCTCCTTCGCGGAGGAGAGATGAACGGGAGCCCTACTCCTCCACAAAGGACTTTGTCGAGCCCAAATATACCTTCGGCCCGTTTCCGCAGGGGCTCCAGCTACGCGAGGCGATGAAGTTGATCCGCAAGATTTTCCCGTACCGCGACACGTGCACGCCCGCTGAAGAAATGATTGCACAAGGCAAGAAGCCCAAGTCCTGCTTCAACGCGCACCTGGGGCTGTGCCCGGGCGTGTGCACCGGCGAGGTGGGGAAGGAGGAGTATCGCCGCATCATTAGGCACCTGGTGCTCCTCTTCGAGGGCCACAAGAAAAAGCTCTTGCAATCGCTTGCACGCGAGATGAAGTCTGCTGCCAAGGATGAGCGCTTCGAGGAGGCAGCGCGGCTGCGCAGCCAAGTCTTCGCGCTCGAGCATATTCAGGATGTCTCGCTCATCAAGGAGGAGTATCGCAAGCCCAAGATCACGCTCGGCGTCACGCGCATCGAGGCGTACGATATGGCGCACTTGCGCGGCAGCGCCAATGTCGGCGTCATGACCGTCGTCGAGGACGGCGAGGCGCAGAAGAACGACTACCGCAAGTTCCGCATCCGCACGGCGAGCCCCGGCGACGACGTTGGCGCCCTGCGCGAAGTGCTCACGAGGCGCCTCAACCACGACGAGTGGCCTCTGCCGCGGCTTATTGCGGTCGATGGTTCCACAGCGCAGATCAATGCTGCCGAGAAAGTGCTCGAGGAGTATGGCATGACGATCCCGGTCGTCGGCGTCGTTAAGGACGAGAAGCATCGCCCGCGCGATATCCGCGGCGACCGCGAGCTGATCCAGGGCCGCGAGCGCGATATATTGCTCGCCAACGCCGAGGCGCACCGCTTCGCGATCGGCTATCATCGAAAGACCTCTCGCGCGCAATTTAAGAAGCGTCCCTCGGAAGAGCCGACGATCCGCTAAAGACGGTATATAATTAAGCTTATATGCGCATGGTGGTGGGAGTCCTTCGCGGCGGGCCTTCGAGCGAGTATGACGTGTCGCTGAAAAGCGGCGCGGCCGTGCTTGGCGCGCTCGATACGGGGAAGTACGAGCCGCGCGATATCTTTATCGACCGCCAGGGCGCGTGGCACGCGCATGGCGTTGCTATGCCGCCCGAGCGCGCGCTGCGCGGCGTCGACGTAGCGCTCAACGCAATGCACGGCGAGTACGGCGAAGACGGCGAGGTACAGAAGCTCCTCGACGCGCTGGCAGTGCCCTACACCGGCTCGGGCGCGGCGGCATCGGCGCTTGCATTCAATAAAGCGCGCACCAAGCAAGCGGTAAAAAAGTTTGATATCAAGACCCCGCGCGCGCTCCTGGTCAGCCGCGACGACGCGCACGGCGATTTGGAGGCGCTTTCTTTCACGATATTCCGCTCGTTCCCGCACCCCGCGATTGTGAAGCCGGCAATCGGCGGCTCGTCGGTGGGTACGACAATCGTCAACAGTTACCACGCGCTTCAAGGCGCGCTTGAGGCTGCATTTGCAATCTCCGAGCAGGCGCTCGTCGAGGAATTTATCCGCGGCCGCGAGGCGACCGTCGGCGTCGTCGACGACTTCCGCGGAGAAAAGACCTACGCGCTCTTCCCGGTCGAGATTATCCCGCCGCGCTCGCGCCCATTCTTTGACTATCACGCCAAGTATAGCGGCGAGTCGGTCGAGCGCGTGCCGGGCAACTTCACCAGCCATGAAAAGGACGAGCTTGCGCGCCTCGCCAAGGCGGTGCACGAGGGGCTCGGGCTCTCGCACTACTCGCGCTCGGACTTTATCCTCTCGCGCCGCGGGATCTACTTCCTCGAGGTGAACACCTTGCCCGGCCTTACCAGCGAGTCGCTCCTGCCCAAGGCAGTGAGCGCGGTCGGGAGCAGCCTCCCGCAGTTCCTCGACCATATCATCTCGCTTGCCAAGAGCGGCCGCGGCAAGCTACTATCGGTTTCTTATGAGTAGCAAGCTCGCCAAGAAGAAGTGCGTCCCCTGCGAAGGGGGAGTGAAGCCAATGACGCAGGAGGCGGCGATTGCCCTAATGCCTGAACTCAACGACGAGTGGGCGCTCATCGACGAGGCACATCTCCTGGCGCGCAGCTTCCACTTCAAGAATTTCAAGAAGACGATGGAGTTCGTCAACAAGGTCGCGGCCATAGCCGAGCACGAAGGGCACCACCCCGACATGACGGTCTCCTACGGCGACGTCGGCATCGAGCTCACCACGCATGCGATCGACGGCCTTTCGGAGAATGATTTCATAGTAGCAGCGAAGATAGACGAGATAAGCAAATAATGTTTTAATAGGTCGCGTACGGGCCCATAGCTCATTTGGTAGAGCGCCTCATTTGCAATGAGGAGGTGACCGGTTCGATCCCGGTTGGGTCCACATAAGCAGAGTTCGGGGTGTTATGAGAAATAAAGAAGAAAAACTCGTAGAGATTTTTGTAGCTCATCTGGCAGCGGAGGGAACCCCGGGCTTAAAAATTGACCGCTGGCCGGACCGAGAACCAGAAAATCGAAATAAGAAAGCTATAGATGCTATCGCTGGGTCGTTCGCTATAGAGCACACAAGCATTGACGCTTTGGATGAAAAGCGTGCACGGGATACAGAGTTCATGCAGGCTATTGGAAATATCGAAGCAGACCTCAAGGGGCAAGTTCCATTCAGATTGAGAGTTCGTGTGTTGTATAAGGCGGTAGGTAAAGGGCAAAAGTGGCTAGAAGTGCGTGCAGCACTCCGAACGTGGGTTCTCAGTGATGCGATGACTTTGCCGGAAGGCTTCCATAGTTTGAACATTCCAGGAGTTCCATTCGACCTCCAAATAGAAAAGACATCCGAGGAAGCGCCAGGGCTTTTTGTTGGACGCCTCATAAACGAGAAGGACTTGACCCTTGAGAGTACTATTGGTCCGCTTCTTATAGAAAAGGCTACAAAGTTATTACCTTATGGCCCAGCTGGCCTCACGCGAATACTGCTCTTAGAGACCAGCGACACTTCAATGATGAATAGGGTGATAGCTGCGAAAGCAATCCATGCGAATTTTCCTGACCAACTCCCGCACGGCATTGATGAGATCTGGTATGCGGATACAGCTCTGGACGCACCAACCTTCTTTCATCTCACTCCGCTCATTGGACAACTTAAATATCCCGAAGAAGAACAATCCTAATCCTTCACTTATCGAGCCGGTCGTAGTTGGTGATGAGCCAGACGCCGCCGTTGTTGGTGAGCGTCAGGGAGACAGGGTAGGAGTCGACCGTCGTCGTGCCTTGGGCGCCATTGGCAACCTCGGCGACCGAGCCCTGCACGGTGTAGCTGCCGTCGGGGTTATTAACGACCGAGGTAATGTCGATATGGTCGGGCCACGGGCTCGAGGTCTCTCGGCCCGGCGCGCTCGAGGGATTGGCCTCCCAGCTCTGGAGCAGTGTCGGGTCGACATACGCGCCGTAGTACTGGCCGATCGCATCAGCTGCAATGCTCGTGCTCGCCATGAGCGAGACCATCTGCAATTGCGACCCGAAGCTGGTCACCGTCTGCTGCACGGCTGCCTCGTCGGCTGCATTGTTTGCCGTGCTTGTCGTTGCGGGCGCGGCGCCCGGTCCCCAGAAGAGCCACCACGCGCCGAAGATGGCGATAATAATGATTATGATAATGCCGATAACCGTCCACGATGTTTGTCCGCGCATATGCCAATAATAGTGTGCCCGTGACGTGAAATAAAGCTGAATTTGCGATAGTATAGCGCCACGCACCCTTAGCTCAGTTGGTTAGAGCGCGCCCTTCACACGGGCGAGGTCGGGAGTTCGAGCCTTCCAGGGTGCACAACGGGATAGACAAAGAAAAATTTAGCGGTATAGTCATGCCGTACATGCGGCAAAGGGCGCGCATGCAAATGCGGAGGACAGTATAGTGTCAAAGGGCAAGATTTGGCTGTGTGTCTGCGGGAAGATCAAGGAGAGTCAGGATCACCGGGTATGGGTCTGTCCAGACCCCGCCTGTCCGTCCAAAAAGGCGAAAGTTCCCACGCAGCAGATTGCCAGATCTCCTCACCAGCCCGAGATGCGGGCTCATTAACGAGGCCAGGTCGAGCGCAATGAGCGCTCGACCTTCTGTTTTTTTATTGCTATATTCTGTACGAGCTTAGAGCATTCTGTCGGGGTGTCGTATAATGGTATTATGTACGCTTCGGGTGCGTAAGATCCGAGTTCGATTCTCGGCACCCCGACAGAATGCTTTAGGGCCAGGGGCCTGTAGTAAAGTGGTATTACGCGGCATTCGCATTGCCGAGTCGCGAGTCCGATTCTCGCCAGGTCCACATCGCATACGCATAATGGAGTTTACCGCCCAACAAGAAAGCCGGATCAGACTGTATTTCCGCACCAGTGTCTTTTTGAAAGGAGCGATTTCCCTTATTGAAATTATCGCCGGCGTACTCGTCCTGTTTGTGCCATTGTCGAACCTTACTACTTTTGCGGCCGGCTGGGCCCAAGGGGAACTTATAGAACAGCCCGGAGATTTTGTCGCAACGCATTTGTTGGCGGCTGCCCAGCAATTTTCTATCGCCAACAGCATTTTTATTGCCGTCTATCTGCTCAGCAGAGGCTGTATAAAGCTTGCCTTGGTTGCCGCGCTCCTGAAAAACCAGCTCTGGGCGTATCCCGCGTCGCTTGCGGTGCTCGGGCTGTTCGTCATATATCAGCTGTATCAGATCACTCTTTCTTACTCGCTAGTCCTGATCGGCCTCACGGCATTTGACCTTATTGTCATGTGGTTTATCTGGCGGGAGTACGAGGTGGTCAAGTCTGCAAGCCCAGCGTAGGATTCCGTTTTTAAAATAAGGTATGATGGGGGCATGGCATACTCGATAGTACTGCTCCTCCATCTTGCCGCAGCCGCGGCGACTGGCGCGGTCGCGCTCTATATATGGTATGCGTTTTGGGCGGGCGAAGCGGCCGCGTACCGCGTCTGCGCGCTCTACCTCGGCTCGATCGCCGCATTCGAGGTCGCGAGCGGCACGCTGCTTGCGGCCCTCTCGCCGCAGCTCTCCGCGCTCGGGCTCGCGTCCCATATCGTCATCTACGTGGGCATCTGCGCGATGCTTGAGGTACTGCTCTATTTCAAAATGAAGCAGGCGTCGCTGCGCTTCCCGCTCATGCGGTCGGCGGCGCCGGTCCTTGGGAGCCTCTGCGTCTTCGGCATCGTTCTGGCGGCCGGCTTGTAGCGCACTATGCATTTTCTCGACAGCCTCGTCATGCTTCACCCGCGCGGGATGATAGCGCTCTCCGAGCGCAGCCTGATGCTCCACACGATCGAGCTCATGCTTATCGTGGCGGTGCCGGTGTATATCCTTATCTTTTTCTTCGCATGGAAATACCGCGCGGGCAACACGTCTTCCCAATACACGCCCGAATGGGAGCACTCCAAGATGGATGAGCTCGTGTGGTGGGCGATACCGCTCGAGATCATCCTCGTACTTGCGGCGCTGACCTGGACCAGCACGCATGCGCTCGACCCCTACAAGCCGATCGACACGTCCATACCGCCGCTCACGGTGCAGGTGGTCGCGCTCGACTGGAAATGGCTCTTCATTTACCCGGCGCAGGGGATCGCAAGCGTCAATTATCTGGCGATACCGGTGGGACAGCCGGTGCGCTTCGAGCTCACTGCCGACGCGCCCATGAATGCGCTATGGATCCCGCAGCTCGGCGGCCAGGAGATGGCGATGCCCGGCATGGATAACCGGCTCAATCTTGAAGCCTCGGCGCCGGGGACCTTTGTCGGCATGTCGTCCAACTTCAGCGGGGACGGCTTCTCGGGGATGCAGTTCCCGGTGCACGCGGTGTCGCAGAGCGACTTCGATGCATGGGCGGCGGGGATCGCGAGCTCGAGCGCGCCGCTGACGATGGATACCTATATGACACTTGCCAAGCCGAGCGAGAATGTGCCCGCGGCGTTTTATATCCTTGCCGACCCCAACCTGTATACTGAAGTCATGATGCAGTATATGATGCCGCAAGGATCATCATCCTCGACGCCGGCGGCGATGCCGGGCATGCAGATGGACGCTATGCCGGGGATGTCCATGTAATTATGTTTGGCGAACTTACTTTTGCGGCATTCAACCAGGGCCCCATTGTGCTAGGGGTGCAGATCTTTATCGTGTTCGGGGCCGCCGCGGTGCTTAGCCTCATCACGTACCTCCGGCGATGGCAGTGGCTCTGGAAGGAGTGGCTCACGTCGCTCGATGCCAAGAAGATCGGCATCATGTACCTCGTGGTCGCGGTCGTGATGCTGCTGCGCGGATTTTCCGATGCAGTCATGCTGCGCGCGCAGCAGGCGCTCTCGGTCGGGAGCTCCACCGGGTATCTCACCGCCAACCACTTCGACCAGGTCTTCACCGCGCACGGGACGATCATGATCTTCTTCGTCGCGATGCCGATCATCTTCGGCCTCATCAATCTTGTGCTGCCGCTGCAGCTCGGCGCGCGCGACGTGGCGTTCCCGTTCCTCAACTCGCTCTCGTTCTGGCTCTACGCCGCCGGCGCGGCGCTCATCATGCTCTCGCTCGTCGTGGGCGAGTTCGCGGCGACCGGCTGGCTCGCGTATCCGCCCCTCTCCGAGCTCCAGTACAGCCCGGGCGTGGGCGTCGACTACTGGATCTGGGCGCTCCAGATATCCGGCGCAGGGAGCCTTATTGCGGGCATCAACTTCGTCGCGACGATCATCACCAAGCGCGCGCCCGGGATGACGCTCATGCGGATGCCGATATTCGCCTGGACGGCGCTGGGCTCCATGACGCTCGTCGTGTTCGCGTTTCCGGTCCTCACAGCCACGCTCGCGATGCTGGCGCTCGACCGCTATCTCGGCATGCACTTTTTTACCGCGGGCGGGGGAGGCAACATGATGATGTATGTGAACCTCATCTGGACGTGGGGCCATCCCGAGGTGTACATCCTGGCGCTGCCGGCATTCGGCGTCTTCTCCGAAGTGGTGCCGGTCTTCGCGCAGAAGCGGCTCTTCGGCTACACGTCGATGGTCGCGGCGACGATATCGATCACACTGCTCTCTTTCGTGGTGTGGCTGCACCACTTTTTCACGATGGGTGCGACACCCGACGTTAACGCGTTCTTCGGCATCATGACGATGGTCATCGCGATACCGACCGGGGTCAAAATATTCAACTGGCTCTTCACCATGTTCCGCGGGAGGATTATCTTCGCGACGCCGATGCTCTGGTTCCTTGGCTTCGTATCGCTCTTTACGATGGGCGGCATGGCGGGCGTGCTCATGGCGGTTCCCGGCGCCGACTTCCAGCTCCACAACAGCCTCTTCCTGGTCGCGCACTTCCATACGATGATCATCTCGGGCGTCTTGTTCGGCTTCTTCGCGGCGGTGACGTACTGGTTCCCCAAGATATTCGGCTTCACGCTCGACGAGACGTGGGGCAAGCGCGCGTTCTGGTGCTGGACCGTCGGCTTTATGACCGCGTTCATGCCGCTCTATATACTCGGCTTTATGGGCGCCACGCGCCGGCTCGACCATTATCCCGCCGGCCTCGGCTGGCAGCCGCTCTTTATCGTGGCGGCCATGGGCGTCGTCATTATCGCGCTCGGCGGGCTGTGCCAGGCGATACAGATATACGTGAGCGTCCGCGACCGCAAGCAGCGCGTCGCCGGCCCCGACCCGTGGAACGCGCGCACGCTCGAGTGGTCGGTGCCTTCGCCGGTGCCATTTTATAATTTTGCGCATACGCCGCAGGTCGAGGGCCGCGACGACTTCTGGCTCAAGAAGAAGCGCGGCGCGCCGCCGGAGCTCCCGGCCGAGGATATCGAGCTGCCGCGCAACACCTCGCTCGGCATGTTCATGGCCGGCGCAGCGTTCGTGGCCGGTTTCGGCCTGGTATGGCACATCTGGTGGTTGGTCGCGTTCGCGCTCGTAGGATTTTTTGTCCTGCTGGTTGCGCGCTCCTTCGCCGATGTTCATGAGGAACTCCTGCCCGCCGCCGAGGTCGCGCGGCTCGAGGCCGCCGCCCGGGCACAACCTATATGATGACTACCAACGCCGCACATCGCACCGACTCCGCGCCCGTCTTCGGCTTCTGGCTCTATCTCATGAGCGATTGCCTTCTCTTTGCCGCGCTCTTCGCGACCTACGCAGTGCTGCGCACTAACACGTTCGGCGGCCCGGACGCAGACGCCCTATTCAACTTGCCGTACGCGCTCGTCGAGACGCTCATCCTTCTTACGTCGAGCTTTGTGGCGGGGCTGGGTATGGTCGCCGCTTCGCGGGGAAGTAAAACAGGCACACTATCGGCGTTTATCATCGCGCTTTTGCTCGGCCTTGCGTTCCTCGGGCTTGAGGTGCACGAATTCGCGGGATTGATCGCCGCCGGCGCGGGCCCGTCGCGCAGCGCTTTTCTCTCGAGCTACTTTGCGCTTGTCGGCACGCACGGGCTCCATGTGGCGCTCGGCTCCTTCTGGATGATCCTCGCGCTCGTTCATACCGCTAAGAGCGGGTTGCATCAGGACACCATGCGGCGCCTCACGCTTGTCTCAATGTTCTGGCACTTCCTCGATATCATCTGGATATTCATCTTTACCTTCGTGTATATCTTCGGCTCTATATAACCTATGACTTCTGCGCGCTCCTACATCATCGGCTACATCCTCTCAGTCATTCTGACGCTCTTGGCGCCGGCGCTTCTGTGGCTCCATATATATAACCATCACCGCTTTCCGACGCACCCCGAGCTGTATGCGGCCGCGGTTGTGCTCGCAGTGTTGCAGCTGGTCGTGCAGCTCGTGTTCTTCCTCCATATCGGCCGGGAATCGGGGCCCCGCTGGCGGCTCATGGCGCTGTTCTTTGCGATCGTTATAGTGTTCATCGTGGCGGGAGGCGCGCTGTGGATCATGCAGGACCTCAACGGCCGCATGATGCCCGACCAGGCGCAGATGCTGCAATATATGAGCGAGCAGGACGGAGGAATCTGATATGACCTTCAAGGCCTACTACGAGCTCACCAAACCGGGCATCATCTACGGCAATGCGCTGGTCGCTGCCGCAGGGTTCTTCTTCGCCGCGCGAGGGCATATTAACTGGCTCGTGTTCTTGGCGATGCTGGTCGGCCTCTCTCTAGTGGTCGCGAGCGCGTGCGTGCTCAACAATATCTACGACCGCGATATCGACGCGCGCATGGCGCGCACCAAGAACCGCGCGATAGTGACGGGTACCATCTCGCGTCAGAGCGCGGCGGCGTACGCGCTCGTGCTCGGCCTCGCGGGCGGGATACTCTTCGGCCTCTATGTGCCGGCGCTCGCGCTTGCCGCGGCGCTGGCCGGCTTCGCGGTCTATGTGCTCTTCTATACGCCGCTGAAGCCCGTGAGCCCCTGGGCGCTCTTTGTGGGCGCAATCGCGGGCGCGACGCCGCCTTTGGTCGGCTATCTCGCGGTGACTGGGAGCCTCGACGGCTACGCGTGGGCGCTCTTTATCGCGATGTATCTCTGGCAGTTGCCGCACTTCATGGCGATCGCGACGTACCGCTACCCCGAGTATGCCGCAGCCGGCGTGCCGCTCTTTATTACGCACGATCCCTCGCCTATGGCAAAAAAGTGGGGAAGAGGAATATTTTATGCTTCGCTCGTCGTCTTGCTGGTTGCCTGCGTCGTCCTGATGCTCCACAGGTGAATAAGATAGGGCGCCACGGTGCCGAGGAGAAACGCGCCAACGGTGCTTGTCGCAATCGCCCAGCTCTCTGCTTGGCGGAAGATCACGGTTGAAAGGCCCACGAGGTTGATGAGCACGAGCGCGCTCATGACAGAGTAAAAGTTGATGAGCGCCCACCAATTAAATTGCTGCAGGTCTTCCAGATGCACGTGCGCGAAGTGCTCCATGTAGTGCGCGACACCCTCGGCCATGAGCTTCTCTTGCGCCGTGCGCACGCCGACGAAGTAGCCCAGCGTTGCGCCGATCAGGAACGCGGGCGCCGTGAAGGGGAGCGTCGCCATTGTGTACTGGCGGAAGGCGATCGTGAGCGTCGCGATGATAAAAAAGAAGAACGCGGTCATAATGAGCCGCGTGCGCGTGAAGTTGTCCTCAACGCCGTACTTGAGCGCGGTAATAAAGACCAGAAATACGGTGAGCGTCGCAATCGTGAGGGTAATAGAATCCGGCAGCATGATCGTATGCGCTCATCCTACCATACAGAAAGCGCCGCCCGACGTATCGGGCGGCGCGAACAATAGCTAAGGACTTTCATATTTCCAGGCATACCAGATCCGGTTGCTGGCGTCGATGTATTCGTAGAAGTGCACCTTCACGATAAGCTTTTCCGTATCGGTCGCGGCGTCGTACTTCTTGACTGCAACGGCCCACGAATGCGGATTGAACATCGTATGTTGCGCCACATCGGCAAACGACTGACAAACAGCGTTTGGATTTCCTCCAAAGAGTGTTTTTGCATCGGCGTTGCCAAGTGCCGACGAAGCGCCAAAGAGAACCGTTGCCTCGATATCGCCGTCTTTGTAGACGCCAATGGCCGAGCAGTAGGTGAGCGAGCTGCTTAGCACGACCGAGCTTTGTTGTTCGGTGTCAGATAGGTTTGCGTAAGCTGGCATCGCCAACCCGCAAGCAAGCAGTGCAATACCAAATAGCCGCATGAGTGCCCTCGTCTGTTGGAGTAAAAGAACCATCGGCGGAATGCCGAGCTGGTTCCCCTATAGCGCCACTGTATACCTTGACGCGGGCGTGTCAAATAATTCCCAATGCCGCATTTCATGGTTATGCACACACAAATAGTGATTGTTCATGTGCTATTCATTTTCACTGCCGCTACAATATAGAGGCAGGTCAATTAAAACTTAATATTCCGCTGCACATATGCATCGATACATCCCAGGGGTATCTTCAGCACTGCTCGGTCTCGCATTCCTCGTTTTACCAGCCTTTGCGTCCGCTTCGAGCGCTACGTGGTATGTGGATGCCTCCGCATCCGGTACGCATGACGGCACATCGCAGGCGACGGCATTTTTGCATATTCAAGATGCGATTACGGCGGCCTCTGGCGGCGATATCATTAAAGTCTATCCGGGCCATTATCAGGAGACGGCGCCCAATAGCACGCTCACTACTTCGGGCAGCGCCGGTACGTATACCTTCGGGCTCTTCCTGCCGCTCTCAAAGCCGGGCTTAACTATTGAGGGCGTTGATTCCTCCGGCAATCCGATAACAAACGGCAACTCAACCCAGGCGGATATAACGACCGTAGGTGATGCAGATTTTGGTCCTGACGGTATCATGGTGGAAGGAGCGAATGATACTATCCAAGGTCTCAAAATAAACGGAAACCTTGATCCGACTTCCAATCAAGAGAGCGATAACAAGACAATCGAGGTTATTGGAGACAATTTCACCCTTCAATACTCGACTACGAATGTTCCTAACGGAGGCGGCTCGGTATATATAGACGACTTTTCTTCGGGCGGCATCACCGTGCAGAGCTACCATATCCTCAATAACGTCTTCCATGACGGCACGAGCGTCGATATTGCAAGCGGCGCGGGCGAGACGGGTGCGGTAAGCGGCCGCGAGATCATGGACAATGACTGGGATCTTGGCAATAACGGCTACAATGCCATCAGCTTCAACGGATCGGGCGGCGTTGCGTGGTTCGTTAATCCGGTCGGCGGCGCGATCATTAAGAACAACAGCTTCAAGAACAGCACGCAATACATCCGCCAGCGCGGTACGGTGGCTGACCAGTCGCAATTCGATTGGAAGTCATATTGGAACGACAACACCTTCGACCATGCCGCGATTGCGCTTGATAACGAAGGGACCTTCGACGTGCGCTCCTATGCATACAGCACATTTACTAACGTGCGCCGCATCGGCGGCACGATCCAGGGCGAGATTAAAGACAGCGACGGCGTCGATCATGCGCAGGCGGGGGATACGATTCTCGTTAAAGCAGGTACGTATCCTGAAAATGTGAATGTTGATCGCGCACTCACCCTCAAGGGCGCGAATGCCGGCATTGTTGGCACTTCTACTCGTAGCGCAGAGTCTATCATTGCCGACGGCGGCACGGGGGGTGTCGATCTATCTGTAAATGCCGATAACGTGACGGTGGACGGCTTTACATTTGAGGGTTCGCTGACCAATGCCGCTGCGGCGAATACCGGCGTGTTCATAAATGCCGCGCAGAAAAATGTGACGGTAAAGAACAACGTCATCACCGACAACTCTATCGGTATGTATCCTAACTGCTCGAGCAATTGTCTCGTGCAGGGGAATGAGTTCAAGGCAAACAATCGGGCGGGTGCCGCAGGCGGCGCGGGTATCTATAGTGATGAGGGCGTCAACGGTCTCACGATAGACCAAAACGACTTCACCGGTCATACCATCAACAGTGCGGTTATTCTCGCCTCTGCGGCAGCGGGTACCAACAAGAACGTTACCTTCACGAACAACACGATAGAGAGTAATAACGCCGACAACTCGATGGTGTATATTGTTGATCTTGCGGGCGGCACGTTCTCCGGCAACAAGATCACCCAGCCGGGCGCGACAGCGATAAAATTCGCGACTGCGGACTCCAACATTACGGTCACTAACAATATTCTTACCGGCAGTGCATGGGGTGTGAAGATAATCAATGGTACCGATGACGGGCTCGGTGCAATTGTTGCAGACAGCTCTAATATCACCATCAACAACAACGACGTCTCCGGCGATACTACTGCGGGTATAGCAAATCTGGGAGGCTACTCAGGCACTCTCGACGGCACGTGCAACTGGTGGGGCGATGCAAGTGGCCCTAGTTCGGTGGGTTCAGGTAGCGGCGACAATGTGACGACAAATGTGACTTACACCCCATGGCTTGCGACCTCAAACCTCAGCGGGGATTGCACAGGGGGTACGACGCCACCTCCGCAGCCGCAAGTCCATATCTACAAGTATGTCGACGGTGTTATGGCGACTGCGCAGGCTACCAACAACGCGGTCTTCCCGATGGAGACAACCTTCAATTCGCCGAATCTGGGTTCGGTAACGAATGAGCCGTTTACGCTCAGTCCTACCGGCTGGGGCAACAGCGATAGCGCGTACGAAGCTTCATTCGTGGGTTCTAACGCTGGCGCGGATTATGAAGCGGACGAGGTGCTCGGCGGTCCGGTAGTGGGGAGCCAGTGCGACGGTACGCACGCTTATAAGTTGGATGGCTATACAACCGGCGACAGTCTTGAGTCTGCTGCGGCGGCTACGCCGAGCACGGATAGCAATCCAAGCTTCACTAATCTTCAGAGCGATCAGTATGTGATCGTCTGGAACAAGACCTGTCCTACGACGGGCTCGCTCGTTATCACTAAGGATGCGACCGGCGGCGACGGAACCTTCCACTTCACGAGCACCGACATCCCGGGCTACCATACCTTTACCATCCCTACGAGCGGCGGCACCGGCAGCATCACTATTCCGAACCTCGCGCCGGGCACGTACCATATTTCGGAAGTGTCGCAGAGCGGCTGGACCCAGAGCGACAATGAATGCTCGGCAGTGTCGGTGTCTGCAAGCGCCGATGCGGCGACATGTACTGTCTCCAATAGCAAGAATCCGAAGCTCGGCCAGATTCGCGGCTCGGTCTTCGAGGATTGGGACGGGGACAGCTCTCCGTTCGAGACCAAGTGGGAAGTTGGGCTCAAAGGTTGGACGGTCTATATTGACGCCAATCATAGCGGTTCGCTCGATAGTGGTGATCCGACCGCGACTACCAATGCTCAAGGCGCTTACACCTTCAAAAATCTTCCTCCCGGCTCTTACACTGTCCGCGAAGTAGTAAAGAGCGGCTGGATCCCGACCTATCCGTCAACGACCGTTTCATCCGACAGCTATACCTTCTCTCTCTCCGCTGGCCAGATTGCCAAGAAGAAGGACTTCGGCAACTTCAAACTCGGCTCAATTTCCGGTACCGTCTTTGAGGACAGGAACGGCAACGGCAAGCAGGGCAATAACGAAGGCGGTCTCGCGGGCTGGACGGTCGACCTGATGAAAGGGAATACCGTTATTGACACTACGACGACAAAGAACAACGGCAATTATTCCTTCTCCAACCTGGGCCCCGGCACTTATAAAGTGATGGAGGTGATCCAGGGAGGCTGGAAGCGCACTACCGGTAACCCCGATGCGATAAAAATCACATCTGCTAAAGACGCCAAGAACAAAAACTTCGGCGATAAGCAGAAAAATCAGTAGTTCGTTCGAGATTCGGCAAGGTTATGCAAAACCCCTCGCGTACTGCGAGGGGTTTTGCTGTGCCCTGTGGAGGATATCTTCAACCCCACCCTGGCATCTTAGAAAACGTTGACCTTTACCGAACCGTCGGCATTGAGATTGACGCCCTGGTTCGCATTGGCGTTGGCTGAGCCCGAGGCGTCCACATCGGAGCGGATCATCAGGCCGTTATGAGCCTGCGTCGTGGTCGTGGCCTGCGGAGCCGTCTTGGCATCCGCGTTGGCAGAGGCGTCGACATCCGTATGGCCCGTTACCTTCGCCTGAAGCGACTCCCAGGCATGCGCCACATGCGCAACCGCCGCGTGGCCCTGTGCAGTGTTATCTGCAACGACAGCCGAGCCGCCGATGAAAAGCGTCAGTGCAAGTGCAATAGCTACAAAAGGCATAGTCAGTATGTTGTTACCTACTAATCTGTGCTCGCACATGCATGAAGACGACATGCGTAAGGCCTTCTTACACTATTGACTATATGCTAATTAATGTATCGAAATATCTTCGACGTAGCAGGGAGGCCGTGCTACTATATATAGGTATTTATGGAGTCAGGACTGCATATTACGCTCGCGTCGGAGCGTCTATTTACCGTGTGGGGCATACCCGTCACGAACACTATTGTGGCTATGTGGGTGGTCATTGCGGCGCTCCTTGTCGCAGCATTCATCATCGGCCGCAATCTCTCGCTGGTGCCGAGCCGCGTCCAGAGCGCGCTTGAGATGGCATACGAGTATGTCTACGGTTATGTGCACGATACGCTTGGCAGCGATACGCTCGCGCGGCGCTACTTTCCGCTTATTGCGACCATCTTTCTCTTTATCTTTACGGTCAACCTGATCGAATTCTCGCCGCTGTTCGGGCCGCTCACGGTCGCGGGGCAGGACGGCAGCGTGCCGCTCTTCCATGTGGTAAGCTCCGACCTCAACACCACGCTGACGCTCGCGATCATCGCGTTCCTCGTGGTCGAGATTTCCGGCATACTCACGCTCGGCGTCTTGAAATATGGCTCAAAATTTGTTAATTTCAGGGGAGGCGCGATGGGTTTCGTCATCGGGCTGCTCGAGATTATCGGCAATCTCGCGCGGCTCGTGTCGCTTTCATTCAGGCTGTTCGGAGCCATTTTCGCGGGAGAGACGCTCGTGCTGGTCATTGAGTTCTTCGCGCCGTATGTGGCGCCGGTCCCGCTCATGGCCTTTGAGCTCTTCATCGGGTTCCTCCAAGCGGCCATATTCGCGATCCTCACGCTCGCCTATATCAAGCTGGCGCTTGAGGAGCCTCACGGATCAAGTTCGAGCCATGCGCAGTCGCATGCACCAAGTCATTAATAATAATTAACAGTAGCAAGTAGAGATATGGATCTTGAATCAGTAAAAACCCTTTCGATGGCAATCGTGGTAGGCC
>DASZPE010000032.1:0-11400 GCA_035550415.1 Minisyncoccota bacterium | reverse complement strand
TATGCAGAAGCCGGTGCGCCTCCAGAGCGCGTTCATCAGCGAAACGGAGGTTAAGAAGGTGGTCGACTATATCGCGCAGCACAACGAGGCCGAGATCCCTGTAGATATCGGCGGCACGACCGGCGCAGAGGCGGGCGGCGGCGCGAGCGCGGGCGGCGGGTTCGACGACGGCGAAGAGGATGATGACATGTACGAAGCCGCGCGGCAGGCGGTCATCGAGAGCGGCAAAGCGTCGACCTCCTTCCTCCAGCGCCGCCTGGGGCTGGGCTACTCGCGCGCAGCGCGCATTATGGACCAGCTCGAGCAGCGCGGGGTCATCGGGCCGGCCAACGGCGCCAAGCCGCGCGATATTCTTGAAAAAGGCGGCGGCTCCCCCGCCCTCCCTGCCGCAAGCGGCGAAGAAGAGGTACTATGATGCGGCATGCGCAGATTCCTCTTACTCCTGGCCGCAATCCTCATACTCTCGTACGGCTTGTTTGAGGCGCGGCGGCTTATCGGCGGCCCGGAAATAACGATCGATTCGCCCCAGGACGGCAGCGCCACCTCGACCGAGCTTATCGCTATTACCGGCACGGCGCAGAATATCTCGTTCCTTACTATTAACGACGCGCCGGCCTTCACGGACGAATCGGGACGCTTTGCCGTCAAGCTGTCAGCGCCCCCGGGATATGCTATATTCACGGTCGCAGCGACGGACCGCTTCGGGAGGCGCGCTTCTGCACAAGTTCATATTACTGTGTTAAATTATTGTGCCGTACGTTAGGTAACGGCGTTATTTAAATACATATGGCATTCAAATCGAAGGAGAAGAAGCCGGAGAAGACTCTGGGAGCGGTCAAGGAGAGCGGCGCGGCGATAGAGGCGGCGATCCGCGAGATTAAGACCAAGTTCGGCGACGACGCAATCATGAAGCTCGGCGAAGCGCCACATGTCGACGTCGACGCAATCCCCTCCGGTTCGGTCGGCCTCGATTGGGCGCTTGGCATCGGCGGCTATCCGCGCGGCCGCATCATAGAAATTTTCGGTCCCGAGTCATCCGGCAAGACGACGCTGACGCTCCACGCCATCGCCGAGGCGCAGAAGAAGGGCGGCGTGTGCGCATTCATCGACGCGGAGCACGCGCTTGATCCGGAGTATGCCAAGCGCCTGGGCGTTAATATCCAGAACTTGCTTATCTCGCAGCCCGACACCGGCGAGCAGGCGCTCGAGATCGTCGAGAGCCTCGTGCGCAGCGGCAAGATCGACCTTATTGTCATCGACTCGGTCGCGGCGCTCACTCCCAAGGACGAGATCGAGGGCGAAATGGGCCAGAGCCAGGTCGGCAAGCAGGCACGCCTCATGTCGCAGGCGCTGCGCAAGCTCACGGCGATCGTTGCCAAGTCTAAGACCATCGTCATTTTCATCAACCAGATCCGCATGCAGATCGGCGTCATGTTCGGCAATCCGGAGACGACGACCGGCGGCAAGGCGCTCAAGTTCTATACGTCGGTGCGCCTCGACATACGCCGCATCGCGCAGATTAAGAAAGGCGAGGAAGTCGTCGGCGGCCGCCACCGCGTGAAGGTAGTCAAGAATAAAGTCGCCGCGCCCTTCCGCACGACCGAGTTCGACCTCATGTACAACGAAGGCATCTCGACCGAGGGCGAGCTCTTGGCACTCGGCGAGCGCTTGGGGCTGGTCCAGAAGAGCGGCTCATCATACTCCTTCGGCGACGAGAAGCTCGGCCGCGGCTACGACGCCAGCCGAACCTATCTGCGCGAGAACAAGAAGGTCGCGCGCGACCTCCTCAGCGCAATCCGCAAGGGCCTCAACGACCAGGCATTAGGCAAGGGCAGTCCGGCGAGCGGCGGAAGTTCTGACGAAGGAGACGAGTAGCGACACCGCCGCGGTGGCACCCACGGCAAGCGCCAATTGCACGACGATCGTCGTGCCGAGTACGGCATACAGTACAAAGAGAGCGACTCCTCCGGGGCCGCTGTGCGCCACGGTAAGGAAATTGAGCACTACGTGCGGCACCGAGGCGAAGGCGATGATGCCCGCAAGCGAGACAAGGAGCGCATACATTCGCAGCGCGGTGGCGCTTACGAGCGAGCGCGCGATATAAATCGCTCCCACGGTGCCCATTACGCGCTCTTCAATCGTACTCATAAATTTATATATTCGCTGATAATGCTTTAAACACTTTTTTAAATTCTTTCTTAGCGCGGTGGACGCGCGTCTTGATCGCTCCTACTGAAACGCCTTCCTGTACCGCCATCTCTTCCTGAGACTTCCCTTCAAGGAAGAAGCCGGCGAGCGCGGCAGCGAACAGCGGCGACATGCGGGAGAGCACCGACGCTACTTCGTCGCTGAACTCTTTCTTCTCGAATTGCCGCAGATCTTTGTCCGGAATAAGCGCCCAGATCTCTTCGTCGAGCTCCGCCGTGCGCGCCCCTTCCCGCTTGCGCCGCGCATAGTGCGTCAGCGCCGTGTTGATAAGGATGCGGTAGCCCCACGAGGAAAACGTGGCGCCCTCAACCGGCCTGAAGCGCTTGGCGTTGAGGTATATCTTGGTGAAGGCTTCCTGCACGATGTCCTCGGCCTCCGCCTCGTCGCGGACGATGCTGCGCGCCTTGCGCATGAAGGGCTCCTCATACTTGCGCACCAGCCGGGCGAAGAGGCCGGGGTGCGCCAAGGATGCCGCGAGGACGGCCTCGTCGCTTTCCTGACCCTTCTCTTCCTCCTCTTGGGAGAGATACTCCGTCATGACCCAACTCTACACCATCGGCGGTGCATGTTCTATAACTCTCCCCGGCCCCCCGGGTTTCCGGCTCAATCGGCTTCCTGGACAAAAAGGCCTTTTTCTATATACTTCCTGTATCGCCCTGTTGGTTCTATTTGGGGCATTTTTTATGGCAATGCTTGAATACAACGAAATCCTTCCCAAGAAAGTGATCCTTATGGATGGCGCTCCCTACGAAGTGCTCGATGCGCACGTATTCCGCAAGCAGCAGCGCAAGCCCGTCAACCAGACCAAGCTGCGCCACCTTATTACCGGCAAGGTGACCGAGCAGGCCTTCCACGTGTCGGAGAAGGCCGAGGAGGCCGACCTCTCTACCCGCGAGGTGAAGTATCTCTACACCAACCGCGGCGAGTGGTGGTTCAGCGATGTGAAGAACCCGGCGGATCGCTTCAAGCTCCCGGAAGATACGATCGGCCCGGCGGGACAGTTCCTCAAGCCGAACTCTATCCTCGAGGCGCTCGTGTTCGACGAGGAGATCATCGCCGTACGCGTGCCGATCAAGGTTGAGCTCCTCGTTAAGGACGCGCCGCCGGCCGTGCGCGGCAATACTGCCCAGGGCGGCAGCAAGCAGGTAACGCTTGAGACCGGCGCTATCATCAATGCTCCCCTCTTTGTCAACGAGGGAGACGTCCTGCGCATCAATACCGAGTCGGGCACCTACGTCGAGCGGGTAGACAAGAAATAAATAATCGAAAAGCCCCGGAGCAATCCGGGGCTTTTCTTTTTCTACTGAGAGTTAGCGGACGATGTACGGGAGAAGCGCCATGAAGCGGGCGCGCTTGACCGACTCGGCGAGGCTGCGCTGCGCTGCGGCCGAGAGGCCGGTGCGGCGGCGCGACATGATCTTGCCGTGCGGGTTGAGGAACTTACGCAGCGTATCAAGATCTTTATAATCGATGGTCTGGATCTGAGCGCCCAGAAGCTGTGTTTCAGTCTTTTGCATAAAAATTACGGTTAGAACGGTATGTCATCAGGATTAATGTCCTCTTGCGGATAGTCGACGGCCTCTTCTTTGGGGGCTCTTTGCGGAGCTTCCGCATCGCTCATACCAGAGGGCGAATTGCTTGAAGCTGCGCTCGCGCCCCCGCCCATGCCGCTTGCGCGCGAGCCGAACTCCACGCGGTCGGCGACGATCTCGGTGCGGTATTGCTTGCCTTTCTCGGGGCTGTCCCAGCTCCTGGTCTGGATGCGGCCCTCGATCAAGGCCGAGCTCCCCTTCTTGAGATACTGCGCGCAGGTCTCCGCCTGGCGGCCGAAGACGACGATGTTATGGAATTCCGCCTGCTCCTGCTTGTTGCCGTCCTTGTCGCGCCACACGCGGTTGGTCGCAACGCCGAAGGAGGCTACTTGCGCGCCCGAGGGGAGCGCCCGGAGCTCCGGGTCGCGCGTGAGGTTGCCGTAAATGATCGCCTTATTCATGGGTTAGCTTACGAGAGCGTCGATGCTCTTGTTCAGGTCCTCTTCCGAAACCTGGGCCGGAGCCTCGGGAGCGCTGGTCGGCTTCTTGATGGTCTCGCCCTCGAGGCGGTTGCTCGAGAACACCGCGCGGCGCGGGCCGCTCATGTCTTCGCGGACGGTCTCGACGATAAGATGGCGCAGGATCTCGCGGTCAGCGCGAAGCATCTCTGAGAGCGCCGGGATGCCTTCGCGCTCGTCCACCGCAAATTTAATCCAGCCGAAGTAGCCCTCGTTATACTTCTCGCGCTTGCCGGCATTGGCACGCTCGATCGTATAGGCCAGGCTCATCTTTGCCGGGAATTGCTCAGCGAGGACCTCGGCCTTCATGGAGGCGAGCTGGGTGCGGATCTTTTCTACGACATCGCCGACCTTCGCCTCCTCGACGGTCGGGAGCACGTGGAAGGCCACCTCGTAGATATGACGGGTGTCCTTGGGGGCGATCGCTTGGGATGACCCTTCTACTTCGGCTCGCGCCTCAGTATCAGGATGCGATATTTCTGCCATGCGGGCACTATACCAGGTTCTTACTGGATACGCAATGAAGCTAGCGTTGGAAGAGCTGCTGCGCGTTTTTGACGATTTGTGCGCGCATATCCTCAGCCGATAAGCCCTTTATAGCGGCAATCTTGGCAACGACATGCTCAACATACGCGGGCTCGTTGCGCTTGCCGCGAAATGGCACGGGGGCAGCGAAGGGAGAGTCGGTCTCGGCAAGGATATGGTCAAGCGGAGCAACCTTTATGGAGTCGTCGTACATGTCGGTGTAGGTAATCGGCCCCGGGAACGATAAATAGCAGCCGAGGTCGAGATACTTTTGCGCCAGCTCGCCTAAAACCGTGCAGAAGTGAATAACAACAGCGAGTTTCTCTCCCGTGCCCTTGATACGCTCGGTAAGGATCTCGAGCATGTCGTCATGCGCGTTGCGGCAATGAATTATTAAAGGTTTGCCGACCTTGATCGCAAGCTCTATCTGCGCCTCAAATCTCTTTTTCTGCGCCGCCTTCTCTTCCGGCGTACCACCGGCGCGGAAGTAGTCGAGCCCGCACTCGCCTATTGCAACAACCTTGGGGTGCTTGGCCAGCTCTTCAAACGCGGCAGCATCAAACTCCTCGTTGGGGTTGTCGTTGGGGTGCAGGCCTACGGCGGCAGAGAGGAAATCGTGCTGCTCGGCCAACTTGATAGCGCCGCGGCTGGTCGCCAGGTCTACTCCAATCACAATGGCACCCATCTCGCGCTCCTGCATGCGAGCGATAACCTCAGCACGGTCAGCGTCGTACTGCGAAAACTGCAAATGGCAGTGGGCATCGAATAATTTCATAATAGGTCGAGTATAGCAAAAGGGCGCGGCATCTGCCGCGCCCGTGAGATCTTTTAGAAGTCGCCCTTCCATTGCCGATGGAACGCTTTGAGAAAGAGCACCATAAACGCATGAAGCTCTTCCGCCATGTACTTGGCTCGGTCCGTGTGAAGCCGGTCCTTGAGCAGAAGCAGCTTCTCGTCGAAATGATGGAGAGTTGAGCTCTTCTTGTCCGGCGAAATGTATTCCGCTTCGCTCATGTCGAGCACCAGCGGCTGTTCCGGGTCGAATAACATTCGGCCCTTCGCGCCCCCATAGGCAAATGTCCGCGCAATACCGATCGCTCCCAGCGCATCGAGCCGGTCGGCATCTTGAACGATCTTACCCTCGAGGCTTGGCATGTCGTCAGGCACGCCCGCGCCCTTGAAGGAAATGCGCCGCGCAATCTCCATGGCCTGCAGGGCAATCGTGGGCGGCACAGAACAGCTTTCAAGAAGATCGCGCACTGCCTGCTCGCCTGTTTTCTTGTCCGGATGGAGCTTGTAGTCTCCCACGTCATGGATGAGGGCGGCGATCTCAACCAGCATCGCATCGACTGGCAGGTGCTCGGCAATCCTGAGCGCCGTATCCCGGACACGCTTGATATGCCACCAATCGTGTCCGGTTGTATCTGCCGCGTGGAACTCCCGCACCGCAGCCTCAACCCGATCAATTATCTGTCTCATCGAACAACTCCTTTTCTGTCCGCCCCTTACGGTATCAGAAGGCGCAAAGCCCGGCTAGTCCTTGCGCGGGAAGAGGTTCTCGGGCTTTTTGTTGGCCATTATCGCCTGCTTGAGCTTGGCGTTAGTCTCAGGCATGAAGGGGTTGAGCATGCGCGCGATGATGTAGAGCTCCTGCGTCAGCTCAAAGATAATCTTCTTACCTGCTTCTGGGTCGGATTTCACCAGCTTAAACGGTTGCGTCTCAGCGATCTTTTGATCGAGCCTTGCAATCCCGCTCCATACGAAATCGAGGGCTTTATTAATCTCGAAGTTTTCCAACGCTTCTGTATATTCTTTCGGAAATCCAACGGCGTCCGGACGCACGCCCTCAGTGAGATGCGTCTGCGCGAGCTGCATAATGCGCGAAGCCAAGTTGCCCAGACCATTAGCTAAGTCAGCGTTGTAGGCCTCTTTGAAATGCTCGCGAGTGATGTCGCCGTCCTCGAACGGCGAGATGTGGCGCGCGAGGAAATAGCGCATTGCGTCGACGCCGTACTCAGCCAGCAGTTCCTCGGGGTCGATCACGTTGCCGAGGCTCTTGCTCATCTTCTTGCCGCCCGAGGTGATGAACCCATGCACCAGAATGGTCGTCGGGAGCGGGAGCCCAGCCGACAGCAGCATGCCGGGCCAAATGGCCGCATGGAAGCGCAAGATATCTTTGCCGATCACGTGCATACGTTCACCATCTCCCTGCCAGAATTTTTGATACAGCGCATCATCGCGGCCGTACCCCAAGGCAGTGATGTAGTTAGCCAGCGCATCGCACCAGACATACATAACCTGGCTGTCGTCACCCGGTACCGGTATACCAAGACCCTTGGGCCAGTCGGCCTTGCGCGGGCGCGAGAAGCTCACGTCCTGGAGCCCCTCATCGAGCAAGGAGAGGATCTCGTTCTTGCGTGTCTCGGGAATTATCCGTAACTCACCCGACGTTATTTTCTCTTTAATCGTGTCCGTGTATTTAGAAAGCTTGAAGAAGTAATTCTCCTCGCGGATAAACTCGGGCACCGTGCCGTGGTCGGGGCACTTGCCGTCGACCAAGTCCTTCTCGGTAATGAACGCCTCGTGGCCGACGCAGTAGAGGCCCTCGTACTCTTTTTTATAAATATCGCTCGCATCAACCAGCCGCTTCCAGAGCGCCTGCGCGCCGGGCCAATGCACCTTCTCATCGGTCGTGCGGATGAATTGGTCGTAGGAGATCCCAAGCTCGCTAAAGAGGTTCTTGAAGTTCCCTACTATCTCGTCGAGGAATTGTAGCGGCTCCTTCCCTGCCTTGCGGGCGGCGTCGACCATCTTCTGCGTATTCTCGTCGGAACCCGTAAGAAAGTAGGTCTCGTGCCCCATGAGCCGCTGATAGCGCACGATGATGTCGGAGAGCGTCGTCGTATACGCGTGGCCCATGTGGAGCTTCGCATTGGGATAGAAAATCGGCGTCGTGAGGTAGAAAGTGTTCTTGTCGGCCATATGCTCAACCTACTGCGCCGCTGCCTCCTGCGCAAGGCGCTGCTTGGCGATGGCGCGGGTCTTCTCGCGGTCGACGTCGGAGACGAACTCCTGTATCGCGGCCGCAAGCGGCACCGACAGCAACACGCCGAGGAAGCCGAAGAGCTTGAAGCCGATGAGGAGCGAGAGAATGACCATGAGCGGCGGCACGCCGACGACCTTCTTCACGACGACCGGGTAGATGAGGTGCGCCTCGAACTGCTGCACAAGCACGAAGAGGCCGAGCACGAGGAGCGCCATTGTGAGCCCACCGCCGCCGAAGGCGAGCGTGATAGCCGGGATCGCCGCGAGAATCTGGCCGAAGACTGGTATGAGTTCGAAGACGGCGGCGATAAGCGCGAGGAGCAAGGCGTACGGCACGCCGAGGATCATGAGGCCGAGGTACAGAAGCACGCCCACAATAAGCGCCAGGATGATCTGCCCCTGCATCCACTTGCCGATCTTCTCCTGGCTGCGCTTCCAGAGATGGAGCACGTAAGCTTGCTCGCTGATCGGCGTTACGACGCGCAAGAAGTCATCGACGCCGGTTTCTTGCACGGAGAAATAAAACGAGAACACGACGATGAGAATAAACGACGTGATGCCGCCGAAGACCGCCGAGATCGTCGTAAATGCGCCGCCCGTCGTGTCGGCGAGCGCCTGGGAAATATTCTGGAGCAGCTGCGCGGACGAGATAGTATCCGCAACGCTCCCCCACGGCAGCAGCCCGTGCGTCGCGTCGGAGATGTTGAGGTTGGTGAGCGTGTCGGGAAGCTTGGTCAGGAACGTGGCGGTGTCGCTGAGGATAGGCGGGATAAAGAAGAAGAGGATGCTGAAGAATATTGCGGCCACGATCACGTAGATTGTGACGACGCCCAAGAGCCGCGGCACGCCGCGCCGCACGAAGGCGTGCACGCCCGGCTCCATCGCCGAGGCGATAACAACCGCCGTAACCACGATGAGCACCAAATCGCGCAGATAATAGAGCAGCCACGCGATAGCGATCGCGAGTAGCGCCATCACGATGCTCGAGAGGCTGATGGTGACGTTAAAATTCTTCACTCCCCTATCTTACACCTTGATTTGCGGGAGCAGAAGCGATGGCAGGTCCGCTATAGCGACGCGCTTCTGCTCGCCGGTGTCGCGGTCGCGGATGGTTACCGTGTCTTTGAGCTCGGGCTTCTCGCCCAGCGTGTCAAAATCGATCGTGATGCACCAGGGCGTGCCAATCTCGTCCTGACGGCGGTAGCGCTTGCCGACGTTGCCGTTGTCATCCCACGCCACCTGCGGGATCTCTTTTTTCAGCATCGTGTATATCTCGCGCGCCTTGGCGACCAGCTCGGGCTTGTTCTTGAGGAGCGGGAACACCGCCGCCTTGATGGGTGCCACCTTCGGGTCGAATTTGAGGTAAGTGCGCACTTCCCCGCCGAGATCGTCCTCGGTGTAGGCAGACGCGAGCACCGCGAGCACTGTGCGGTCGACGCCGAGTGACGGCTCTATGACATGCGGAAGGAATGGCTCCTCGCCTTCCGGCGCATACTTAAGATTCTGACCCGAAGCAGTCTCGTGCGCCTTAAGGTCGAAGTCAGTGCGATACGCCAAGCCATAAAGCTCCTTACGACCGAACGGGAAATCGAACTCGAAGTCGATGGTGCGCTTGGAGTAATGTGCGCGGTCTGCCTCGGCAACCTCAAGCTCGTGTACGCCGTCCTTCTTGATGCCGATAGCGGCAATAAAGTCATGGATCGCGGTACGCCACTCCTCGAATTTCCCTTCCCACTCAGTGGGGCGCACAAAGTACTCGACCTCCATCTGCTCGAACTCGCGCGAACGGAAGACGAAGTCGCGCGGCGCGATCTCGTTGCGGAAGGCTTTGCCGATCTGCCCCAACCCGAACGGGAGCTTAGGGTGGAAGCTGTCCACCACGTTTTTAAAATTGATGAACATCCCGCCCGCGGTCTCGGGCCGCAGGTACGAAACGCTCCCCTCGTCCTCGGTGGCACCGATATGCGTCTTGAACATCATGTTGAACTGGCGAACTTCGCCGAACTCGCCGCCGCACTCAGGACATTTGTCTCCAACCTGATCGGCACGGAAGCGGCGCTTGCATTTCTTGCACTCAACCAAGGGGTCGGAGAATCCCGCCACATGGCCGCTCGCTTCCCAGACCTTGGAGCTCATGAGAATTGCGGCATCGACGCCGTACATGTCGTCACGCGAGTCGACGAACATCTTCCACCAGATGTTTTTTATATTGTTCTTGAGCGCAACGCCCAAAGGCCCGTAGTCCCACGTGCCCGCGAGGCCGCCGTAGATTTCCGACCCTTGGTACACAAAGCCGCGGCGCTTGCACAGCGACACGATCTTCTCCATTCTGTCATTTTCCTTTGCCATGTCCGCTCCCTCTTTAGCCATACCCTCTTTCTACTGTTTTGCTTGCACCGTGTCCATACCCGAGCCGATATCGCTTGCCGCAGTCGTGGGAGCGTTCGCCGATGCCTGCACCTGCACCTGCGCGTAGCGGTCGAGCCCGCTCACCGTGACCGGCCCGGTGAGCGCGGGCGCCGTGCCCACCTGGCTTGCGCTCGGTATCAGCATGACCTGGAAGTACGCCTGGTCGGCGGAGGTAGTGTAGCCCACACCCGCCTTCACATCGCCCAGAGGCCACGTCACCGTGCGGCTGCCTGAGTCATAGGTGATGCCGCTCGAGGGTGTCGCGGTAAGAAAGTTCACGTACGGCGGGAGCGTCGTCTGCACGCTGGTGTTGGCCACCGTGTTGGCGGAGTTCTTGAGCGTGAGCGCGATCGTATACGAGGTTCCAGCCTCCGCGCGCGGCGGGGTCGGGCCCGTGTTGATGAACGGCCCGGTCGTGCGCATAGATTGCGCCGCAAGCGAGAGCTGCGAGGCGAGTACGAGCTTGGCGGTCGCCGCGGAGGAGAGGTCGCTCGGCGCGCCGCTGTCGCCCTGGCGCACGGCATGCACCGTGAGGTTGAGCGTGATCGTGGGGTTGGTGATGAGCGTGTTCTGCACCGCCGCTGGCAGCGTGGCGAACGAGAACGGGAACGAGCCCATGGCGCCGGGCGCCACCGACGCGAGCGCGGCGTTCATGTCCTTGCTCCAGATGATGGTGGTGTTGCTCGATTGGTAGAAGCCGCTTCCTGAGTTGATGGAACTGCGGTCTACCGACGGCCCGCTGAAAGAAAGGTCGAGCTCGAGGTCGGAAATGGAGTCGCTAAGGTTGTTCTGCCAGTCGACCTCGCCCTGGAGCTGCTGCCCCGCCGAGACGACGATATTCTGCCCCGTCTTGCCGTTGACCGAGATCGAGCCCGAGATGAAAGGCTGCTCGACCGAGACCGTCTGCGGGAGCGTGAGGAACGGCACGTCTACCTGCGTGTCGGTCGGGTCGCTGTTGGAGCCGACCAGGAAGCGGAAGACGCGCTGGTCGCCGTCGGAGGCGTCGATCGTGCCCGTGATATGGATCGTCTGCGTGGCGCCCGGCTGCATCGTGCCCAGCCGCCAGAAGGTCCCGCCGGCGGTCGCCGAGGGCTGCGCGCTTGCAAGCGTGAAGCCGAAGGGGTACTGCGCGCCGACGACGACGTTGTTGACCGCCGCGGCCG
>DASZPE010000031.1:0-15333 GCA_035550415.1 Minisyncoccota bacterium | reverse complement strand
CGGTGAAGAGCGTCACGAGCGCAAAGCCCATGCCGTTGGTAAGCTTGGAAATAAGAAGGATCGACGTGTGGTAGCGGTTAAACACCCGCCGCACGCCGGTGACATGCGCAGGCGTGATGCTGAAAAAGCGCCCGAACCGATTCATGAACGGCACGCCCCAGCGGTAGCCGACCCAATACCAGAACATGTCGCCTACGACCGCCGTGCCTACCAGGACCCCGTAGACGATAAACGGGTCGAAGTACCCCAGCCGCGCCAGCACGCCGCACAGCATCCCTACGAGCGGTTGCCAGACGAGCGCGAGCGGCACGATGATAAGGTAGCGGTAGGCAAGCAGAAGGCCGGTTATGGTCGCAATCGAAGCCATAGATACAGTATACTGTATATACCCCCGTATACGCAGATTGTATGCATTCGGAACTCAAAACCTGGTCGCGAAGCGTGCCCAAGTCGCGCATACCGTACCCCTCTGCGCGGTCAGACCGGGCCAAGTATGTTATTTGGCGCGTGCTTGACCCTATTCATCCCTACGTCCGCAATACCCTTGCCGCGGTCGGCTACATGCGCAAGTACGACAAATACCGCCCTACGGGGCGGCAGCGGTTCGTGCTCGGGGTGCTGGCGCAGGGGCAGACGCCGCAAACCCTGACCGAGTACCTGTTATCGCAAGGGTTCGGCAACCACTTCGTGGCGCTTAAAGACCAGGGCGAGATCATCAGCCTGCGGCGCTGTCCGGACTTTATGCATCAATACCATATCCGCATCTTCGAGGATGGCGAGGTGCGCGGGCACTACGAGTACACCCCAGAATGCCATCCTTTCCTCCATGATCGCGAGATAGGGTTCGAGCCGCGCCGGGAAGAATTCCTTTCCCTTCTCGGCGACCGCATCGTGCCAATGGAAGGGTAAGGAGTTTTCCACTCTTTATATAAGGCTTTTTTCGGCTTTCGCTCTATACTTAAGAGCATATGAAGGGCTTCTCCAACTATGAGAAGGAAATTCGCCCGTGGGGAAATTTCGAGCGCTTTACGCTGAATGAAAAGTCGACGGTAAAAGTCATCACCGTCAATCCCAACGAGGAGCTCTCGCTCCAGGCGCACGACCACCGCGATGAAGAGTGGCACATCCTCAGCGGCTCGGGCGCGGTCGTGATCGGAGACACGCGCACCACCGTAGCGCCGGGAGAAGATTTCTTCGTGGCGCGCGGCGTCAAGCATCGCGTCGCCGGCGGGCCGCACGGGCTCGTGTTTCTCGAAGTGGCGCTGGGAGAATTCGACGAGAGCGACATCACGCGGTTCCAAGACCGCTATGGCCGCACCTGAACGCAGCGAAGCCCATAATATGAAATGAACAATGCACTGGGAGCAGCAACAATGATAGCCGGAGTCGCCGTCGGCGGCCTGGGGCTTCTTGCTGCATTCATTGCAATCGGCTGCGGGCTCGCGGCGCTCTTGTGGTGGTGGCTGCGCGAGGCGAAGCGCCCCGCCGACCTATGCCGCATCCGTCAGAACCCGATCCTCGGCCCCGAGCCCTCTCACTGGTGGGAGTCAGAGGCGGTGTTCAACCCCGCGGCATTCGTCGCTGACAATAAAGTGCATCTCCTCTACCGCGCGATGGGCCGCGACGGCATCTCGCGCATCGGCTATGCGTCGAGCACCGACGGCATCCGCTTCGACCGGCTGCCCTACCCGGTCTACTCGCCCGACCGCGGCTTCGGCATCCCGCGGGTAGACCGCGTCTACGGGCCGCTGTCCTACAGCCAGGTGCACTACGCCTCCGGCGGCGGATGGGGCGGGGTCGAGGATCCGCGCATCGTCAAGCTCGACGGCAAAGCGTATCTTACGTTCGTTGCGTTCGACGGATGGGGCTTCGTGCGCATGGCGCTCACCTCGATGCCGCTGCCGCAATTCCTCAACAAAGACTGGCAATGGAAGAAGGCCGCATTCCTCTCGCCGCCCAATGAGATCCACAAAAACTGGGTAATCTTCCCCGAGCGCGTGCAGGGCAAGTATGCCGTACTCCACAGCATCACGCCCAAGGTAGCGGTCGAGTACGTCGACTCGCTCGAGGAGTTCGACAACGAGGACACGTATATCCACTCGCCGGGGCGCTCGGGCGGGCGCGCCGGGCACTGGGACAGCATGGTGCGCGGCGCGGGCGCGCCGCCGATCAAGACGTCCGAGGGCTGGCTCCTCTTTTACCATGGCATGGATGCCAATGATCAGGGCATCGGCTACAAGGTCGGCGCGATGCTGCTAGATCTTGAGGACCCGACCAAGGTGCTCTACCGAAGCTCGCACCCCATCCTCGTGCCGTCTGAGTGGTACGAGAACGACTGGAAGCCGGGCGTCATTATTGCAACCGGCGCAGTCGTCATCGGCGACGACCTCATGGTCTACTACGGCGGCGGCGACAAGTACGTCGCGGCCGCGCGCGCCGACCTGCGCGACTTCCTGCGCCGGCTCAAGTACGACGAACAAGCCGAGCTCGAGCCGGTAAAGCTCCGGGTATAATGCATTGATTGTATGTACGTTATCAGACGCAGCTCGCATAACCCGATCATCACGCCGATGGCCGACCGCCAATGGGAGGCGCGCGGCACGTTCAACCCTTCTCCGGTCAAGAAAGGCGCCATCACGCATATCCTCTACCGCGCGCTCGGCCGCCCCGACGCGCTCATGACGCCCGCCGGCATCTCGACCATCGGCAAGGCGCTCTCGATCGACGGCAAGCACTTCCAGAACCGCCGGCAGTTCATCATCCCCACTGAAGAGTGGGAGAAATTCGGCTGCGAGGACCCGCGCGCAACGCTCTTTGAGGGCAACTATTATATTTTCTACACCGCGCTGGGCGGCATGCCGTTCGGCGCGGGCAATATCAAGGTCGCCTGCGCGATATCGAAAGACCTCGAGTCGATCGATGAAAAGCATCTCATCACGCCCTTTAACGCCAAGGCGATGGCATTGTTCCCTGAGCGCGTCGGCGGCAAGATTACCGCAATCGTGACGACGCACACCGACGAGCCGCCGGCCAAGATTGCCGTCGTGCAATGCGACAAAATGGAAGAGCTGTGGGACCTCTCGTTCTGGGAGAAGTGGCACGCCAACCTCGACGACCATCGCATCAATCCGCTCAGATTCGACCACGATCATGTCGAAGTCGGCTCGGCGCCTATCTGGACCAAGGACGGCTGGCTTATTTTCTACTCGTATATCCAGAATTACTTCGGCGGGGGCGAGCGCGTCTTCGGCATTGAGGCGCTCCTGCTCGACCTGGAGGACCCGCGGCAAATCGTCGGCCGCACTAAAGGCCCCATCATGGTGCCGGAAGAAATTTATGAGCGCTACGGCCAGGTGCCCGACATCGTTTTCCCCTCCGGCGCGCTGCTCAACAAGAACGATCGCGTCGACATTTATTACGGCGGCGCCGACACGGTCTGTGCGCGCGCATCGCTCAACCTTCCCGACTTACTCTCGGCGATGATACCCTCGCGGCGCGACGACTTGGCGGTGCGCGCCAAGGAAAATCCGATACTCTCGCCGATTCCCGATCACGCCTGGGAGAGCAAGGAGGTCTTCAATGCCGCAGCCATCGACATCGATGAGACCGTGCATCTCCTCTACCGCGCGATAGGCGAAGACGGCATATCGAGGGTCGGGTACGCCACCAGCAAAAACGGCATCAAGATCACCGAGCGCCTGCCCCACCCCATCTACGGGCCGCGGGCGGATTTCGAGTCGCGCGGCTGCGAGGACCCTCGCATAACGCGCATCGGCACTACTCTATATATGATCTACACCGCCTTCGACGGGAAGAACCCGTGGCGTGCGGCCATGACTTCAATATCGATAAAAGATTTCCTCGCACGCAAATGGGACAACTGGGCCGCTCCCCAGCTCATCACGCCCGATCCGGTCCAGGACAAGGATACGTGCATCTTCCCGGAGGAGATCGGCGGGCAGTACATGCTGCTGCATCGCATCGACCCCATGATGTGCGCGGACTTTCTTGACACGCTCGACTTCACCAAGAGCCGGCTTTCCCGCTGCATCGAGATCATGGGGCCCAGAGCCGGCATGTGGGACAGCAAGAAGATCGGCATTGCCGGGCCGCCCATCAAAACAGCCAAAGGCTGGCTCCTTATCTACCACGGCGTCTCCAAGACCGGCACGTACCGGCTCGGCGCGGTGCTGTTGGACCAGAAGAACCCGTCGATCGTGATATCGCGCAGCGTGGATACGATCTTCGAACCGATCGAAGAGTACGAACGCACAGGCGTCGTCAACAACGCGGTATTTTCCTGCGGGTCAGTCGTGCGCGGCGATACGCTCTACGTCTATTACGGCGGCGCGGACACGGTGCTCGGCGTCGCCAAAATTTCACTGAAGAAGCTTCTCAAGATCCTCCTTCCGGAAAATCTCGAGTAGCAAATATCTGTATGAACTTCAAGCCAAAACTCGTCGCATTCGACCTCGACGGCACGCTCGCCGAGAGTAAGCGCCCGATCACCGCGGAAATGGGCGAGCTGCTGGCGGAGCTGCTGCGTAAGATGCCGGTCGCGATCATGTCGGGCGCCTCGTTCGAGCAATTCCAGACGCAGCTTTTGCCGCAGATGCCCGAGACGGCGCACTTCGAGCATCTGTATCTCTTCCCCACGAACGCGGCGCAGTGCTACATCTACCGCGACCATATATGGCGCGTGTCATACGACCGCTCATTTAATGCGTTCGAGAAAGGGCGCATCATGCAGGCGCTCAAAGAGGTGCTGGCGGAGGCTGGGCTCGGCGACGAGTTGGCGCATCCGGCCGAGTGGGGCCCGAGGATCGAAGACCGCGGGGCGCAGATCGCCTTCTCGGCTTTGGGACAGAAAGCCCCGATCGAGCAAAAGCAGCTATGGCACGATGCGCACGAACCCGAGCGCAAAATGCTGCGCGAATCGCTCGCCAGGCGGCTGCCGGACTTTTCAGTGCTCGAGGGCGGCCTGACGACCATCGATATTATGCAGAAGGGCGTCGACAAGGCCTACGGCATCCGCAAGCTTGTCGAACTTGCCAATATTTCTGTCGCGGAGATTCTCTACGTCGGCGACGCGCTCGCGGAGGGCGGCAACGATTCCGTCGTGATAAACACCGGCGTGCATACCCACGAAGTGTTCGGCCCGGACGAGAGCGCCGCGCTCATCAAGAATATCCTCCAGGCCGTACACCTTGTCTCTCCGCCTCTGTCCCCTGAGCAACACTGAGACAGTTATAAGCAGGAAGTGCCGGCCACTACCTGCCCTACCGTGAGCACGCACGCTTGCTGCTGTGCCAGATACTGCACTATCCCTTGAAGCACGGCGGGCGTCTCAGCATACGAGTCGTTATCGTTAGCGGGATTCGCCTCGATTTGGTGGAAGACCAGAATCAACCACACATGGTTGGCGAGCGCGGTATGTATCCATCCCTCCACCGTCGCGACGCTCGTGGTGGTATCAAGATTCTGCACGACCAGCGCATAGGGGTCGGTGGCTTTGGTGTTGTAGCCCACGTCAATGGTACGTGCGGCGAGGAATCCGGCACTTTTAACCTGCGCCTCGACTGCGCTGCTATAGGAGCCGAAGGGGTAGGCAAGGTTGTTGTCCGGCGAAATTCCCATGCCTTGCAGTTGGATCTTTGAGTTCGTTATTTCTGCCTGCGAGGTCGTCGCTGCGGGAAGTGCGTGGTCGGGACAGCCCACGCCCGGAGCGCCGACGGCGCCCGTTACCTTGGCAGAGCTAGGGTTGGCAAAGAGCGCCACCAGGTCGCAGTGGTCGGCGGTATGCGACGCTATGTCATTGCCCGCCGTTTGCATGGCGAGCATCTGCTGGACCGTCATGTACTCGGGGAGTGCGATGTCATTGGGGATCATATAGAACGTTCCGTGCATGCCCGCGGCGCTGAGGATGGGAAGTGCATTGGTATAGTGGTCGAGATATCCGTCGTCGAAGGTGAGGCTCACTATGCCCTGCGGATAGGCGGCCCCCGCCGCAACGCCCGCGCTGAGCGAGTAGTTGGTCACCGTGAGCGTGCCGTTCCCAACCAGCATGTGAAGCACGGTCATTGATACGGTGCCTGCGGGCGGAGCAATGACGGCCGAGAAGGTTCTGAAGCCCGAGGAGGAAGGAACTGCTGAAGAAATTACTTCGGCGCAGTCAACGTAGTTTGCATCCTCGTCCGGAGAACATTCGCCCGAGACGCTATCGGCCTTGAGCACCTTGTACTGCGCATCAATCTCGGTATCGACCGTCGCCGCGTAGGTATCGCTGAAGGTATAGGCCTGTCCGGCGGTTACGGCAATCCGATCGAAATTCCAATCGGCGTCGCCGTTTTTGTAATTAGTAACCGTCACCTGCGCCGCTTTGCCGCCGTTCACACCCGCGACCGGGTAGGCAAATTTAGCGGTCATGTTACCCCAATAGTCGGCGTTCCAGCCCGTCGGATTGTTAGTACTCCCCGCCTCAAAATTGCCGTTCGGAATGAGATTGGGGCCGGACGGCGGCGTCGGCGGAGTCGGAGGAGTTTGCGGTACGACCGTAATGGTAACACTTGATGTCGCGCTGCCGCCGGGGTTGGTCGCGGTAAGCGTGTACGTAGTCGTCTGCGGCGGCGTCACTTGCTTGGAGGTACCGGTGACCGTGCCGACGCCCTGGTCGATGCTGGTTGAAGACGCATTGCTGACATTCCATGAGAGCGTGACCGACTGTCCAGCCGCGATGGTGGTGCTCGAGGTAGTAAACGAGTTGATCACCGGCTTCTGGACTACCGGCGGCGGAGGCGGAGGTACAGGGGTGCTGGTCGCCTCGGTGAGCGAGTACTGGTCGATATCGACGTAGCCCACGCCCGCGAGTTCATGCGCGAAGCGCACCTTCGTGTAGCCGCTCGGGACCGTGAGCGTGGCGCTGAATTGCTGCCATGAACCCGTGCCGGGTACAGTGCCGAGCGTCTGCGTGGCCGATTTGCCATTGTTCTTGGTGAGGATCGCGATGACGGTGACCGGAATATTGGAAAGGGAGTAGCCGGAGAAAGCGTATGACTTGCCGGCAGTTACGCTTGCCGCGGGAGACTCCCAGTAGGCGTCGCCGCTTTTCTTGTATTTCGTAATCTGCGCCTTGGCGGCCTTGCCGCCGCCCACGCCGGCGACCGGATAATTGAACGAGACGCTGATGTTGGAGCCGCTGTGGACGGTACTCCAGCCCGACGTATTGTTCTCGAGCGAGGGATTGGAAATAAGATTGGGCCCGCCCGCTACGGCAATCCCGCTGATGAGGAGCGTCGCGGCCGCCCCGATGCCGATGACGAATCCTGCGCCTGTCCGCCCGAGTAATTTGTTCATACTGCGTTGTGTAATGGTCTGATAAATAATGCTCTTGTTAATCTCTTCCCGTCCCCGCCGCCACCTCGAACACCTTGAGCTTATGCGGCGAAGCGTACGGATTGGGGTCCCATGTCTCGAACCCGACGGTGCCGGAGGTAGGCAGGGTCGGCAGGTCGGCAGCAAGCACGGTTTGCCCCCCGATGAGGCAAGACACGTGGCTGCCCGTAATCTCGGCGCCCATGGTGACATCTTCCCACGGCGCGTCCTGGCGCACGGGCAGGCTCGGAGATTGCGATATGAATTGCGAGACGCCGCCGGAGACTTGGTAGATTTGGACCGTCTGCCCGTAGCGCGAGAAGGCGCATGACGCAAAGTCGCCGTCGTCGCGCATGCGCACCAAGAGAGAAAAGACGCTGGTAAGGCCCCAGTCGACGGTCGTCGAGACTTTATAATCGACCCAATCTTTGCCGCCGCGGAACATCGTCATCGAGCCCGTGGTGCTTGCGAGGGCCGAGGGGCCCAGTTCGACATACCCGCTTGCGCCCGGCGCAAAGGTGCCGAAGTACGTGTACCACTTCTGAAGCGAATCGCTGGCGGGAGAAAAGGTATACGGCAGCGTCGCCGGCGTTGCCGTAGCGAACGGGTCGAAGGGCTGCGGTCCCGCGGCGACCGGCGGGAACCACCTTGCATGCGCCGCATCGCTAGAAACCAGACGCACTTCGTCGATGTAGGCGGCTCCCGGATTCTCGGCGCTGATACTAAAGCCGGTAAGCTCTTTGGGAAGTACCGAGTCGGAAGCGAAGTTCGCAAGCGGAACCGTGACTTGCTGCCACTCCCCGGCTGCCAGCGCACCCGATGCCGTGTACCAGGAAAGCGACTGGCGCCCGATCGAGTTGCCGTGCGCGTCATAGAGGTCGAGATAGAGATCGCCTACATTGCTGTCGGGGCGGACATACAGCGAAATAGCATTGTCATGCGATGCGTCTGCTGCCGGCCCCTGCATGCCGACGCTCCCGCCTGCCGCATTGAACGTAGCTTTGATAGACGCCACTCCGGCAGCATGCTCGCCGTTGGACCGCCAGTCCGCGCCGGCGTGCCATGTCCAGCTCTCGTAGCGCAGCGGTAATGCGTCCTGGTAGAAGTAGCCGGAGTTGAGCGATACCGCGCCCGAGAGGAGCGGTGACTCGAAGGGGTCCTTGCCGTTCTGGTATGAGACGCCGAGCGCCGCCAACAAGTCGCCGGGCTGCGTATGCACGTAGAACAGGGAGAGCGAGGAGACAACACCCGCGAGCGCAACGGCGGCAAAAGAAATCCAGACCATCCTCCAGAAGCGGTCGACGATCATAAGAAGGTAGGCCGAGCTTCGGTCGAGGCGATCGAGGCCGAGACCTCGGCGGTGCGGCTCTCGTCGGGGATAAGCGAGGTGTGCAAAGTATTTTGAAGCTGCGGAGAAACGTCCGCGATCGTAATGGGAGACGGCACGGGCACGAGCAGGTCGCTTTGATAGAAGCGCTTCGTCTCCCCTGCCTTGCGGAACTTGTTCCAGCCGGCGCCGCTGCCTTCTATGGCGCGGATAACGCCGCGCATGACGCTCCAGTACAGCAGCTGGCGGTACACCACGCGCTGCAGCGGCACGCCAATGAGGAGGCGCCAGGCGCCCGGCTCCTTCCAGACGCCCCACGCGGCATACGACATGTCGAACGCGGTGAATATAAGGAACGGCAGGAGGAGCGTGCGCATCTCGCCGAAACAGAGTCCGAAGACGAACGCCGCATCGGTAAACGGGTATGCAAGCGGCAGCAAAATATTGTAAATGAGCACGTTGGGAAGGACGACGAGCGTCATGGGCGAGAACGGCCGCTCGACGACGACGCGTTTATGCTTCCAGACGCATTGCATCGTGCCGTAGACCCAGCGGAAACGCTGCTTGAGGAAATTCTTCACCGTATGCGGCGTCTCGGTGTAGGCGATCGCTTGCGGCTCGTAGACGACGCGCTTGCCGGAGCGCAGGACGGTGAGCGTCATATCCTGATCTTCCACTAATGTCTGCGTGCTGAAGCCGCCGAATTGCATGAGATACGACTTGCGCCATGCGCCCGCGGGGCCCGGCACGATGCCGACCGCGCCGATCGTGGAGAACGCACGCTTGTCGATGTTCTGGCCTATGGCGTACTCGAGGGTCTGGAAGATATCGAGCATGCGGGAGCTCCCCGTCGTGCGCACCTTCCCCGCTACTGCGCCGACTCTGGGGTCGCTGAAGTGCTTTACGAAGTGCGCGAGCGCGACCTTCTCGAGCACCGCGTCGGCATCGAGAACGGCGATGATATCGTACTTGGCGTGCGCGATGCCGATGTTGAGCGCGCGGGCCTTGCCGCCGTTCTCGAGGCTGATGAGCTGGATGTCGTCGCGCGGATACGCCTCGATAACGGCGCGTACTTCGCGGGCGGTGTTGTCGTGCGAGCCGTCGTCGAGCACGACGATCTCGCGCTTGGGGTAGGAGCTGCGGATGACGCTCTCGACCGTTGCGGCGATATTTTCCTCCTCGTTGTAGGCGGGAATGAGCACCGAGACGCCCGCGACTTCGCTTACCTCGGGAATAATTTCCTTATAGATGCCGCGCATGCGGCCATACATGATGAGCGAGACAAGCGCCAGCGAGCGCACGCCGACGAGCACGAGCGTGAATATCGTCATACCCAGGAGCCCCTGATACACGATCGGGAAGAAATAGATATAAATAGTGCGCATAAGTTCCCCAAGGCCCAGGAGTACGATCGCCGCCCCCGCGCTCCAGCCCGCGGCGGTTCCAGCAAAAGCGGCCGCAGGCGCAGCCTTGAGCGTCGTCTTGAGCGATATCGAATAGATGAGGTTGCGCGTCGCGGCGTCTGCCGTGCCTGCGCGGGCCGGGTCGGGGTTGTTAGAGTCGACCAGCTTGTTCTGGGTCTGGAAGTTAAGCAGCGCCGAGCGCGTAGCGCTATCGAACACGCCCGTGAGCGCGTAGGGGTCGAGATACTTCTGCGTATACAGGAACCATTGCAGCTGCGAGACGGCTCCCCCGGTCGTCGCGTCCGTGGCGCCAAGCGAGAGCGTCGACGGCAGCGAAATAGTGGTCGGCGGCGTCAGGAGCGAGGAGAGCGGCACGACGCTGTAGCCGTGCTCCTTAAGGTAGCCGAGCATCGCTGGCAGCGCCTTGGCGGTCGCCACATCTTCATGGAGCAGAATAATATGGCCGTTGGGATTCTCTGCGAACGCGCGGTCAAGGTCGGCCACCATCTGCGGCGTCGTAGTCGCGTACCACTTGGTCGGGTCGACATCGGCGCCGACCGGCAGGTAGCCGAGCTCGAGCGACCACAAGAGGTTCTTGGGCGGCGGCACGTAGGGGTTGAGCGTCGGGTCCGACCCCACGCCCGCGAGGTATGGCGGCCGGTAGAAGAGCGGCTGCTGGCCGGTGATCTGGGAGAGAAGATAGCCGGTCGAATTGAGCTCGAGCGCGAGGCGCTGGTAGGATGATTGCGCATCCTCGGCATGCGTGAAGGAAAGGTTGCCTACGATAAAGCCGTCATCGCTCGCCTCTCTTACCAAGTCGGGGCGCGCAAGCGCCTCCTTGCCGATATAGAAGAAGGTCGCCGGCGCACCGGCTTGGGACAGCGCCGCGAAGAATTCCTGCGATGCTTCCGGCGTCGGCCCGTCGTCGATCGTCAGCGCGACTTTGTCGGCATTCGCCGCGCTGAAGTAATAGTGATAGCGCTCGGCGATGTCAGCGTACGGGAGCGAGGCGCGCTCGGCAGTCGCTTCCGAGAGGCCGAAAAAGAATATGAGTACGAACGCGAGCAAGAAGAATATAAAAAAGACCGCGAGGGCTCTGAAATATATCTTTCTTCGTTTAGAGGTATCGAAAAATACGGGCATACAGCCAATACAGCAGTAACTGCTGTGACTGGTTCCCCGAATATTCTGTTATTCGCGCCGCCCTGCTGCGATCGCATATTGAGTATACCGCATATCGCACCGGTGTGTAGCGTAAACCGTGGAGAACCCGAGGATCGTATACACTAGGGTACAGATATAAAAAAGAACAAGGTCGAGGCGGGCCCAAAACCCTGGGAAACCAGCCATAAGCTGGAGCTTTTGGGCCCACCTCGACCTCGTATCTTTCGGAAGAACACCTTCCTGTAAAACAAATTGAAGCTCTTCTTCGGAGTAAAGAGCTTCGTCGGGCACTATACTCAACGTGATTTTCTTGTATAGATTGTCAGCAGAAAAATTTCGTCGCCGAATATCGAACAAAAGTTGCGAAAATTAAAATTTGTATCGCGATATACGCTCCTATTGTATTTTGGGGCGTGCGTGCTATTTTCCTCCTACCAAAGCAGCTCTGGGAAACTGCTCACGGGACGTGTTTTTCTCTTGTCCTTTATTCATTAGTTATTATCCAGAGCTATGTCTCTCACGAAAGAGGGCGCGCTTGCGCGCCTGGGACGTTCGGCGTTCTCTCTTATTAGCGGTCGCGCAGGCGGATTGGTCGTATCCGCGCTTTTTGCGTTGGCAATCGTCGCAGCGCCGACAAGCGCGTTCGCGGCACCACACACATCAACTGTGTTGACTGTTCAGAGTGCTTCTGGAGTATACGGAGGAACGGTTAACCTCTCGGCAACATTGGTTCATCATTCAACCTTCTCTGGCGATACTCCTGTTCCAAATGAAACTATTTCGTTCTCATTAGATGGAAAAACTGCCGTAACTGCAGTTACAAATTCTAGCGGAGTTGCGACGCTCAACAATGTAAGTCTGAGCGGTATCAGTGCGGCTACTTACAGCAGCACTGGTCATCCGGCGGGTATTGCTGCAAGTTTTGCAGGAGATTCTATCTACACCAGCAGCAATGGCAACGCAACGCTTACTGTAAGTAAAGAACTGATTACCCTAACCGCAGACGCAAAGACAAAGACTGCCGGTGCAGCTGACCCGGCTCTGACTTACACGATCACAACCGGTGCGCTCGTTGGTTCAGACACTTTGACTGGTTCTCTCACACGCGACGCAGGCGAAACGGTTGGTACTTATGCAATCAAACAAGGTACGCTCGCGGCAAGCAGCAATTACATGCTAACTTTCGTGGGAGCCAATCTCACTATTACCGCAGCAGCGCCTTCTACCGGCACGCTCACCGTCACCACTAACGTAGTCGGCGGAAGCGCAACTGCTTCAAGCTTCCCTCTCACGCTCGACGGCATGGCGATCACGAGCGGCACGGCGACCACGACCTCCGCAGCTTCGCATACGGTCGCGGTAGGAAGCGTCGCCAACTACACCGCCGTTATCGGCGGCACTGACTGCAATGTGGCAGGCCAAGTAACTGTTCCCGCAAGCGGCTCGGCTTCCTGCACGGTTACCGAGACCTACACCGCACCTGCCGGCCCAACCGTCACCATCAACCAGGCAGTTGGCCAGGCCGACCCGGCAACTGCTTCGCCCATTGATTTCACCGTTATCTTCAGCAGCGCAGTCAATGACTTCTCGACCGGCGACGTAACGCTCTCCGGCACCGCGGGCGCAACGACGGCGACCGTCACCGGCAGCGGCAATACCTACAGCGTTGCGGTGTCCGGCATGACCCAGAGCGGCACCGTCATCGCGAGCGTTGCGGCCGGCGTCGCGCACGATTCCTCCAACAACGCGAATTCGGCCTCAACGGCGACGGACAATACCGTCACCTACAGCAAGCCGGGCGTTGACTGCTCGCTCACCTACCCGTCGCCCGACCTCGTTGCGAATCCGTGCCTCGAGAGCGGTTCTGCATGGAATGGCACCGTCGGCGGCCCTGACAATTGGAACTTCTATATGGATTCCGGCGTCAATGGCGGCGGGATGTATCCGGCCGCATCGCAGTACTCCGGCACGAAGGCAGCCGAGGTGCATATTAATGCCGGTTCCCCCGCTGGCCAGGTGCAGTGGAGCCCGAGCCCGTTCACCGTCACGCAGGGCCAGGCCTATACCTACAGCGACAAATACATGTCCAACGTGGACACCGAGGTCGATGTCGAGTACATCGTCGCCAAAGCGGAGGCTATCGGCGCGGACGGCTGCTCGGCAGATGATAGCGATCCGACGAATTACGTGGACTGCTACGAAGTCCTTTCTTCTTCGGTAAAGCCGTCGCCGTCGGGCTTCTCGACCTTCTCGTCGGTCATAGCGCCGCCGCCGGGTACGAAGTCAATGAGCGTGTTCCATCTCCTTGATACTTCCCTCCCAAGCGCCGTTGCCTCTCTTACTATAGACGACGTATCCGTAAGCGCCGGCGTTGCCGCGGGAGATCAGTACTCGCAAGGCATGGTCTCGCTTACGTTCGACGACGGCTATCTCGACCACTATACCGGTCCCGTATCGGACGCTTTTCCGCACGGTTCCGGCGCGTTCGAGATTCTTCAGAATGCTCCCGGCGGCGCCATGCACGGTACCTTCTACATGATTCCGAATATCACGCTTGATCAAGCCGACTACACCGGCTACATGACGACGGCGCAGATGCTCGAGATGCAGGCGGCGGGCAACGATATGGCTTCGCATACCGCCGACCACTGCGACCTGGTAGCGCTCTTCGCCGATTCCAATTCCGCCAAGGATGGCGGCAAAGCATCCGGCAACGCGGGCGACCCCGGCATCGGCTGTCCGGACCATGCGCTTTCTAACGCGACGACATCGCAGGCGGAGATTACGAACTCCAAGATCGAGCTCCAAGGCATGGGTGCAACGCCTGACAATAACCTCGCGTATCCGTTCGGCTCCTTCAGTAGCGATATCACAAGCCAGGTGGCAGCAGGCGGCTTTTCCGCAGCGCGCACCATCGACGAAGGCTTCAACACCCGGTCGACTGACCCATACCGCCTCGTCGTACAGGACCTCGATACCTCCACTACTCCGGCGGAAGTCCACGCATGGATTGACACCGCGCTCGCGAATCATATATGGCTCATCCTCGTATTCCACCAGATAGAGGAAAATCCGGCGAACGCCAATGACACCTACGCCGAGACGCCCGAGACGCTGCAGGACACGGTGAATTATCTCTCGCAGACCCACGCCTGCGTGCTCACGGTCTCGCAAGTGATTACTAACACGTCGTGCACGGCTTCAAACGAGGCGCCAGTGCTCGCTGCGGTAGGCGATAAAACCGCAACGGTCGGAGCTCCGTTCAGCTTCACCGCTACCGCGACCGACGCAAATAACGATATGCTGACTTTCAGCGCTTCCTCGCTGCCGGTCGGCGCCAGCATAACGACCGGCGGAGTCTTTAGCTGGACTCCCACCGCAAATCAGATCGGCGCTACCACGACAACCATTACCGTAGATGACAGTCATGGCGGCACAGATTCAGAAATAGTAACGATTACCGTTGGCAATCCGACGCTCACCGCCACGGCAATCAACCAGAGCATTGTCTTTGGCAGCGCGGCACCCGACCTTACAAGCGATTTCTGGTTCAGCGGATTCCAGAACGCCGACGCTACAAGTTCCATTGAGACACTGCCTACGTGTTCCGTCGCAGGCGACCACACCGCCGTCGGCACGTATCAGATCACCTGCTCCGGCGGCGCCGACGACCTGTACGCGTTCGCTTACGTCAACGGCACGCTCACAGTCGCTCCGGTAGACGGCACCATTGTACTGAGCAACCTCGACCAAACCTATGACGGCACGCCCAAGGCGGTCGCCACGTCAACTGGCGATGTCACGCTTTCGGTAACCGTCACATACGAGGGTATCAACGGCACCACCTACGCGCTCTCCACAACGCCTCCGACCGACGCCGGCACCTATGACGTTGTTGCTACCATCGACGCAGGCCAGAGCTACAGCGGCTCGGCTGAAGGCACGCTCACGGTCGCCAAGGCGGCGGTGGACGGGACCGACAGTCTGAATCAGACCATCGACGTTGTTGAAAATTCGACCAACAACCCCATCACGCTCGGCACGCTCGACGGCATCGACACTCCCGCG
>DASZPE010000030.1:0-6675 GCA_035550415.1 Minisyncoccota bacterium | reverse complement strand
TGGAATCTCCGGTCGCGCCGCCGACGATGGCCTCGCCGTAGTTGCGGATGACGGCCTGGTCGATGCGAGCCTGCTCGAGGTCGATGCGGTTGCGGGAGATGCGGACCATGACCTCAAGTATAGCGCAGATGCCGATGCGGTGTGCCCTCTCCCGTTACCCTTTGCGGAAGAAGAATATCTGCACGAGGCGCGAGTTGTCCCGCGCCGTGCCGAAGTTCTCGCCGTGGCTGTGCCACAGCCAGGGCTTGAAGAAGACGATGCGGTTGTACTTCATGGGCACACGGGTCATAAGCTCCCACTTGTCGCGGTCGAGCCCGTCTTTGTAGATTATTTCCTGCCGGACCGCCTCATAATCGGGGAAGCCCCACGCAGCCCCCTCTTCTTGAGTGAGCGGCGTGCGCTCCATGTTGCGCGCCTTGTGGCGCCACAAGAGCGTGCCGTCGCGCGTGGTATTGTCGGGGCGCAGGCACTGCAGGGGCGTGTTGAGGTAGAGTACGCCCGCCCAGAGGAACTCGTCGGGGGTGGTCGGCGGGTCGACGTGCACGTCCTGCTCGAAATGGTCGCTGCCGCGCGATATGCGGAAGTGGCCGAAGAGGCCCACGCGCGTTTGTTCGACGTTGGGTCCTAGGATGCTCTTGAAGGTGTTCATAATGCCCGGCAGTACGAGCGCGCCGGTCGAATTCTCGCCCGGGTAGGTGTGGCCCTGCTCGGCCTTATAGTCGGCAGCGAGCGCCGCGGCCCGCACCGCGTCCGGGTCGGTATAAAAGTCGTCTACGATGATGAGCTTTTTTTGCATGGTTTATTTGTCGGCAGGCTTGCCGAGCGAGAACCAATTAACGATAGCGTAGCGCGTGCCCGATAGGACCGGGTTGACGCCATGGAGGAAGTGATGGCTCGAGGGGAACGCGAGCAGCATCCCCGCGCGCGGCTTGATCGTTATTGCCTGCTTAGGGAAGACGATATCGCCACCCTCAAAATCCTGATTGAGGTAGACGACGAGCGAGATGTCGCGGTCGACGTTGCGCCGCCAGGATAACTTGCCCGAGCCGTCGTTAAAAAGCGCCTCGCCGTCGATGTGCGGCCGGTAGTGGCCGCCCGGGTGGTAGATGAGGAACTGCGGCATTTCGGAGTCTTTTATCTGCACGTTAAAGAACGGGTTGAGAAAATCGCGCACCGCGTAGCGCATGAGGTCGAGGACTACCTGCTTGATTGGCTCGATGTTGACTGTCTGCGTGTCGCGCGTCTTTTTGTCGACTTCCCACGAGATCTCGCCCTTCTTGTTGGTCGCATCGGCGTCGAAGACGGAGAGATCTATTTCGGGCTGCGCCCTGGCGTAGTCGACATACTCCCGGCAGATGTCCGGTGTAAGGAAATTGGGCGCGATGAGTATCTCACGATGGAGATTGGGGGGCGTATCATCGGGCGGCATCGCGGGCTCGCGCTTACCCTGCTCGGCCGCCTCGGTTGCGGCGGCGTCCTCAACGGGCTCGGCCATGTCGGGCACCAAGGGCACGCCCTGAAGCCCTCTGGGAATAGGTATCATCGGGTCGGCAAGCGGTTTGGTCAGGCGGAAAGGGTTCATGGCGGTAGCCTCAGTCTTCGAGCTCGGAGACCGTAATGCCCACGTTCTTGAGCCGTTCGACCGGCCCGTCGCCGGGGCCCATGGAGTTTTTTGGCTGTGGCGGCACAGAGCGCGGCGCTTCCTCGCGACGCTCCTCGGCGCGCGGGAGCGAAGTCGCGCTTGCGGAGCCCAGCGAGCCCATGCGCGAGAGGAGCATGTCGTTTACGTCATTGAGCACGCGCGCGGCAGCCTCCTTGCCGCCCAAGACCGCGTTAAAGATATCGGGGAAGTCGTCGATGCGGTTGCGGCTCCCCTCAAGCGGGCTCTCGGCCACGGCCATGCGCAGCGAGCGGATATTGCCGGTGCCCAGCCCCGTCTGATGGTCGAGGTATTCGTCGGCCATCTGGCGCGCGAGGCGCAGCTTCCAATACTCGGGCTCTTCGTCGTTGAGTTCGGCCTGGGTGAATGTGCCGCCGTGCGCGGCCTCCATGGCCGAGAGCACCTTGGTGAATGTCTCCATCTGGAGCAGCTTGTCCTTGACCGACATCTTGAGCTCCTCCATCTCGTGCTCGTACTGCAGGTGGTCGGTGTCGTACCAGCACAGCTTCTTGCCGCCGCGCTCATTGTCCCACCATACGGGCTCGCTGTGCGGCTTGCCCTGCCACTTGTACTCTATCTCGCGCGTGCGCTCGATACCGGTCACGATGTCTTGCATGAGCGCCTGATGGAGCACCCGCAATTGGAAGAGCGTGTGCTGGTAGGAGGCCGCCGGCGTGGCATGCTCGGTGGCGATTATTTTCTCTATCTGGAAATTGGAGCGGCCTTGCGCGAGCTCCTGGTAGCGCGGGAGCCACTTCTTGTAATTGTCGAGGATGGTATTGAGCGTGTCCTTCTTGCCGAGGTCCTCGGAAAGCGCGAGCGGCAGCGGGGCCTGCGAAGGATTTTCCTGATGCTTAGTTTCTTTATCCATACCGTGGTTAGTCATTCTGAATCGCTGTCGTGTGGCTCAAGTATATCGAGCAAGTTCCCCCCTGTAAACACGTGGCTCCCGACATGAGTGAGTGCGATGTCGGGCCGAAGCCATATGGTGCCTCCCGCCTTGCGGAAGCGCTGGCAGAACGCGTAATCCTCCCCTACCAGCATGCCGCTTTTCGTGGCATAGGTATCGTAATAATGGTAGGAGTTGGCGACTTCGGCGGGAGTAACGCGCCGACTCTCGGAGTGCGGCACGTACTTGAGCTCCGGGAAGGCCCGGGCGATGCGCTCGAAGACCGAGCGCGAAAGGAGCTGGAAGCCCGAGCCAACCCGTGCCGCCTTAATTGCCGTGTGCGCGCTGTTCCAGACGATGCCTTCCTTTGGCAAAGCACAGCTGTAGCGTATGGGGAGCGTCTTCTTGGGGTACGTGCCGGCGGCGAACTCGGTATTGAGCTCGACGAGCTTGGCGACATCGCCCGAGTGGAAGCCGACGTCGGCATCGACCCACAGCAAGTGCGTGGCATCGGTGTTGTGATAAAAGAAGTTCGCGAGGTTGGAGCGCGCGTGATGGATAATGCTGTCATTGACTGCGGTAATAAGCTCGATCGAGACGCCTTCGCGGACGAAATCGCGCGTTGTCTCGTAGACGCCGGTGAGCGTCTTCTCGGAAATGTTGCCGCCGTAGGCCGGTATGGCGATGAGGATTTTCATACGGTGAGCTTGAAGGGATTCCCGCCCGCAGTCGCCGGCTTTGCGCTGGCGCGCCAGAAGTGCGGCACGGCGGCGTAGCGCGCTACGAGCTCCGGGCCAAGCACCGCCGCGGGCGGCTGAGAAGTCCTTTTAAGAACCGCTCGTACGTCGTGCATGCCGGGGAGGTTGTAGACGGCGTCGTCTTCGGGAGTCCGGTTCACGATATTGGTAAGGTCGTGCCCGAAATACGGGATACCGAGGAAGTCGTAGACGCCCTCGACTGTTTCGCGCGGGCGCTCGGTCAGGTCGTCATACTCGACCACATGGAACAGCCGCGCATAGCCGGCGTCGAACGCCATCTTGAGCGAAAACCACGACTCCCAGATGTTGCCGCCAGGCGAGAAGAGCTCCTGGCAGCGGTTCTCGGTCGTGAGCGGCAGCCCCTTCTCGCGGAGCGCGCGGTCGACGAAGGACTCCGACTCGGGGTGGGCCTTGATGAGCGCGATAAACGAAGTCAGCACCGCCGGGAGGTCGCGCACCGTGGCGATAAACTTCGGCTCCTCGGGCAGAATATCGCACAGGAGCCTGATGTTCTCGGGGTGCGGCCACGCGCGCGACTTGTCGATGACATACCGCGCATCGGTGAAGCGATACGTACCCTCGATAATCGAGAGGAGGATGTCTTTCTCCTGCCCCGGCTGCATAAAGGCGCGCACCTGCTCGGTGACGCGCAGGTGGTTGCGAACATTGACCAAGAGCTCGACCAATGCCGAGTTGGGCGAGGCGTAGATGGCCGGGTTCTGCGAGAGGATCGAGGCCAAGAGCGTCGAGCCGCTGCGCGGCAATCCGCAAAGGAAACTTATATCCTTCATGCGGGTAACTATACTCTCGCGGCAGGAGCGGGCAACTTGCGCGATAAGGAATATAGTAGCGCTTCCCACTCGCCTATGCGCGCGTCCCACGAGTAGTGCTGGTCAAAAAACGCTTTTTGGAGCGCGAGGCTTTGTTGCGATAGCGGCGTCCAAAAAGCGTCTATCGCCTCCCCGAGCTCGCAGGCAAACGCGGCGGCGTGCTCCTTGTTATCGGCAATGGCCGGATACAGTTGCGCGAAACCGGCGGCGGTCTCGGGGAGTGCACCGAGTGCCGGCGTTACCGCGCGACAGCCCGCGCTCATCGCCTCGATGAGCGCGAGGCACGACGTCTCCTCCCAGGTCGAGGGGTAGGCAAAGATATGCGCGCCCGCGAGCGCCGCGCGGACCTCTGCGTTGGAGACGGCACCGTGATAAAAAACGTTCGGCATACTCCGCGCCCGCGCGTAGAGCGGCTCAAATTGCGCGTCTTCCCACGGCCGCGCATACAGGCTCATGCCGCTGTAGATATGGAGCTCAATATCGCTGCGATCGAGCAATGCAATTGCATCGAGCAAGACGTCCAGCCCGCGGAAGGGGGTCGAGGTGTATACAAGACGCAATTTCCCCTGTGGTTTGTCGTGTACGGGAATGGGCTCGATGGCATTGCGGATGACAATAGTTTTCTCCGCAGGGATAGGAAAATGGATAAGATAGTGCGCACGCTGCCACTCGCTCACGAAGACGAACACGTCGACGGCGTCGATTACTTCCCTCTCGGCCAAATTCTGCACGCTCGGCTGGTCGTAGGACTGATGAGCCCATAGAATATGGGCCTTCAGATGCCGCATAGGGCCCTCGATCGCACTTATAGAAATGTGCACTTTGTTCAATAAATCAGGAGACAGTCGAGAAAAAAGCTGTCGTGCGAGAATCTCGGTCCCGCCGCGAGGCTGTGCGAAGACAGACATCCGCGGTTCTCGAAGAAGCATGCTTACCATAGTGCCGCATCTTTCATGACGGTACAAATATGTTCTCTCTCCCTATGCGCTTGGCGAGAGAGTACCCGCGCGAAAGAAGCCACGCCCCTTCGGCACCCCGGGGCACTGCGTAAAGGTCGGCCAAGCCGCCTATTTCGAGCACTATTGCCGGACGGCAGTGCGCGATAGTCTCCCGCGCCCCTTCAAGCGCAAAGAGCTCGTATCCTTCGACATCGAGCCAAATAAGGCCGCACGTCGGGAGCTCGAGAGAGTCTATAGTCGTAACCGGGATATCGCCGCCGCCCTCGAGCCGATGCGCACCGGTGTTGTGAGGGTTGAAGTTGAGCCCCGTACTTCCCGCCGTGGCGCCGAGCGCGGCTCGGGCGGCGATAATGTTTTTGCCGGCGGTGTTGCGCGTAAGGCACTTGTAGTTGAGCGCCTCGGGCTCGAAGGTGTACACGCGCGCAAAACGCCCTGCCAGCGCGAGCGGCCACACGCCGACATTGCCGCCCGCCTGTACGCATACACCAAAATCGTGCACATACGGCAGCACGGCTGTCATTGCCGGCCCCACTTCGCGCGGCAGAATGTCGTGGGCATGCTCGTCACTCGCCGGCCACCACAACGAATCAATAAGAGTTAGATCTTGTCCCATGGCCGCCAGTATACTCCTTCGGCAAGACAATACTCTTACCGTAGGATCCGGCAGAGAATATTTAAAAAGACATGTGGTTGAAGCCGCCCAGATTCCACTTGGTCGTGGAGAGCGGCCCCTTCGCCGCCGCAGTGGCAGTGTCATTGCTGTAATCGATGCGGTCGATCGTGGAGGACCCTCCCGGCACATACCCGCCGCCGAAGTAGCCATAGAAGGAATTGTTTATCGAGCTGATATTCCTGCGGGCTTGAGAGAGCGGACCTTTGGCGACAGCCGTGGTGGTGTCATTGCTGTAATCGAGACGGTCGACCGTCGATGCGACTGCAGGAGCCGCTTTGCCGCCGCCAAAGTAGCCGAACGAGGACGAACTGTTGCCGGCTACCAGATACCGCGCACTTGAGAGCGGGCCTTTAGCGACCGTGGTGGCAGTGTCATTGCTGTAATCGATACGGTTGGTGAAAGAGACACCGGTCACCCCGGGGTTGGCGCCGCCGCCAAAGTAGCCGAAGGAGGAATTGCCCGTGGCCCCCAGATACGAGCGCACGGCCGTGAGCGGACCTTTGGCGACAGCGGTTGCCGCGTCGTTGCTGTAATCGATACGGTCGACGGTAGAGAAGGTGGGCGTGCCGTTTTTCCCGCCACCGAAGTAGCCGAAGGAGGAGTTGCCCGTGCCCGCCAGAACGTAGCGCGCCGAGGACAAGGGGCCGGTAGCCGTAGCAGTGCCGGTATCATTTGAATAGTCGAAGCGATCGACTCTTGAAACAACGGCGGTTCCGGGCATGGTGGCCCCGCCACCGAAGTAGCCGTAGAGCGCAGTTCCCACGGCGCCGCCGGCCATGCGGGCAAGCGACAACTGCCCGCGCACCACAGCAGAGGAAGCGTCGTTGGCGTAATCGATTCGCTCTACTGACGAAGTCGTAGTCGTCGTCGTGGGCGAGCCGCCGCCGAAGTAGCCGAAGCGGGCGG
>DASZPE010000029.1:0-14212 GCA_035550415.1 Minisyncoccota bacterium | reverse complement strand
ATCGCTTACAAAGACCTCGCCGCGCGCTTTCCGGGCCTCTCGCCCGATCTTGGCCATATCCGCGAAGCGGTGCTCGATATTAGAAAATCAAAATTTCCTGATCTTGCGGTCGAGGGCACGGCAGGGTCGTACTTCAAGAACCCGCTCGTGCCGCGCAGCGACGCAATCAGATTGCAAGAGCGCTATCCTGCGATGCCGATCTTCGACCTGCCGGAATCGAGCGATGTAAAAGTTCCGCTCGCGTGGCTCATGGACCACGTCCTCAATCTGCGCGGATATCGCATCGGCTCGGCGCGCTTGTACGAACGGCAGCCGCTTGTCATTGCTGCCGACAAAGGCGCGCGTGCAAGCGATGTGGTACGGCTCGCGCGCGAAGTTACAGAAAAAATTCGCGCAGCATTCGATATTGTCATCGAACCCGAAGTGCGCGCGCTGTAACGCGAAAAAAGTTATCCACACACCGAGTGCGTTTTTTTATTGTATGTTCATTTTTTATCATCAATACTGGTAGGTAGGGCATCGAACATTTGTTGAGCGTGTCGTCCCTCGCGAGCGCGCGCTGAACAAGGTCGATCGATGCATAACTTAACTGCGATCAGATCGCAAAACGTATGGCAAAGAAAAAGAAGGCAGCAAAGAAAAAGAAGGCCTCGAAGAAGCGCAGATAGTGCGCCACAGCCGAAATCTCATCCTGTAAGAGATTCGGAATCCTCTCGAAAGAAAAGCCGTCTGTCCTGGGCAGACGGTTTTTCTATTGTGTGGTATGATGCGCCCATGATTTCGCTGCGGGGCCTCTTCGGCTCTACCACTGCCGAGAGCCTCAAAGGCGCTGACCATATAGTCGACGCGGTCAACGCGCACGAGCCGGCGATGCAGGCGCTCTCTGACGAGGCGCTCCGCAAACTGACCCACGACTTCCGCAACCGCCTTGCCGCTGGCGAGACACTCGACGACTTGCTGCCCGAGGCCTTCGCCGCAGTGCGCGAAGCGGCGCGCCGCACGATGAAGCTCAGACACTTCGATGTGCAGCTCATGGGCGGCTTGGTGCTCCACCGCCGCGGCATCGCCGAGATGAAAACCGGCGAGGGCAAGACGCTTGTCGCGACGCTGCCCGCGTATCTGAACGCGCTTATGAACAAGGGCGTGCACGTCGTGACCGTCAACGATTACCTGGCGCGCCGCGACGCGGTGTGGATGGGGCAGGTCTACGCGGCGCTCGGCCTCTCGGTCGGCGTCATCAATCATGACGCGTCGTATATCTACGACGGTTCGCACGTCAAGAAGGAGGAAGACGCGATGCGCGACGAGGAGGGAAGCTTCAGAGTATTTTATGATTACCTTCGGCCGGTAACGCGCCCCCAGGCGTACCAGGCCGACATCACCTACGGCACCAACAGCGAGTTCGGCTTCGACTACCTGCGCGACAACATCGCCTACCAGGCGGGGGAGCTGCGCCAGCGCGGGCACTACTACGCGATCGTCGACGAGATCGACTCTATATTAATAGACGAGGCGCGCACGCCGCTTATCATCTCCGCGCCTGCGGCCGAGTCGGAAGATTTGTATAAAACGTTCGCGCAATTGGCGGGCAAGCTCAAGCTCGAGGAGGATTACACGGTCGACGAGAAGCGCAAAGCAATCCAGATGACTGATGCCGGCATCGAGCATGCACAAAAGCTCCTGGGCATCGATAACCTGTACACCGAAAAGGGCATCAAATACGTGCACCACCTCGAGACCGCCGTGCGCGCCAAGGCGCTCTACAACCGCGACAAGGAATACGTCGTGCGCGAAGGCCAGGTGGTTATTGTCGACGAATTTACCGGCAGGCTCCAGCCGGGGCGCCGCTGGAGCGAGGGGCTCCATCAGGCTATCGAGGCCAAAGAGGGCGTTGCGGTGCAGAAAGAGTCCCGTACCTTCGCCTCGATCACCTACCAGAATTACTTCCGCCTGTACGACAAATTGGGCGGCATGACCGGTACCGCCAAGACCAGCAGCGAGGAGTTCTTCAAGGTCTATAACCTCGAAGTCGCCGAGATCCCGACCAACAAACCCGTCGTGCGCAAGGACCACGACGACCTTATCTTCCAGACCGAGGAGGGGAAGTTCAGCGCGCTCGCGAAAAATATCAAGGTTATCCACGAAAAGGGCCAGCCCGTCCTCATCGGCACCGTGTCGATCGAGAAGAACGAGCTCCTCTCCGCCTACCTCAAGCGCGAGGGCATCCCGCACGAAATCCTCAATGCCAAAAATCACGAGCGCGAGGGCGAAATCGTCGCGGAGGCGGGCAAGAAAGGCCGCGTGACGGTAGCGACCAACATGGCGGGCCGCGGCGTCGACATCAAGCTCGGGGGTGCCATGGCGAGCCCCGAGGAAGCCGAGGAGGTGCGCAATCTCGGAGGGCTCTTCGTCATCGGCACCGAGCGCCATGAGGCGCGCCGCATCGACAACCAGCTGCGCGGCCGCTCTGGCCGCCAGGGCGACCCGGGCGAGACGCAATTTCTCGTCTCGCTTGAAGACACGCTCATGCGCGTCTTCGCCTCCGACACCATAAAGAACATGATGGGCCGCTTCGGCATCCCCGAGGACGAGCCGATCCAGAATAAGTTGGTAAGCCGCGCGCTCGAAAGCGCGCAGACCAAGATCGAGGGCTTCAACTTCGACGCGCGCAAGCACGTGCTCGAGTTCGACAACGTGCTCGACCGCCAGCGCCGCGCGGTCTACGACAAGCGCCGCGCGGTGCTCGTGGGAACTCAGGACGAGGTTGCGGCGGTATTGGCGGAACTCGCCGGCGAGAGCGCCGAAGCAGCCGAATTGCTGAAGAAAAAAGAAGAAGAGCTCGGCCGCGAGGCCCTGCTTGCCTCGGCACGGCACCTCGTATTGCAGACGCTCGACCAACTGTGGGTTGAACACCTCGAATCGATGGAATACCTGCGTGGCTCGGTAAACCTCCGCGCCTACGGCCAGCGCGACCCGCTGGTCGAGTACCGCAAAGAGGGCACGCGCCTCTATAAAGACATGGAGATGACGCTGCGCGGGCAAGTCTTCGAGCTTATCGAGCGGCTCACCAAGGAGGGTACGCAGGATGCCACCTCGCTCGCAGCAGCCCCAGCAGCTCGGCCGGTTATCAACCTTCAAAACATCGCGCAAGAAGTAGAGATCGGCCGCAACGACCCGTGCCCCTGCGGCAGCGGCAAAAAGTGGAAGAACTGCGGCCTCAAGAACACGCAAGAACACCAGCAGCTGATGGCACAAAAGAAGTAATTGTGGCATAGTATTCGCGGATCCAAAACGGAGGACACCCATGCCAGATTTCTGGGGAGTGATGAGCCCCGAAGACGCCCTTAAGCTCATTGAGCTTGCGGGTGACTACCACAGAGGCAAGCGCAAGCTGCCACCCGAGATTATCGAAAAGAAGAAGCAAATCGAAGCGGCAATCCGAAATGCTGAGCTCTTCATGGTCCATCTGCGAGTCGTCGATCAGGGAATGGTCAATGACATCGTGCAGATGAAGCTCGATCTGGATGCGCTCTATAGCAATTGGGCTCAACGCGAAACAGTACACTAGTGGGGCACACCCCGCTAAAAAGGCATGGCTTCGGCCTTGCCTTTTCTTTTTTCTCTGAAGAGCGCTAAGCTAGTGGCATGGATAATAAGTATCTCCACGAGATCGCTATTACTGCCATTATCGTTAAGGACGGCAAATATTTAATTACGAAGCGTTCGGCTGCCAAAAAGAGATTCCCCAACATGTGGACGGTGCCGGGCGGCAAGCTCGAGACCGACGACTACGTGAGCCTGCCCAAAGATACGACCGACTATTGGTACAACGTGCTCGAGAAGGTGCTCCGTAGGGAAGTGAAGGAGGAAGTCGGGCTTGAGATTGAAAATATTATCTATGTAACGAGCCTCGCCGCGGTGCACGAAGGCAAGGATCCTTCGCTCGTCATATCGTGCATGGCCGATTACACGAGCGGCGAAGTTACTTTACAAAAGGAAGAGTGCGACGAGTTCGCCTGGATCAGCCTCGCGGAGGCAAAAAACTACAAGCTCATCGACGGCATCGAGGACGAGCTTCAGATGGCCGACAACCTGCGCAAGGGAATAAAGACCGAATGGTCTCGCCACAGCCAAGCGTAGTACAATACTCCCGTGACCCCGCTTGACCCTCTACTGCTTGCACCCGCGGCCTTTCTCTCCGGCGTGCTGATGTTCCTGGCGCCTTGCACGCTCCCGATCGTGCCGGGGTATCTCGCATTCATTTCCGGCGGCAAGGGCCATGTCGTGCGCAACGCCGTGGCATTCGTACTTGGGTTCTCGATTGTTTTCATACTGCTTGGCACGTTTGCCGCATTCTTCGGCGCGCTGTTGGGAGAATGGAAAGATATCATTTCCCGCATCGCAGGGCTCATTATCATCATCTTCGGCTTTACGATGCTCGGGATTATCCGCCCGCCGGTTGTGGGCAGCGAGCATCATATCAAGCTCCCGAAGCTCCTCGCGCTCGGCCGGCCCGAGAGCTCAGCACTCATTGGTGCCTTATTCGCGCTGGGCTGGAGCCCGTGCGTGGGGCCGATACTCGGCACCGTGCTTCTCTTCGCCTCGAGCTCGGCGACCGCGGTGCAGGGCGCTATGCTGCTCGCGGCGTTTTCTCTGGGGCTCGGGGTGCCGTTCATTGTCACGGCAGTGTTTCTGCGCAGTATCGGCGACACCTTCGCGCGCTGGAACAAAGCCGCAAACGCGCTTTCTATCATCGGCGGCATCGTGTTAGTCGGCCTCGGCATCCTGATGGTCTTCGGCGATATGGGGCTCCTTATCTCCTGGGGCTACGGGCTCTTTAACTTCCTCGGTTACGACCGGTTGCTCCAGTACCTGTAATAAACTACTATATCTATATGCTTAAAATCATCGCACGGGTCATCATTGTTGCGGCCGCTCTGCTGCTTATCGCCAATTTCGTGCCGGGCATCGCAGTCGCGAGTTTTACGACGGCGCTCATCGCCGCGCTCGTGTGGGGCATCATGGGCCTGACGATACGCCCGATCCTCAAATTGCTCACGCTCCCGGTCACCATCCTTACCTTCGGCCTCTTCTCATTCGTGCTCAATGCGCTCATGTTCTGGCTCCTGGCCGCGTTCGTGCCCGGCTTCACGGTGGCAGGCTTCGTGCCGGCGCTCGAGGGCTCGCTCATCCTTATGATTGTTACCTGGGCCTTGCACGCGGCTCTATAACAACGTAGAACGTACCGATGGCATTTGTTGATGAACTCACGATAGCGGCGCGCGCCGGCAAGGGCGGCGACGGCGTGGTGCGCTGGCTCCACCTCAAGGGCAAGGAGTACTCCGGCCCTGCGGGCGGCAATGGCGGCGACGGCGGCAATATCTACATCCGCGGCGTGCGCGATATCAACCTGCTGTCGCGCTACCGCGGCGAGAAGAGATTCGAGGCGGGCAACGGCAACCCGGGAGAAAACCAGAACAAGGCCGGCAAGCGCGGCGAGAACCTCACGATAGACTTGCCGATCGGCTCTGTCGTAACTAATAAAGAAACCGGCGAAGTGCACGAACTCCTTACAGAAGGCGAGGAAAAGTTGGTCCTCAAGGGCGGCCGCGGCGGCGCGGGCAACGCGGTATTTAAATCATCGGTTAATCGCCGCCCCGAAGAGGCGACGCCCGGCGGGCCGGGCGAAGAGGCTGACCTCCACATTGAGCTCAGGCTCTTTGCCGACGCAGGGCTCATCGGCTTGCCTAATGCAGGGAAGTCGTCGCTCCTCAACGCGCTCACGGGTGCTGGTGCGAAAGTCGGCTCGTACGCCTTCACTACGCTCGACCCGAACCTCGGCGCTTTGTACGGCTACGTCCTCGCGGACATCCCGGGCCTTATCGAAGGCGCCTCGGGCGGCAAGGGACTGGGCTCCAAGTTCTTGCGCCATATCTCGCGCACCAAGCTGCTCGTACACTGCATCTCGCTGGAATCCGCAGATCCTTTTGTTGACTATCAAATCGTGCGCAAGGAGATAGATCAGTTCGAGGATGGCATCCTCAAAGACAAGCCGGAGATCATTATCCTTACCAAGTCGGACATGAAGACTCCGCAGGAGGTTGAAGAAACTCTTGCGCATATCCGCAAGAACAAGCCAGACACGTACGCCGTGTCGGTCCTCGACGACGCGTCGGTGGAGGCGCTGCGCCAGGTGCTTGTCTCCCATTTGCGGTAAAATAGAGGGATGAAGTTCTACCACGGGCTCGCGCTGCTGGTTGTCGCGATAGCGCTCTGCGCTCCTGCGGCCGCGCAGGCCTCCGTTCTCTCAAGGCCCACCAACCGATTGAGCCTCGCCGGCTACTGGCCGCTTGATGACGGATCCGGCACAACTGCGCAGGATATCAGCGGCAACAACAGAGCCGGTACGCTTACCGGCTCGCCGCCCTGGATTACAGGGAAAATCGGCGGCGCGCTCCAGTTCACGAGCTCGGGCCAGTATGTCACGACCGGCTACACGGTCCCCGCGCAGAGCTCTGCAACCTCATTCACCTGGTCGGCATGGGTGTATCTCACGAGCACCGGCGGCACGCAGGTGATCATCGGCTTCCGCAACGGGGTTACGTGGAACAAGCTCACGCCAAGCTCATTTGAGTACAACAGCGGAGGCATCATCAGCAATACTATCCCCGCCAACCGGTGGACCCAGATCATTATTGTTAAGAGCGGCACGAACTTTACCTACTACGAAGATGGCGCGGTCATCGGTACTGCCTCCAACTCCAACTCGGCCGTCTCGCACACGTTCTTCATCGGCAGCGACCCGGGGTTCAACGACGGTACGCCGCATTACTACGTGGACGATGTGCGCGTATACGAGCGCGCGCTGTCCCAGAGCGAGATTGCCGGGCTCTATCAGACGGTGCGGGCGAAATATACGTCGCTCAACAGCAACGGGCTCATGGGCTACTGGAACTTCAACGAAGGGAGCGGCTCGACCGCGAAGGATTTTATCGGGGGCTCGCCGAATGGAACCCTCACCGGCTCGCCTTCGTGGGTAGCGGGCAAGCAGGGCACGGCGCTCTCGTTTAACGGCTCTTCGCAGTATGTTGACGTTCCGCTGACGGTTAACTATCCTGCTTTCACTGTTTCGGCCTGGTTCAATGCCGCATCACTTTCGGTAAGCAACTCGCGGATCGTCGCCAATGATCATACCGATAACGATAATAAAGGGTTTCAGCTTATGTTTAACAACGGCGGTGCCACCGGCTTCTTCGACGTCGGTAATGGATCGACTGAGGGCCGGGCGACCTGGAGCCAGACGCTCTCTGCGGGGACTTGGTATCACTATGTCGGCGTCTACGACGGCGCCCATGTCTACGCGTATATCAATGGCACGCAAGTGGCGTCGGCAAGCTATGCGGGCGGCGCTATAGCAAGCTCGGCTTACGACATCAATATTGCCCGTAATCCGCAGTACGCCGGCGATTACTTCAGCGGGACCGTCGACGATGTACGTATCTACAAGCGTGCACTCTCGCCCAGCGAGGTGGCGGCGATGTACACCGCCGCTATTCCCGCTGGAAAAGTGATGGTTAATACATCTTCGGCAAATCTCTCTGTCGACAACAGCCTCAGCAGCGGGCTCGTGACTCTGTGGACCTTCGACGGGTCTGATCTCACAACGACGACTGCCACCGACCGGAGCGGGCAGGGGAACAGCGGCACGCTTACCGGCTCACCGGCACCCGCAATAGGCAAGCTCGGCCAGGCTTTAAACTTCAATGGCTCAAGCTCGTATATCCGCCGGGCAACGCTCGCCACGTCTCTGGGCTCGAATATGACAATTTGCGCCTGGATAAAAACTTCCTACTCCGGCGGCGACCAGGATATCTGGACCATCGACCGCAACGCAAGCAGTATCGTGAACGAAGGCATATTTAAAATTATTTCCGGCAAGCTGCGATACTGGGATTACACGGGCGCCGCGTATGGATTTGCCGACAATACGCCTGACGGCAGTACGACCGTCACCGACGGAGCGTGGCACGATGTATGTTTTACCAAGAATGGAACTGCCGGAACATTCTATGTCGATGGAAATTCGGATGGAACCAAAACGGCTGCTACCAATGTAGCGTACGGCACTACTGATATGGTCGTGGGTACCGACTACCGCGGCGGCAACTCCTACTTTAATGGCATCATCGACGACGTGCGCGTTTACAACCGCGCGCTCTCGGCGGCCGAGATACAGCAGCTCTACCTGTTGGGCAAGTAGAGCGGCTTTTGCTATAGTGCTCCTATATATAGTATGGATTACCGCCTGACCGTCGGCCTCGAGATACATGCGGAGCTGAAGACGCAGACCAAGATGTTCTGCGCGTGCCTCAACGACCCTGACGAGAAAGAGACCAACAAGAACATCTGCCCGGTGTGCATGGCGCACCCCGGCACCTTGCCGGTCATCAACAAGGAGGCTGTGCACAAGGTGCTGCTTGTTGGCGCAGCGGTAGGCGGCAATCTCGCCGACTTTACCGAGTTTGACCGCAAGAATTACTTCTACCCCGACATCCCCAAGGGCTATCAGATCAGCCAGTACAAGTACCCGCTTATCTCGGGGGGCAGCCTCGCCGGGGTGGAGCTGACCCGCATCCATCTCGAGGAGGATACGGCGCGGTCGCAGCATGTCGGCGAGACGAGTCTGGTGGATTATAACCGCGCGGGGGTACCGCTTATGGAGCTCGTTACCGAGCCGGTCATACACGATGCCGAGACAGCGGGGCGCTTCGCCAAGGAATTGCAGCTTCTCTTGAGATATCTCGGAGCAGGGGAGGCCAACATGGAGAAGGGGGAGATGCGCGTGGAGGCGAACATCTCAATCAGTGCTGACGAGAATCTCGGCACCAAAGTAGAGGTAAAGAACCTCAACTCCTTCCGCTCGGTCGAGCGAGCTATCGCTTTTGAACTCAAGCGCCAGAGCAAACTTTTGGATAAGGGAGAGAAAGTCTCGCAAGAAACTCGCGGTTGGGACGAGGCCAAGCAGGAGACATTCAGCCAGCGCAAAAAGGAGTCATCTCATGACTACCGGTATTTCCCCGACCCCGACCTGCCCAAACTAAAGATCTCGGAGATGCCCGAATTCTCGGCAGAATCTCTCAAGAAAGAATTGCCCGAGCTGCCGTGGAAGAAGCGCGAGCGGTATATTGCGGAAGGCATGAATGCCGAGTATGCCGAGATGTTCGTCGCAGACGAGCGGCTCGGAACTCTTTTCGAGAATGTAGCCGCCACGGCGCCCGAGGTTAAGAAACTCGCCGCTAACTATATCGGCTCGGATATTGCAGGGCTGGCTGCCAAATATGGCGACGCAGGGCTCGGCAATATTACGGCATCCGGCCTGGCGCACATCCTTGGTGCGGCAAGTAAGAGCGAGATCTCATCGCGCGGCGTCAAGGACTCGATCGCCGAAGTGTTCCAACACGGGGGAGACCTTAAAGAAATTTCAAAGAAGTATGCGCAGCAGAGCGACGCGGGCGCGCTTTCGGTTATTGCGCAGCAGGTGATCGGAGTTAATCCATCTGTTGTCGCCGATTACAAGGCCGGCAAGGAGGCCGCGATGCAATTTTTGGTAGGGCAGGGGATGAAGGCGAGCCGCGGCTCGGCTAACCCGGCGGCGCTTCGCGAGGAGATAGAGAAGCTTCTCAAATAAGGGCTTTTGCTACTTTCTCACAGGCTCGCGTAGGCGAGATACGCGATAGGGTATACTTATCGTATGGACGAACTAGAAATCTCGGGCAAGCGGTATATCTCGACGCGCCTGGCAGCGAAGCTCCACAAATATCACGCCGATTATATCGGCCAGCTGATCCGCGCCAAGAAGGTGCCGGGGCAGAAGGTCGGCCGCGCCTGGTATGTCGATGCCAAAGCGCTCGACGCCTACCTCAAGGGGGAAGTGAGTACGCCGGCGCGCGCCAAGAAGATACTCTCCGTTGAGCGCGTCGAGCCGAGGGTCGTAGCGCGCGCCATGGTAGAAGAAGTCAAGGAATCTGCGGAGCCGCAGCAGGAAGAGGGGCGCGCCGAAGAGGCAGACGAAGAAGCGGTAGAATCTGCCGAACTTGCCGATGAAGGCCAAGAGCTTGAGGCGGAAGCTGCGCCTATTGCGCGATCAGAGACAACGGCACGCCTCATGAGTGAGCCAGAGCCGATGCGCGCTCCCGAACCTTTGCAGAGTTTCCGCCGGCCGATCCAGATAGAGCGCGAAGAAATACTGCAGGAGGAAGAGCAAGACGAAGCGCGCGGGCCAAGCGTATTTGAAACGATAGCCGAAGAAATTCGCGAGGAAGAAAGCGCGCGCGAATCGATCCATATACCGATACGCCGCGCATCCACCCGAACTCCCTCGTATCTCACGTATGTCGACGAAATGGAGCCGGCAATGCCCGTACTCACAAAGACAAAGAAGAGCGCGCTCACGCCGATCGTGCGCATGCCGCGCTCAATTGAAGAGAGCGAAGATGATGACGCAATGATCGCACCGCAGCGCCGCATGCCGGCGTTCGTGCCGATACTCGGAGTCGCAATCGCAGGGGTGCTCGTATTCGGCATCGTCATGCTTTCGTCGGTCTTTGTAAATTCGACCACCATTGTCGAGACGGGGAACGGTTCCAACACGGCTTCGGCTCTCCAAGCGCAGCCCTAACAACAAAATATAATATTTGAGATCACGTAGCGCTTTTGTCAAAAAGCGCTATTTTTGTAAAAATAGTTGCCAAAATAGACGAGGTATTATCTTAAAAAGCTAAGCAATTAGCCGATATTTTGCCGAGATCTCGGATAGGCCATCCCGATATATCGTATAGGCGAGCCGATAACGTATTACTTTTCAACTGTTATCGTCTATACAAGATCGATAAAAAACTCGGGAAGTGATTTCTGTAAATTTTGCTAAAGAAATGTGTCTCAAGATCCGAAGAAAGTTTTGCAAAACTTATTTTTTTAAATTTTAAAATCGCTTTGCACTGCAACAAACTATCCACATTTTTCATCCCATATATAGATAAAAAATTCGTGAATGTCGCGTAAAATAATGAATACAGGGTAGCAATTCCGATCGGCGGAATTGCTACCTCTTCTGTTGCAGGAAAGTGACGAACTTTCCGCACAAACAAAAGTTTTTTCGGAGCATGGCACCAGCAAAAAAAATAACTTCAGATGATGGCGCGCCGATGCTCTCGGCGCGTGCCGTTGCCAAGCGCCTCTCATGCGCCCCTGATTACGTCGGCAAGCTCTGCCGCGAGGGCAAGCTCCGCGGGACGCAAGTACAGGGCGCGTGGTTCGTCGATGAGGTTTCGGTACATGAGTTTGAGATCGTGCGCGCCGAGGCAAAGGCCGAGCGCCGCGCCTTGCTCGCCCGCGAGCGCCGCGCGGAAAGCGCGCAGTACGCCCAGGTTCGCGAAGTTGCGCAGACGAATGTCGAGCGCAAGATGCCCGCAACTTCCCAACCAGCTCAGAGCGCGCCGTCTGCGTTCATGCCGCTGTTCTCATCGCCTCTAGCTCAGCGCACGGTGCTTGCGCTTGGCGCAGCGTTTCTCTTCAGCGCAATCGCATTCGCAAGCGGTATTCATAATCGCGACGTTGCTTCGCAACAGGAGCTTGGCGCATCAGTGGCGCAAGTCGACTCGTCATTCTTCGGCGCGCGGCCGCTCACGGTCGACACCACGGCGCTCCCTGCGCCGCACGCATCGATCATCTCCGATGTGCTCGCATTTATCGGCGGGCTCTTCGGCGGCGGCCACTACGCGCAAGTGCAGTCGCCGTTCTTCAACGCAGGCGTCGGCTCAGCCGCGCAGGCGACTTCCACGCCGGCGGCACAGCAGGCAATCGCGCAGAATTCTCCCGCGCAAACATCGAACGTCTCCGCTGCGTCAGCCGCGGGGGCCACGACGACGATCGTGCAGAATACCTACCCGGTCATCGAGCGCACGGTCGAGCACCTCGTCTCCGGTATCACCGAGGATGAGCTTACGCAGAAGCTCAACGCGCTCGACAGCGAGTTGACCTCCAAAATCTTTTCTTCGGTCAATGCCGCTCCGGCGCCGGTGTACTCCTCCGGCGGGCCGACCAGCAACATCGCGCTCTCGCAGATCATCAACCAGCTTCATAACGTCACGATCACCGGTTCAACGATTACCGGGAGCTCGATCGACGGCTACCTCGCGCTCACGGGCGGCACGCTCACGGGCGCGCTCGACAACACGTCGACCGGTACCTCCACCTTCGCGGGTTCGATCGACCTGACCGGCGGCTGCTTCTCGATCAACGGCACCTGCATCGGCGTGGGCGCGGGCTTCGGCAGCGTGACCTCGGTCGATGCCTCCGGCGGCACGACCGGCCTCGCATTCACCGGCGGCCCAATCACGGGAGCCGGCACGCTGACGCTCGGCGGTGTACTGACAGCCGCCAACGGCGGTACGGGCACGTCGACGGCCCCAACTTATGGCATGGTGCTCGTCGGCAACGCGTCGGGCGGCTATGACCTGGTTGCTACTTCAAGCCTCGGGATTGTGGGCGCTGCGGGGACCGGCTTCTCCACCACATCGGCCAACTACTGGCAGACGCAGAATAATTTCTTCTCGACCAGCTCCGCATCGTACTTCTTGGCTCAAAATCAGGGCAGCGCATTCTCCACCACATCGGCAAGCTACTTCCTCTCGCAGCAGAACGTCAGCGGCTTCTCGACCACTTCGGCGGATTATTGGAAGTTGGCGAACAATTTCTTCTCCACAACCTCGAGCAACTACGCGGTCGGCGCGTACATCTCGGCTTCGACGACTATTCCGCACGTAGCAGGCAGCGCATACGGCAACGTGCTCTTGTGGAACGGCACGACGTGGACTGCTGCCGCAACCTCGAGTCTGGGGCTTGGCGGCAGCGGCGGAGGGTCGGTAACCTCGGTCGATGCTTCTGGCGGCACGACCGGCCTCGCATTCACTGGCGGGCCGATCACGGGGTCGGGCACGCTGACGCTTAGCGGCACGCTCGGTGCGGCAAACGGCGGCACGGGCTCGACCACGCTCGGCGGCATCCTCGCCGGCAACGGCACGGGCGCGGTAAAGAGCGTTGTTGTCGGCTCCGGCCTCGCCTTCGACGGGACGACGCTTACCGCAAGCGGCATCGGCGGTTCGGCGTTTCCGTTCTTCCCGACGGCGTTCGGATCGAGCGCTGCCAACGCGACCTCGACGCTCATCGGATTTAACGCGGGCCTCTATGCGCTTGCGAGCTCGACGATCGGCAACGGCACGCAGGCGGGCGGCCTCACCGTGAGCGGCGGTGCCACCACGACCGGCACGCTCGCGGTGCTCGGCACCGGCACCAGTACCTTCGCGGGCAATATCGGCCTCAGCGGCAGCATTATCCCGTCGATCACGAATACGTACTCGCTCGGCGCGCCGGGTCTGACGTTCAAGGATATCTTCCTCGGCCCCGGCTCGCTTTACGTCAACGGCCAGGAAGTCATCCATACCGACGTGTCGAACAACGTCGTCGTGTCGTCCGACGTCAACCAGAACCTCGTCCTCCAGACCTCCGGCACCGCCAACATCGAGCTCAATCCGTCCGGCACGGGCCAGGTTCTTATCAAGAACAATCTCAACATAACCGGCGGCAAGTCGGTCACGACGAGTGATCTCTCCGCGCTCTTGGTGCCCAACGGTGTCGCGGCGGGCAACCTTACTATCGCCGGGCACTCCATTACGGCCAGCGACACCAACGGCGGCATCTTCCTGACGCCCAACGGCAGCGGCGGCACGTACGTGACGGCCGGGAACCTCGGCGTCGGTACGACGTCTCCCACCAACAAGTTCGAGGTCAACGGCAATGAGTATGTCGGCGGCAACTCGCACATCACCGGCACGCTGACGCTCGGCAGCCTCAACGGTTTGCTCACGGCGACGAACGGCGTCGTCTCGACTATTTCGACCTCGACATTCGGCTTCCTCTCTTCAACTTCGCTCTCGGCTACGGCGCCGCTCTCGTACAACAGCTCCACCGGGGTCTTCTCGATCGCTCAAGCCAACGGCAGCACCGACGGCTATCTGAGCCAGGGCGATTGGACCGCCTTCAACAATAAAGTTTCCTCGAGCTCGCTCGCCGCGCTCAACTACTCCTCGTATCCCTTCGGAGGGCCGGGGAACTCGACCTCGACCCTGACGCGCTTCAACGGCGGCGCGTCGAC
>DASZPE010000028.1:0-20477 GCA_035550415.1 Minisyncoccota bacterium | reverse complement strand
AATAAGCGCGAAGAGGAAGTTGCCGAAGAAGATGGCGAGTACCGCCCCCGCGATCGCAAGTACCGCAAGGCCCCAGTACCAGTCGGTACTGTGCTCGCGATGCTGATGCGTCAGAACGCTCCACGACATCTCTCGGCCCCCAGGCATAGTGCCTCTAGTATAGCACTCGCCTTATGCGGCTTCGCGCTCCTGGAAGCGGAAGGTGATAGTCGCAAGCGTGATAAGTACGCCGCCCCAGATGATCATGCCGAGCAGGTCGGGCCAGATGCCCGCGATGCCGGTGCCCTTGGTCATGATTTCGCGCAGCGCAGTCGAGAAGTAGGTGAGCGGCAGGAATTGTGCCACAGCCTGGAGCCAGGCGGGCATGCTCGAGATCGCGAAGAACGTCCCCCCGAGGAAGAGCTGCGGGAAGACGACGAGGTTGGCGATGGCCGGCACGGAGTCGACCGTTTTAGAAACACCCGAGATCGTGAAGCCGAGTCCCAAGAACATGAGCGCGCCGAGGACGACGCACAGCGTAAGGAGCAGATACGAGCCGACGATATGCACCTGGAAGAGGATGAGCCCCGCAATGATGAATATCGCCGCCTGCAGAACGCTCACGATAAGGCGGGTGATCGCGTTAGAGATAACGAACTGGAACGGCTTCATGGGGGAGGCGAGGATGCGCTTGAGGACCCCCTTCTCCTTATACTGTGTAAAGAGGAAGGCAACCGAGAAGACCGACATCTGCATGACTGAGAGCGCGATGAGGCCCGGGAGCAGGAACTCGATATAGCGCAGATTGTGCGCGTTGACCTCCTGCTCGCTGATCGTGGCGATCGGCTGGATGTGCGCGGAGGCAATTGTCGCTTGGCTGATGAACTGGTTGAGGACCGACAGCACGCCAGCTGCCTCCGCCGCCTTGCCGGCGTTTACATACGCGGTGATGGGCTCGGCGCCTGCGCCGGAGATCGTGTCCGGTACATCGAGCACGATTGAACGGTTGCCCTCATTGAGCTGCTCCTGTTCCTCGGCGAGCGTGCCCTGATGGATCGTGAGCGTCGGGAATTTGCTCACCTGGTCGATGAACTGCTGCGTCGCCGCAGTCGGCGAGTGGGTCACGAGGCCGATGTCGCTCAATTGCGGCTTGTCGAAGCCGATGTAGCCGAAGATGAGCATGATGATGAACGGCATGAAGAGCGTAAAGAAGAGCGCCTGCCGCGAGCGGACGAACATCTTGAGCGAAGCAGCGGTGAGTTTGTAGATGGTGTACATATAAGTTTAGTCGCGCAGCGCGTGGCCGGTGAGGTTAAGGAAGACGTCTTCTAAATTGGCCTGCTGCTGCAGCACCGGCTTGCTGAATCCGCTCGCGAGCAGCTTTTCAATAAGAGTTTTCGGCGTACCCATCGCGACAATCTTGCCCGCGTCCATGATGGCAACGCGGTTGCACAGCACCTCGGCCTCGTCCATGTAGTGCGTCGTGAGCACCACTGTCTTGCCCTTGCGCTTGACCATCTCTACCAAGTCCCAGAGGTTGCGGCGCGCCTGCGGGTCGAGACCGGTAGTCGGCTCGTCAAGAAAGAGCACCTTGGGGTCGTTGACGAGCCCGATCGCTATCGAGAGCCGCTGGCGCTGGCCGCCGGAGAGTTCTTTGGCCTGAGCCTTGGCCTTGTCGGTCAGCTGCACCTCTTCGAGCAATTCCATCGCGTTGATGTGCCGGTTGTACATCGCGCCGAAGGTTTCCAGCAGCTCCACCAAGTTGAGGTTCTCGAAGAAGGTCGACGCCTGGAGCTGCACGCCGATGAGCGACTTCACGAGGTCGCTCTCCTTCACGACATCGTGGCCGTCGAGCGTAATCGTGCCGCTGGTCGGGCGCTTGAGGCTCTCGATCATCTCGAGCGTCGTCGTCTTGCCTGCGCCGTTGGGGCCCAGTATCCCGAAGGTCTCGCCGCTCTCGACCGAGAAGGTAATGTCGTTCACTGCCGTAAAGTCGCCGTACTTTTTAACGAGGTTCTTGACCTCAATAATGGTAGCCATGAAGACATCATACTCTACCTTTTGCGATGGAGAAATGATGAAGCCGCAGCCGCGTCAGATCCGAAATCGAAGCGGCATGTCTTTGGCCGTGGAAATACCCACGCGCGTAGAAACGAGTATCTTCCGCGAGGAAGGTTCTCCCTCTGTAATAAACAGTCCGCTTTCGGAGCGTGTCATGTCGACGCCGTCGAGGCCCTGGGTAATGCGCAGTTCTCTGCAGACTTTCCCCGGTCCGTTTATTAATCCTTCGATGCCCTCTACCGGCTCAATAGACCGGATAAGTACGGAGCCCGGCCTCTCGGGCGATTCGGTCACCACGTCGAGGAGATGATACTGCCGCATGCGATGAACATACGCATGGCCGCCTTCGGTATAGAGGCTCGCGTTTCTTTTTGTCCGGCCTTTGAAACTATGAGCTGCAGAATCTCCCGCAGGCAAATACGCTTCTGTCTCGGTGATCATGCCGATGAGGAAACCTTTTGAGATTTTTCGCACCAGAAATTTCCCCAGGAGTTCCTTTGCAACCTGTGCCGGATCGCGGTCATAAAATTCTCTGGGCAAAACGGCTGTTGCCATATCCGTCATGATGTTGCGCCGCCCTTTTTGTTTTTCGGCTTGAGCTTTGCTTGGTCGGCAACGCGCCAGAGGTACCACGAGGCGGCGGTCGCATGCGCGCGCCAGGGGCTAGCGATCTTTTCCATCTCGCGCTTGGTCGGCATTTCGCGCAGGCCGTAGACTGCCTGGAAGCCTTTGCGGATCGCGAGGTCGCCGACCGGGAGTATGTCGGGGCGGTAGAGCGTGAAGATAAGCACCATGTGCGCGGTCCACTCGCCGATGCCTTTGACCTGCACCAAGTGGTCGATAATTTCCTGCGACGACATCCTCGGGAACTTTTTCTCGTCGATCGTGCCGTCGAGATATTTCTTCGCGAGGTCTTTTACATAGATCGCTTTCGCGGCAGAGAGTCCCGCTTTGCGCAATTTGGGCGTAGGAGTTTTTGCTACCAACTTGGGTGTCGCTTTGCCACCAGGGTAGAGTGCCAGCAAGCGCGCGAGTATCGATGCCGCCGCCTTGCCGGAGATCTGCTGGTAGACAATCGAGCGCAAAAGGGCAGGGAATACCCCGCGCGAGCCCGCATGATATCGAGTGAGATCAATAGGCCCATGCGCGCGGATAACCGCAGAAAGCTTCTTGTCTCCACGCAGAACCTTTATTGATTCAGAAAAGTCAGGATGCTTTCTGCCGTTAGCCATTGGCGGAGGGGGTGAGATTCGAACTCACGGTGCCTTGCGGCACGCCGGTTTTCAAGACCGGTGCGTTAGACCACTCTGCCACCCCTCCTTATATAGAGACAATACACTTTTTCTTCGGTATGCTCAAAGGGTGAAATACCTCGGGATTGATTATGGCACCAAGCGCATCGGCATCGCCGTCTCGGACGACATGGGCACGATTGCGTTCCCGCTGACGACGGTTGCGAGTGACCGCGAGTCGCTCGCGCGCGTTGTAGATATAGTGAAGGAACGCGGGGCGGGAAAGATCATCATCGGCGAGTCGCGCAACTTCAAGGGCGAGGCCAACGACGTGATGGAGGACATCGAGCAGTTCAAGGCCGACCTCGCGGAGTTGAGCGGGCTTCCCGTCGAATACGAGCCTGAATTATTTACGAGCACGCAAGCCGCGCGGCAATTCGCGCCCGACGGCTCGCGCAAGGATATGCCTTCGCAAGAAAAACTTGATGCGTCCGCAGCGGCGCTCATACTCCAGGGTTATCTCGACCGAATGAAGAAAACAAGCTAAGATTTTCAAATGCCCGAACCGATATCCATAGACGACTTCAAGAAGGTCGAGATCAAGATCGGCGAGATCGTGAGCGCCGAGAAGATCGACGGCAGCGACAAATTGCTCAAACTGCGCGTGAACTTTGGGAGTGAAGAGCGACAAGTGCTCTCCGGCATCTCCGCCTACTTTCCGAACCCGCAAGATCTTGTCGGGAAGCGCTGCCCCTTCGCGACTAACTTGGCACCCCGCATGATGATGGGCCTCGAGAGCCAGGCGATGATCCTTGCGACCGGCGGCGATGGCGAGACGCCCTTCGCGCTTTTTGAAACGACGGGTACGCCGGGCGCGCGCGTTCGCTAACGTATGCCGCTCCCGCACCCTATATCCGCGTGGCACACCAAGCTCTGGCAGCGCTTTACTCTGCTGGCGCAAGGGCCTTACGCGCTCGTGTGGCTCGCGCTCTTCGCCGCGTTCGACCCGGTCTTCTTCCCGATACCGCCGGAGGTGTATCTCGCGGCGCTCATGCTGGCGCACCCCGCGCGCTGGAAGGAGTACCTCGTCATCTGTATCTCGTTCTCGACGCTGGGTGCGGCGATCGGCTATTTCGTCGGCGCGTTTCTCTTTCATCAATTCGGCATGCCTTTGATCCAGTTCTATCATCTCGAGCCCGCGTTCCACGAAGCGCGGCACATGCTCATGGGGCATGTGGCGATCGGCATGATACTGGTTGCGTTTTCTCTGGTGCCGGAGAAGGTGGTCGTGCTGGCGGCCGGCTTCCTGGGCGCGTTTTTCCCGGCATTCATTGTCGGATTTTTCATCGGCCGTGCGCTCAGGCTCGCAATCATTGCGTACCTCATGCATCGCTTCGGGCTGAAGATGCTCGATGTGGTCAAGAAATACTTCCTCGCATTCACGATTCTCCTCCTTTTAATACTCGCGTATTATGGTATTGTGCACTGGCATCTTTTGCCTCTGTAGCTCAATGGATAGAGCAGCGCTCTTCTAAGGCGTTGATGTGGGTTCGATTCCTACCAGAGGCACACGGTTGAAGAGCCTATTTTCAATCGCGTTTCAGTCAGATGCACCCTTAGCTCAGTTGGTAGAGCAGCGCTTTTACACAGCGAAGGTCGGGGGTTCAAATCCCTCAGGGTGCACCCGTTCGACAGACTCACTGCAAGCATGGAACCGACTATTATCTACGAAGACGATTCGATCATCGTCATTAACAAGCCCTCGGGCCTCGCGGTGCATGCCGACGGGCGGCACGAGCGCGCGACGGTGGTCGACTGGCTCACAACCCGCTACCCGGACATTATCGGAGTAGGCGAGGAACAGCGGCTCGCCGATGGCACCGTCATCGAGCGCCCCGGCATCGTGCACCGCATCGACCGCGACACCTCGGGCGTCATGGTTATCGCGCGTACGCAAAAGGCGTTTGAATTCCTCAAGGAGCAATTTCAAAACAGGGAAGTGAAGAAGGTCTACCGAGCCTTTGTCTACGGCGGGCTCAAAGACGAGCGCGGCATCATCGACCGGCCGATCGGCTCCGCGCGCGGGGGGCTCGGGCCCCGCTCGGCCACGCGCCCGCACGGCGTCGTGCGCGAGGCGCAGACCTTATATAAGGTGCTTGGCAGCGGCAATGGCGCCTCGTATGTCGAGGCGTTCCCCAAGACCGGCCGCACGCACCAGATCAGGGTCCATTTCTCTCTCATTCAGCACCCGATCGTCTGCGACCCGCTCTACGCGCCGGGCAGGCCCGGCATCCTCGGCTTCACCCGGCTGGCACTCCATGCGTACTCGATATCCTTTACCCATCCCGATTCTTCGGGCGGCTCAAGGCAGGCGGCCCGCCAGGTCGTATTTGAGGCCCCGCTGCCGGCGGATTTTGTTGAGGCAAAGCAAAAACTGGAAGAAAAATAGTCTGGGCTGCCCGCCCTGGACTTTTTTATTACGTTTTTGCTTTGCCTAGCAAGGTATGGTAGAGTATCTCGGCATGAAATCAGCAGTCACTATTTCCCCGGTCAATATGAAAGAACGCCAGGACCTCGGCCTCCGGGCGGGGGACACCGTGCGCGTCTGGCAGAAGATCGAGGAGCTCAAGCAGAAGAAGCAGGCCAACAAGAAGGAGGTGATGACCAAGAACGTCCGCCGCCAGGCCTTCGAGGGCCTCGTGCTCGCGGTCAAGCACGGCCACGAGTCGGGCTCTACCTTCACGGTGCGCCGCGTTGCCTCGGGTGTCGGCGTCGAGAAGATCTTCCCGCTCTACTCGCCGAACATCGACAGCATCGAGGTTCTGCGCCGCACGCAGACCCGCCGCGCCAAGCTCTACTTCATCCGCGAGAAGGCCGCCCGCGATGCTAAGCGCGCGATGCGCAAGGCGCGCGCCTACACCGCGCCCGAGGCGGCCGCGAGCGAAGCAGCTCCCGCCATGGAGGAAGCTCCCGGAGCAGAGGCGGCGGCGCAAGAGGCAGCCGCAGAATAATTTTAAGATTGAAGAACTCCGCCACCGGCGGAGTTTTTTAGTACGTGTTGAAAATAAGGGAGAATCTGCGTATAGTGGGGGAGCATTTCACGCACGCGCAGGTGGCGAAATTGGTAGACGCACTACCTTGAGGTGGTAGCCCCAGCAATGGGATGGAGGTTCGAGTCCTCTCCTGCGCACATGACAGAAAACGGCACCTGCGTGCCGTTTTCGCGTATATGCGGTTAAATGGGTATGGACTAGAATGTAACTAGGTTGTAGAGTGCAGACGTTTTTATTAAGAAGTTAATTTATGCCTATTATCTTTGGTTGGGGTCGTCAAACAACTTGGAACGTCGGGCCAGTCTTTAAGCGCGTTTGTGACCACTGTCATAACGAGGAGTACTGGACACTTCTTCGACGCACTACGTGGTTTACTTTATTTTTCATTCCGGTCATTCCATATAAGAGTGTATGGTGGTTACTCTGTCCAATCTGCAAGTATGGCCTCGAGCTTAAACCTGAGCAAGTTAAGACACTGCAGCCAATAGCCGAAGTGAATCAACTCCTTAACACAGGAGCAATTACAGTTGAGGAATATCACAAGCGAGTTGCTGCGCTTAACAGCTCTTCAGATAGTACAGAGGCACCTGCTACCGAAGTGTCAATGTTGCCGGAGGCCAAGGTGGTTGCTGCGGAGGTCAAAGATACAAAGGGTAAATTCTGCGGCGAGTGCGGCAAAGAGATTATGTCTGAGGGTAAGTTTTGTGTGCACTGCGGTACCAAGATTAATTAATAAATATGAACAAATTTTTACACACCGCAGGCCGCTACTGGTTCCTTATACTCATCGGGGTATTGGTTCTCGTGGCTGTTTTCTCAGGCGATAGTAGTTCTCAAACGCCGCTTCCACCTCCGGTCGCTCAAAATACCACTAGCTACACTGCTACCATGCCGAGCTATCCGGAGAGTTCGCTTCCTACGGGCACAGTCATTAAGCGCGTCTCGGCATATCTGCAGGGTGATGGAGAACTAAAGATAGATAATGGCACCGACTCTGACGCCGAAGCTAAGTTGATCACCGCCGGCACTTCGGTCTTCACGGTCTATATTGGGGCGCACAGCCAATATACTATCGAAAACATCTCGGACGGTACCTACTGGCTCGCATTCGCTCTCGGTTCGAGCTGGGACAACACTAACCTCAAGTTCCGTAATGATCAGGGTCATGAATCCTTTGCTGACACCTTCGACTTCACGCGAACCGAGGATAACGATTACTATTACTACTCGACTTATAGCGTCACACTTAATCCGGTTGTGGGAGGCACGGCGGAGACTAACGACGTAAACGCTAACCAGTTCGACGCTTATTAAAGCTTGCTGGATAAAGCTTTTTTCTACCTGTTGATAAGTGGTTTGCGAACTACTACAAAACGTATAAGCTAGGGGATGTAGCACGTTGATAGCAAGATAGGACTGATTGGTCGTTATACCGATTATTTGAGATGCGGCAGCGCATCTGAGCCCCTCCCTCGCCAAGTGCTATGAGGAAGGTAGGTTAAAGCCCCGGCACCAGTTCTCGCACCGCATATACGCAGTTCATTAGCAGTAGATATCTGAGATATCTAGAAGTAAGCGGTGAGAGGGATAGGTAGTGCAGTGTGCGAGGCAGTGGTTACTTAAGCCAGCGCGTGGCCTCTAGGTTCCATCGGAACGTCGCTCTTCGGAACAAACGGCCATGCGCATCGGCAAGTAGCCACGATTTATTAGCGGTCGAGTGCTTAAAATGCTCTTACACCATGGATAACATCGGGACTCTGCTTCATCACAGTACTACCTTGGGCGTTCCGGATGTAAGGGCGACTAGTAGCCATGAAGCGGATCGTGTTGATGGTTCTCAAAATCATCAGCATCTTGATCGACACGCTGGCATAGTCGCCCTTTAATCACACCTATGTATCAATTCAAAGATCTACTCAAACAAATAAGAAGTGCGGCAGGGCTTACGCAAGAAGAGCTTGGTACCGCTGTCGGTGTCTCCACCATACTCGTCTCGATGGTGGAGACGGGGCAGAAAGAGCCCTCTAAAGCCTTCGTGGTCAAGCTCGCGGATACTCTCGGCGTGCGGCCAAGTTCGATAATGCCGTTCGTGCTTGCAGATGAAGATGGTTCGGCTAAGCTGTCGGGAGTCGAGAAGGCGTTGATGAGCGCAGGAGAAAAATTACAGACCCATCTAATACAGGTAAAGGCAAAACGACTGAAGCGGTATGCAAAAGAAGCGGTATCCAAACATTAATCTCTCTCGCAAAGAGGACATCGCCAAGCGAATCTCTGGCAAGAAGCTGCCCTATATAAAGGCGCGGGCTCTCGTTGACGATGTGCTCCGCAATTTCGATAAGTATTGGTATGACAGCGACGCCTCTAAGCCGGAAGACGGGAAGTTCGTGCGTAGCGCCGTAGGCACCCCGTTGGTAAAACTGCTGGAACTCGTAGATGCCAAGATACTAGCTCCTTACGACAAGATGGTGCCGAGCTTTATATTTGGAGGGCTATCGGGCAAGAACCATATACAGGCTGCCTACCACCTTTTGGGTGAACAGAAGGGGCGGACACTGCTCAAGATGGATGTCCGGCGTTTCTTTGAGCAGATACGCGAACGCCGAGTCTTCTATCTTTTTTACTCCAAGTGTGGCTGTAGCAAAGAGGCTGCGCAGATTCTCGCACGCCTTTGCTGTGTTCCTCTTGGTCCGAAGGGGAACAGCAATCCTGACCACACCATCGCTCGTGGGTTTGCCACCTCGCCGCGTTTGGCGCTTTGGTGCAACCTCGACTTGTTCCAGCGGTTGGAATGGAAGATGCGGAGGAAGTTGCGTGGCCATGACCCCCGCATCGCGATCTTTGTTGACGATATCGGGATTACGGCTAGTCGCATCGGAGAGGGGAAGATGGAAGAGTTTCGCGCATTTGCAGAGAAGCTGCTTTCTGATTTTGATGCAAACCAGCCAGTGCCTACTAATCCTGCGAAAACGGATATCATCGATTTTGCAAACGGAGCGCAGCATTTAGGCCTTAAGCTTGGCCGCAATAAGCTGAGCGCAGGAAGCAAGACACGGGCTCGGCGCGACAGCGTGCGTCATGCCTTAGCACAACCACTCAACAAGGAGGAGCGGCGCTATTTTGTACAGAAGCGCCGCGCTTACCATGTTTACGACAAACTAATTAAGAGGCGTGGGCAACCGGCTGAGAAGTGAGGTGCCCAGGGTTGTCATGCTCCGTTGTGCTACTGTGTAGATACTCGCCAGTTCGGAAAAGAGGTACTGCTGGGCACTCGAAAATCGGCTCTATAATAGAGCCCATGAACAAGCTATTTTTGGGGCTTCTTGTTTTTATACCTATTACTGCACTTGCGCAGACGACCGGCACCTCGGCCTTCATTACTTTTTTCCTCGCGGCGATCGCTATCGTCCCGCTCGCCAAGTACATTGGCGAGGCGACTGAAGAATTGGCCGGCCGCACCAACTCCGCGGTGGGCGGCCTCCTCAACGCAACCTTCGGCAATGCGACCGAGATCATTATCGGCCTCTTCGCGCTCCAGGCAGGGCTGGTCGAAGTCGTGAAGGCATCGATCACCGGCTCCATCATCGGCAACCTGCTTCTCGTGCTCGGCATGGCGATCTTCTTCGGCGGGCTGGGGAAGGAGAAGCAGACCTTCAGCGCCACGGCGGCCAAGGCGACCGGCTCGACGCTCTTACTCGCGGTGATCGCGCTCGTGATGCCGGCGATATTTCTCCTTACCGCGTCGCAGTCGAGCGCGGTCGTCAACACGCTGTCTATCTTCGTCGCGGTCATCATGATCCTTGCTTACGCGGCCAGCCTTTTCTTCACGCTCTATACGCACAGTCACCTTTATCGCGATGTCGAGAAGTTCGAGCCCAAGTGGAGCGTGGGGAAGAGCGTCCTCATTCTCTTTGTTGCCACGCTTGTTGTTGCGTGGATGAGCGAGATCTTGGTCGGCTCGATCGAGCCCTTGGTCGAGAGCTGGGGCTGGACCGAGCTCTTCATTGGCGTGATCTTGATCGCGATCATCGGCAACGCGGCCGAGCACGTCTCGGCCATAACCGTCGCGCTCAAGAACCGCATGGACCTCGCGCTCCAGATATCGATCGGCTCGGCGGTGCAGATCGCCATGTTCGCGGCGCCCGTGCTCGTGCTCGCGAGCTTCCTCTTCCCGGTGCATATGGGGCTCGTATTCAACGTCTTCGAGCTGGTGGCGATCATCTCCTCGGTATTTATCGCCAATTCCATATCCGAGGACGGCGAGAGCAACTGGTTCGAGGGGCTGCAGCTGCTGGCGGCCTACGCCATCATGGCGGTGGCGTTTTTCTTCCATCCCTAAGGAAGAAATGCTATAAGTGATTGCGTGCGGGGGATGGTGCCTATGGTGTAATGGTTAACACTCGAGCTTGTGGAGCTCGCTATCCCGGTTCGAGTCCGGGTAGGCACCCCAATCATGAACACGCCGCTTACGTACGTAGTGTTCGGCGCGACGGGAGATCTTGCTCAACGCAAGATCATGCCCGCGTTGTGCGCCCTTTCTGCTACGCATGATCTCACGGTGATTGCGTTCTCGCGCCGGCCGTGGAGCGACGAGGAGTATCGCGCTTTCATCGCGCCCTCGCTCAAGCGCTTTGACGCTGCGGCTCGGGAGAAATTTGTGGAACAGGTGCGCTACGCGCAAGGGACGTTCGACGACCAGGCCTCGTTTGCCAATCTAAAAGAAAAGATTTCCGGCGACGTGATATTCCATCTCGCAGTGCAGCCGCAGTTCCATCTTCCCATCATCGACGGCCTCGGCACGGCGGGCTTGCGCGGGAAGCTCCTGATCGAGAAGCCGTTCGGGGAGGGCAGCGAGTCGGCGCAGATGCTTGAGCAGAAGATCGAGCAGTACTTCTCGCCCGATAGTATCTACCGCGTCGATCATTACTTGGGTAAAGAGGGCTTGGATGCAGTGCTGGCAGCGCGGCGCAGCGACGATGCTTTTGAAAATTTGCTTGGCGCGGCGCATGTCGCCAAAGTCGCGTGCCGCATAGAAGAGTCGCTCGGCATCGAAGGGCGCGGAGAATTTTATGATCCGGTCGGCGCCTTGCGCGACGTGGGGCAGAACCACCTTCTTGAAATGCTGGCGACGCTGATTGCCGAGCTGCCCGCGCGCGATGGCGACCTCCCGCAGGCGCGCGCGCAGGCGCTGGCGAGCCTTTCGCCGCGTGCCACGCATGCGGCGCGCGGGCAATACGCGGGCTACCGTGCCGAGGAGGGCGTCGCGCCGGATTCTCAGACCGAGACGTACTTTAGAGTCTCGGCGGCAAGCGCGCTGCCGCGCTGGCAGGATGTCGAGCTCGTGCTCGAGGCCGGCAAAGCGCTCAAGCAGAAAAAGAGCGAAATAGAAATAATATATACGGACGGCACCGCGCGCGTATTCGACATGGAAGCCCCGCGCACGCGCGACGCGTACGAGGTGCTGATTGGCGCTGCTATGAACGCAGACCGCGCTCGCTTCGCGAGCGCGCCGGAAGTCGTCGCGGCGTGGCGCTTTGCCGAAGCGGCGGCGGACCTGCTGCGCCAGGCGCCGCTGCGTGTGTACGAGCGGGGGAGCGAGCGCGGAGCGTAAGTGCTACACTCTCGATATGCAGCTGAAGAACCCGATCGAGGATGTGGCATTCGCTATTACGCGGTGGATCGGCTCGCCGCAGTCGATCATCGTGCATACGGTCGTGTTCATCGTGAGCTTTGCGCTCGTCATTTTTAATCTGATCACCTTCGACCGGATGCTGCTCGTCCTCACCACCGGCGTCTCGCTCGAAGCGATTTATCTCTCGATCTTCATCCAGATGAGCCTCAATTACACGCGCGAGAGCCTGGCGGTGGTCGAGGAAGACGTCGGCGAGATCCAGGAAGACGTTGATGAAATCCAGGAAGACGTCGGCGAAATCCAGGAAGATATCGACGAAATCCAGGAAGACGTCGACGAGCTCCAAGGGGACTTGCTTGAAGGGATAGAAGACGATACAACGAAAGCATGATACTCGACAAAACCCGGGGATTTTTTGCGGAGTTCCGGACCTTTGCGGTCAAGGGCAACGCGTTCGACCTTGCGATCGCGGTCGTCATAGGCAATGCCTTCAGCGCGATCGTCAATTCGCTGGTCGGCGACATCATCACGCCGCTTATCGGGCTTGTTACGCCGGGGAGTTCCGACCTCAAGAACATGAGCGTGAGCGTAGGCCAGCCGATCTTTAATACGGTTACCGGCACCACGACGCAGCCGGTCGTCGTGCACTACGGCTCGTTCCTGGCGGCGATCGTCAATTTCCTCCTTATCACACTCTCCATATTCGTCGTCTTCAAGCTGCTGGCCGCGGCGCGCAAGCGCGTATTCCGCGAAGGGGAGAAGGCCGTTCCGCCGGCCGAGAAGCCTGCGCAGGAGCGCCTGCTTGAGGAAATCCGCGACCTGCTCAAAGAAAAGAAGTAGGCATGCTATAGTGGCAGTATGCCTGAAGAACATTCCGAACCGCACGCTCACGCAAAAAAGTTGTTTGATATTTCTCCGTCTCTCGCGATCCTTATCTCGGGAGTATTAATTGCCGGCTCGATACTCTTTATCCATTTCAACCCGGCCGAGCCGAGCGTCGAGGCAGCCGCCAACACCGCGCCGACGACCGCCAACGTGCCTGCGCCGACTGCGAGCGACCACCGCTACGGCTCCGCGACCGCGCCGATCACCCTGGTCGAGTACTCCGACTTCCAGTGCCCGTACTGCCAGATGGTATATCCGACGCTCAAGCGCCTGGTGGACGAGTCGGGCGGCCAGATTGCGTGGGTCTACCGCGAATTCCCGCTGACCTCGATCCACCCGCAGGCCGAGCCCGCCGCGCTCGCCGCCGAGTGCATCAACGAACAGCTCGGCAACGCCGGCTTCTGGAAGTTCGCCGACACGATCTTCGCCGACCAGACCAAGATGAGCCCGGCGTACTACGCGCAATTGGCCGCGCAATTCGGCGCCGACCCTACGAAGTTCGCCTCCTGCGTCTCAAGCGCCAAGTATCAGAGCGTTCTGACCCAGGGCACTGACGAGGCGGAAGGGAACGGCGGCACGGGCACGCCCTTTACGGTCGTGATCGGTAACGGCGTCCAGGTGCCGGTTGTCGGCGCGCAGCCCTATGACAACTTCGCCGCTGTAATAAACGCGGTCAAGGCTCGTCAATAATAACGAACAGTATTATTTAATAGTTTTTTCACAGTCATTATGAACGGCTTGTTTGATGGCACTACAGGGATGCGTTTGCGTCAGGTGATCCTTGTCGCTGCAGTATTAGTAGCGGTCTTCCTCGCAGCAGAATCTATTTCGATTATCCAAAGCTGGCGCTATATCGGCGCGGGCATTAGCGCCTCCAATACCATTACGGTCTCGGGCCATGGCGAAGAGGTGGCCGTGCCGGATATTGCGACGTTCTCCTTCAGCATCGTCTCCGACAAAGCGACGGTCGCTGACGCCCAGACTGACGCCACGGCAAAGATCAACGCCGTCACCGCGTATCTCACCGGCGCCAGCATCGACAGCAAGGATATCCAGACCACCGATTACTCTATTTCTCCGCAGTATGAGTATCAGAACGCCGTATGCCCCCAGCCTGCGGTGTACAACAGCGCAAGCGGCAGCGGCACCAGCGGCTCGGTCGGCTCGGCCGTTTACTGCCCGCCGGGCAAGTCGGTGCTCACCGGGTATGAAGTGCGCCAGACCACAACCGTGAAAGTGCGCGACACCAGTAAAGCGGGCGACCTCCTCGCCGGCGTCGGCTCTAAGGGTGCTACCGAGGTCTCCGGCCTCACCTTTACCTTCGACAATCCTGACACGGTGCAGGATGCCGCTCGCAGCAAGGCGATTGCCGATGCCAAGAGTAAGGCCGATGAATTGGCCAAGGAGCTCGGCGTGAGCCTCGTGCGCGTCGTCTCCTACAATGAGTCGGGCAATAACCCCGGCCCCATCTACTACAAGGCTATGGATGTCTCCTCGAGCGCCGGCGCAGCCCCTGCCGCCTCTCCGGAAATCTCAGTCGGGCAGAACAAAGTCACCTCCGACGTCACCGTCACCTACGAAATCCGCTAAACCCCGCCCATCGGCAGCCAGGTTGACTACCGCCTTAGATAAGGGTAGTATAAGAAAAAGCCCCGGGAGGGGTTTTTTCTTAGGCAAACAAACACTATGTGGAATTACTTTAAGGAAGTCCGTGCGGAAATGAGACACGTCAGCTGGCCTACGCGCGCGCAGACCGCTACTTACACGGTGGTGGTGATCGCCGTGTCGGTTGCGACCGCGATCTACCTCGGGCTCTGGGATTATGTCTTTGCGGCGCTTATCCGCCACATCATTTAATCCGGTTCGGGTCATTCACCAATCTAATTTAGAACAGTATGGCAAAACAAGACAGCAGCGTCGGCAGAGCGTGGTACGCGATCCACACCTACGCAGGGTATGAGAACGCGGTCGCGCGCAATCTGCGCCAGCGCATCGAGTCGCTCGGCCTTGGCGACAAAATATTCCAGGTCGTGGTGCCGACCGAGCGCACCGTCAAGATCAAGGGCGGCAAGCGCGTCGAGGAGGAAGAGAAGGTCTACCCCGGCTACGTGCTGGTCGAGATGCTCGTCGACGACCAGTCGTGGTACGTCGTGCGCAACACCCCGCGCGTGACCGGCTTCGTGGGCAGCGGCGTCAACCCGGTCCCGCTCCAGCAGAAGGAAGTCGACGAGCTCCTCGGCCGCATGCAGGCGACGCAGGGCAGCGTGAAGCACGCCATAGACCTCTCGGTCGGCGATGCGGTCGTGATTGTTGACGGGCCGTTCAAGGAGCTCGACGGCAAGGTGGGCGAGGTGGACGAGGCACGCGGCAAGGTAAAGGTGCTCGTACCGATGTTCGGCCGCGAGACGCCGGTGGAGCTGGATTTCCTCCAGATCAAGCGCATATAGCCAAAAATAAAAAAATAAGGTATTCTCTTAATCTCGATATATGGCCAAGAAGGTAGTTAAAAAAATAAAGATCATCGCCAACGGCGGCGCCGCGGCTATGACCCCTGCGATGGGTCAGGTGCTCGGTCCTGCCGGCATCAACATCGGCGAGTTCATCAAGAAGTTCAACGACGCCTCCAAGGAGATGCGCGGCGATATGGTGCCGGCGGTCATCTCGGTCTACGAGGACCGCTCGTACGACTTCGTGCTCAAGACTCCGCCGGTCTCAAGCCTCATCCTCAAGGCACTCGGTAAAGAGAAGGGGAGCGGCAAGCCCAATACTGCCAAGATCGGCACGCTTACCAAGGCGCAGGTTAAAGAGATCGCCGAGCGCAAGCTCCCCGACCTCAACGCGCACGACGTCGACCAGGCGATGAAAGTAGTCGCCGGCAGCGCCCGCTCGATGGGCGTGGATGTGAAGTAATTTTTTAGAGATTTCAAAAGCGGCCGCGAAGAAATTCGCGGCCGCTTTTCATTTGAGATGAAGAGCAGTACGCTGGGGCTAGGTTAGTTCTCAATGGAGGTATGTGATGAAGCCGAATCCTTCGGTCCCTATACAGGTACAGGAGCTTATGGCCGTGTGGAAACGGCCGCAACTGACGCTCCCCAAGGTCGTCCGCTGGAGTAAGTACCGCAAGCGCGGCACGCGCCGCCAGGATACGCTCCAACACACGCTCTCGATCATGGTCTTGGCCGACTGCGTGCTTTCCGACATCAATCAGTATGTCGCCTTTAACAAAGAGTTTGTGTCTCTTGCACTTCGCTATCACGACTTCGGCGAAGGGGAGACCGCGCAGGGCGACACGCTCTACATCGACAAGACCGTTGCCGGCGATATCGCTGAGGTGGACGCCTTTGCGGCTCGCTTCGGCATCGTGCTCGGAGAAGAGGTGATGGAAGCCTTCCTACTCCAGTTCGCCAAGAATGCGGAGAAGATGGGCAAGTATCGCCAGCAGCTGCGGCGCATCAAGAAGGAGCATAAGATCGAGTGCCTCGTCTTCGATGCATTGGAGCGCTTTGACTACTTCTTGTACGCCTATGAGCAGTACGTGGAGCACAAGAAGGGTACGATAGGCACCAAGATACTCGTGCAGGTGCTGCGCCATAACGTGCCGCACTTCAAGCGGCTCGCGCGCGAGCTGCGCGGTTTCAAGGAAGTGCTTTGGACGCCCGAGTTGGCGCAATGGTGCGAGATGTTCCTCGAGCGCTATAAGGGCCTCTGGATCGAGAAGAAGGGCGAGAAATAAAACAAGGGCGGGCCCACGGGCCCGCCCTTTTATTTCTCCCGCTCTAGATCAATCCATCTAAATCTTACTAATTCTCCAGTGTTCTTATCATTATCCTGATGATCCTCCACCTTAATTGTTTTTGTAAACTTTTCTTCATAAGCCGGGAAGTGAGCCGTGCCTTCTCGGTCAGAATCAATAATAGTTAGATACAATTTGTTCGCTGAGTCGATAGTCTGTTCGTAAATCTGCGCTCCTCCGAAGATAAATACCTCGCCGTTTTCTTTTTTAGCTTCTATTTCCCGACCTGTTTCCAGAGCTTCAGCAGGAGAATATACAGTGATAACCATTTCGTCCTTAAATTTTTCAGGGATCGTGGGTGTGTATGAAGGATTCTTAGTTACGATTATATTCACTCTTCCTCTTAAGGGATGGCCTATTGATTCATAGGTTACTCTACCCATGACAAGAGTATGTCCCATAGTAAGGACTTTTAGTCGTTGCAGATCTGCAGGAATTTCCCAAAGCAGATTTTTTCCTTCGCATAGAGCACGGTTGTTTGTGCCTATGGCTGCGATCGCACTGATTTTGGGGTCTGACATTAGCAATGAGCTCCCAGGAGCTATGTTGGTATTATCGCCTTTATTCGGCTCTCTGGATACCTCCCCCTGTTGATTACACCACCATCTTTGCTTTGATAGGTGGGTGGCTATTGTAGTTTTTAAGTTCAATGTCGCTCATCTTAAAATCGTCGATATTCCGGATATCAGGGTTGAGCCAAAGGGTTGGTAGAGGCAGTGGCTCGCGCGTAAGCTGTTCCTTTACTGCATCGAAATGTTCGTGATAAATATGAGCATCTTGGAGTGTAAGGACACATTCGTGTGCTTTTAGGCCGGTTACCTGTGCGAGCATGTGGAGAAGGAGTGCATACGACGCGATATTGAAGGGGACTCCTAAGAACATATCGCAGCTACGCTGAATCATGTGCAGAGAGAGTTTACCGTTGGCCACAAAGCACTGGAATGACATATGGCAGGCCGGGAGCGCCATCTGGTCGAGTTCGCCCGGATTCCATGCGGTAACAATGAGTCGGCGATCGCTGGGATTCTTCCTAAGTTTTTCAATGAGTTCGGCAATCTGGTCTATGGTGGTGCCGTCTGGTTTGCGCCAGTTGCGCCACTGAATGCCGTAGATGCGACCTAAATCGCCCGGAAATTTAGACTTGGGCCTCCAATATTCTGACTCTGCATTATCTGTCCAAATCGTCCGGTCAGACTCGTTTAATATCTTAAGATCCTCATCAAGAGCGCGTTCTTTTCCTTTCATCTGAAGAAACCACAACAACTCGCTCTTGACAGCTTTGAACGCCAGCTTCTTTGTTGTCATGGCAGGAAAGCCAAACTCCATATTGAAGCGCATTTGGAGACCAAAGCATGCGCGTGTCGATCCGTTGCGGCCGGTCCGATCGACACCGTTTTCCATAATGTACTGCAAGACGTCCTGATAAATTTTCATATCACCTTTACTTCCGTATGTCCCGGTCAAGGTAGAGCCGCGGCAGCATCATGTCCGGCTTCCAGGTCTTTTTTAATTCCTTTACCGACTGCGAGGTCTGGTACTTGCCGCTTGAAGCGTAATCCCGAGCGAGGATAGGCCCGGTTTCGAAGAATATGATCTGCGCGATGCGGCGGCCGGCGACAAGCGGGATGATGTAGTTCTTAGAGTTGTTGGTGATCTCCATCGTCCAGCGGTTGATGTAGCCGACGTCGCCCCAGCCGGCGCACTTGCACACCTCGATAAAGTTGCGCCCCAAGCTCGAGCGCGCCTTCATCATAGTGGTGATATGGTCGCGCCCGCCGATGAACTCGTTGGTATGAGCGAGGATCGTCTCGCCGGGGCGCAGAATGATCACCTTGTCGGTAGGACGGATGCCCTCCCACTCGAAGTTATATTTCGCAAAAGCTTCTTTGGCGGGTACGGCCTTCTCTACTTTGTTGGCGCCCCAGACGTGCTCCATGTGCGCCTTGCTCCAGATGTTGTAGAGGCTGTGGTTGTACTTGGTCGGCTGCTCGCGGAAGAAATGCTCGCCGAGCGTCACGTCGTAGCTCGAGGTCGCGAGGTTCTCTCGTACAAAGGGCTCTATGATAATCGAGCCTTCCTTCATTGCATCCAATATCTTTCTATCTGAGAGTGCCATAGTTTTTTGTCCTCAACACTGTATCATGGGAGTCATGGCAAAGGGCAGTCTAGACAAGCGCGGAAAACTGATTGTTATTGATGGCTCCGATGGAGTAGGGAAGGCAACGCAGACAAAACTCCTTATAGAACGCTTAAAAAAGGAGAAGATACCGGTCGAAACCATGTCGTTTCCAGCGTATGAGGAAAATTTCTTCGGAAAGCTCATCAGGGAATCCCTTGACGGTCTCCATGGCGACTTTATAGGCCTCGATCCCCATATTGCCAGCACGCTCTACGCTGCAGACCGATTCGAGTCAAAAGCAAAGATCGAAAGATGGCTCGCGCAAGGCAAAATCGTAGTCCTCGATCGCTACGTAAGCGCCAATCAGCTGCATCAGGGCGGTAAAATCAGAGACGATAAAAAACGCAAGGTTTTTCTGGAATGGCTCGATATCATGGAGCACAAAGTCTTCGCTATTCCTCGACCCGACCTCGTAGTCTATCTGCATTTGCCGACGGAACTTTCCCTGAAACTTATTGATCAGCGAGGGAAAAAAGACCTTGCGGAAAAAAACGTAGCCTACCTTACCCATGCGAAAGAAAGCGCCTTGAAAATAATCAAAAATACCAATCATTGGGTCAAAATCGACTGCTCGAAAAAGGACACCATTCTGCCGCGCGAGGTAATCCACGAAAAGGTCTACGCGGCGACCGGTAACATTATAGGAGTATAATATTTGTATGATCTAATACCCGTAGAGAGACCGATTACCTACCTAACTGACATTTGCCATGAATCTCTACGACTCTATTAAAAAGCAGGATACGGACGTCTTCGCTGCGATCGAGGGCGAGGAGACGCGCGAGCGCGAAGGCCTCGAGCTGATACCGTCCGAAAATTACGTGAGTAAGGCCGTGCGCGAGGCGCAGGGTTCCATCTTCACCAACAAATATTCCGAAGGCTATCCCGGCAAACGCTACTACGGCGGGCAGCCCTTCACCGACCAGGTCGAGAATATTGCGCGCGATCGCGCAAAGCAGTTATTCGGCGCCGCTTACGCCAACGTGCAGCCGCACTCGGGCGCCAACGCCAACCAAGCCGTGTTCTTTGCGCTGCTGCAGCCCGGCGATAAATTCCTAGGCATGGACCTCGCCTGCGGTGGTCACCTCACGCACGGTTCGCCGGTCAACATTTCCGGAAAATGGTTTCATCCCGTCGCGTATGGCGTGCGCGAAGACAATCAGTTGATCGACATGGATCAGGTGGCGGACATCGCGCGCCGCGAGAAGCCAAAACTGATCTTGGCCGGCGCGTCGGCCTATTCGCGCGTCATCGATTTCAAGCGTTTCCGCGAAATCGCCGATGAAATCGGCGCGTATTTCATGGTCGATATGGCGCACTATGCCGGGCTCATCGCGGGCGGCGTTTACCCATCTCCGCTTCCGTACGCGCACGTGGTGACGACCACGACGCACAAGACGCTGCGCGGCCCGCGCGGTGGCATGATCCTCTCCAACGACGAGGAGATCGGGAAGAAGATCAACTCCGCGGTCTTTCCGGGCCTTCAGGGCGGGCCGCTGATGCACGTGATTGCCGCGAAGGCGGTGTCCTTCAAGGAAGCGCTGGAGCCGGAATTCAAACTCTACGCCCAGCGCACGCTGGAAAACGCCAAAGCTCTGGCGGCGCGGCTCATCGAGAACGGCTTGGCTGTTGTCTCGGGCGGCACCGATAGTCACGTGATGCTGGT
>DASZPE010000027.1:0-6080 GCA_035550415.1 Minisyncoccota bacterium | reverse complement strand
CTCTTCGTCGGCGCGTTCCTGGAGCTTGGCCATCACAATTGCCATGGCGCACTCGCGGTTCGCCGATTGGCTGCGCTCGACGGTGGATCGCGCATCGATGCCGGTAGGGCGATGGATAATGCGCACCGCAGTCTCGACCTTGTTGACGTTCTGCCCCCCCGCTCCTCCTGAGCGAGAATATTCCATGTCGAAGTCGGCAGGATTGACCACGATGGTAACCTTCTTTTTGATCGGCACGATCGCGACCGAGGCGGTCGAGGTGTGGATGCGGCCGGACTTCTCGGTTGCGGGCACGCGCTGGATGCGGTGGACGCCGGTCTCGAAGCGCAGGCGCTTGTAGACGCCCTTGCCGCGGATCTCGAACACGGCTTCCTTGTAGCCGCCGAGGTCGGACTTCGATTCCGAAAGCACGCGCACGTTCCAGCCCTCCTTTTCGGCATAGGCGCGGTACATGTTCGAGAGCTCCTCGGCGAAGAGCGCCGCTTCCTCGCCGCCCACGCCCGCGCGGACCTCGAGCACGATTTCGTTGGGAAACTCTTCCTCCTCTTTGTCGCTGGCAAGAATCTCGTCCATCTGGCTCATGAGCATCTTCTTCTGTTCCTCCACGCGGGCGATATCATCCTTCGCCAATTCGCCGAGCTCTGCGTCGTCGATGGCGCGGATCTCCATCTCCTCAGCTAAAAGCCGCTCGTACTCTTGCGCGAGAAAAGCGGTCTTCGGGTTCTCTTTATATTTAGCGAGATCGATAGTCATAGGCGAAACAAAAGCCCTCGGTGAAAGGGCTTTTGGAAGTCGGTTGTTATTTGGACTTCTTGGTCGCGGCAGCGCGGCGCGCCTTGAACTTCTCTACGCGGCCGGCGGCGTCCATGATCTTCTCGTTGCCGGTGTAGAACGGGTGGCAGTTGGAGCAGATTTCCACCTGGATATTCTCCTTGGTCGAACCCAGGGTAAAGGTATTCCCGCACGCGCAGGTTACCTTGGCCTCGGGAAAGTATGTGGGATGGGTCTCCGCTTTCATGGCTCAATAATAGCACAGCAAAACCGCTTGTGCAAATTTTAGATACTGCAGGTGCTGTTGTCGTTGAGGCAGTTGATGTTGGTCTGGATTGAGTCGACTTTGGCCATCACCTGGCTCGCATAGGTCTGCCCCGCGGTCGCCCACGCCCCGCCCGCGTAGTATTTGGCGGCTGCCGTACGCTCGGAGGAATACGTTCCCGCCGAAGCGCCCAGGTTGCCGAGGTACAGCGACATCGCCATGATCGCATCCTGCGGGTCCCACGGGTTGGCGACCGACTCCCCTCGCGCGGTTGCGACCTTGCTGGCCATCGTCGCCCAGGTGGAGGCGATAAACTGCGCTGGGCCCATGGCGCCGCCCCAGCCGCCGGCGCTCGGTATCGGGCACGAGACCACCTGCTGATGCGGGTCGAAGCCGAGCTGGTTCGCGAGCGCGAGGAACGGGGGCACGTCGCGGGTCGGATTCATCACATTGGTATAGGATTTGCTGCCATCCTTGCGGACGCCCGCGCCGGTCGTGTCATTGGTGAGGTAACACTGGCCGACGTTGGCGCCCAGATTGGACTCCTGGGTCAGGATCGCGAGCACGAAGGCCGGGTCGACGCCGGTCTTCTGCTGCGCGGCCTGCGCGTACGTGAGCGCGGTCCCGAAGTTAATAGCTGCCGCGTCGCGCAGCGGGAAGAGCGCCGCGCGTATAGCCGCCGCCTGCGCCTGGCGCTGCGCCAGGATCTGGCTGTAGGTCGTCTCGTTCTGCGTCGTGACGGCAAGGAGCTGCTTCTTCTGGGTCTGGTCGCTCTGGATCTGGGTCTTCTTCACCTCGACGTCGTGCTCGGCGTCGATCTGGGCATTTTGCTGGGTGCTCAGGGCGTCGCGCGCGATCTCGACCTGCGCCTGCGTGTTGCGGATATCGTTAAACTGCGACTGGAGCGCGGTGTTTATGGAGTTGATGTTGTCGACGTCGGAGAGGAAGTCGGAAAGGTTGTCCGCGGAGAACGCGAGCACCACGAGGGATTCGGTCTCGGTCTCATTCATCTGGCGCAAAAGTTTGGCGAGCGACTCGTGGCCCTGGCTAATCGAGTCCTCGAGGTCGCTGATCTGCGCGTTCTTTTGATTAATTTCATTGCCAAGCGTCGTGATAGTGATCGTGCGCTGCTTGATCTCCGCCTGGGCTTGCGCGATCTGCGCGTTGAGCGTGGTCACGTCGCCCTGGAGGCTCGCCTTCTTGGCTTTGGTCTGGTCGAGCACGGTCTGCCACTGGGCAATTTCTTGCTGAAGCTCGTCGTACTGCGCCTGGAGCTGCGCCTTCTGCTGGTCGGTGAGCGTCTGCGCGCTCGCGCGCGGCGCAAAGGAAATCGAGGCGTAGACTCCCAGACAGACGAGACAACCGATCAGTACTAGGGCCAGTGCCCTCCCTATGTTCGCCCTCATATATTATGAGTATACCAGACGGCACGGCCCCTCGCGCCTTACGGAATCTGGAGTACGACAAGAAGAATTACCGGAATATGAGCAGCAGCGCGAGGATAACGCACGTAAAGACCGCGAAGATGCCGGTTGTTTGGAGGAAAAATTGCACGGCCTCCTGCTTTTTGTTGTCGAAGTAGAGCATGAGCGGTTCATAGAGGAAGAGGTAGCCCATCACTGCCGCTGACAGCACGAGGAGGGACAGCATCGCAATAGGGATAAGGAGGAACGGCGTCTGGCTGTCCGGCGTGTTTGGTTGTGCCACAAAAGTAAAAATAAAATAAACGAGCCCGACGATATACCCCGCAGCGAGCACGGCGTTATACAAAGGTTTGGTGGTCATATATCTATCATAACTCCCAAAACAAAACCCGGGTTACCCCGGGTTCTTTTATTCTTTGGTTTCTGCTGCGGGGGCGGCGCCTTCGGCACCCTCCTCTTCCTTCTTGCCGCGCTCTTCGGAGATCTCTATTGCGGAGAGATCGGTCGGGGCTTCCTCCACTGGCTCTTCCTGTGCGACCGATACCATCGCTACGACCTCCTCCGGGTCGAGCGTGATCTTGGCAGATGCCGGGATGCCGGGCAGGTCCTTCACATGGATCTGGTCATCAAGTGTGGCGAGCTTGGAAATATCGACAGTGATCGCGTGGGGCAAGTCCTTGGGCTGGCACTCGATCTCGAGCTCGTGGATAACCTTCACGAGGATGCCGCCGAGGTCCTTAACTGCCGGAGACTCGCCGACGAACTCGAGCGGGATCGACACGGTAACGGTCTGGCCCTTCTCGATAGCATAAAAGTCGGCATGGACCGGGGTGCCGGTGACCGCATCGAAGGAGACTTCATGGATGAGCGCGTCCTTCTCCTCGCCGAGGCCGGCCAAGGTGATAACGCTCGACTCGCCCGCCTGGTGGAAGACCTTGTCGAAGGCCTTGCGCTCGACCGTAATCGGGGTCGACTCCTCGGAGCGGCCGTAGACAACCGCAGGCAAAAGGCCCTTTTCCCGCAGGGATTTGGGCTTGGTCTTGGTATCGCGCTTGGTAACAGTCAGCTGCATTGCCCAAACAATTTAGCAGATATATGGCGCCTTGGCAACTGTTACGCCGAGGCGAAGAGGCGCATTTTTTCCATGAGGAACTGCTGCATCGCCTCGACCGCCGGGGTCAGGAATTTGTATGGCGTCGTCTCGTCGGGATGGTCGGCGAGCGATTTCTTGAGGCTGTCGCGGTAGGCGACGCGCAGTTCGGTATTGATATGCACGATCGTGACGCCTGCCTTGATGCACGCCGCGATGTCTTCCTCGGTATTGCCGGACGCTCCGTGGAGCACGAGCGGGATTTGGAGCGCGTCGGAGATTTCTTTTACGCGGTCGGGGTGGAGCCGCGGCTCCTGTGCCGACTTGAGCATGCCGTGCACGTTGCCGATCGCCGGGGCAAAGCAGTCGATGCCGCTGCCCGCGAGCAGCCTCTTGGCATCTTCGACGGTCGTAAGGTTCTCTATCGAGACGCCTTCGGGCAGGCTGTCCAATTGTTTGGAGGATTGGCCGATGTAGCCGAGCTCGCCTTCAATAATGACATCGCGGCCGGCATGATGCGCGAAGTCGACGCATTCTTTGAGCATCGCGACGTTCTCCTCAAACGGCAGCGCCGCGCCGTCTACGACGACCGAGTCCACGCCCTCCGATATTGCCTTGTGCGCCTTCTCGCTGCTGTAGGTATGGTCGGCATTAAGGAAAATGTTGATGCCCTCAACGCGATAGCGGTCAATTAATGCACGCGCATGCGTGATCGGGAAGAACTCGCGCTCGCCCTCCGAGAGCCCCGCGATAACCGGCAGATCGGTCTCCTTCGCCGCGTGCGCGATGGCGCGCAGCTGGTTGGAGTCGGAGAAGTTAAAATGCCCGATCGCCTTCCCTGCCGACTTGAATTCGGCAATCGTCGCGCGCAAGTTCTTCATTGGGATATCCATAGCCTCTAGTGTAGCACTTGTATACGCATAGTATACTGAAGATGATATGGAGCAGCTCGACTTCCTCGCGATCGGCGACATTGTTATCGATGCGTTTATCCGCCTGCACGATGCGGCGGTGCATTGCCGGCTCGATAACGAGGACTGCGAGATCTGCATGCGCTGGGGCGACAAGATCCCCTACGAATTCGCCGAGGTGGTGCCCGCGGTCGGCAACTCGGCCAATGCCGCGGTCGCAGCCGCGCGGCTGGGCCTCAAGTCGGCTCTGCGCGCCTATGTCGGCGACGACACGTACGCGACGCAGTGCTTCGCCTCGCTCCAGATCGACAACGTGGCGCTCGACTATATAGAGAAGGTGCCGGGCAAGCACACCAACTACCACTACGTACTGTGGTTCGAGAGCCAGCGCACTATTCTTGTGAAGCACGAAGAGTTCGATTACACGGTGCCACAGCTGGCCATGGGCCCCAAATGGGTGTATCTCTCCTCGCTCGGAGAGAATTCCGCCCCCTACCACCACGCATGGATGGAGAAGCTCAAAGAATTCCCCGATACCAAGCTCGCCTTCCAGCCTGGGACCTTCCAGATCAAGCTGGGCGTTGAAGCACTCAAAGACGTCTACGCGCGCACGAATATATTCTTCTGCAATAAAGAAGAGGCGGAAACAATTCTTGGCCTCCCTGCCGGCAGCGATATACGAGACCTGCTTCACGGCATCCAGGCGCTCGGGCCCAAAGTAGTCGTTATTACTGACGACACGCGCGGCTCCTACGGCATCAAGGAAGACGGTACGACGATGTTCCACTGCCCGCGCTACCCCGACCCGCGCCCGCCCTACGAGGTAACCGGCGCCGGCGACGCGCTTGCCTCGACCACAGTCGCGGCGCTTATCCTCGGGAAAGAACTCGAGGAGGCGGTACAGTGGGGCGCAACGAACGCATCATCGGTACTTCAAGGAATCGGCGCGCAGAAAGGCCTCCTCAAGCGCGACATACTTGAGCAGCATCTCGCCAAGCCTCCGGCGGCATTCAAAATCGAGTCGCTCTAAGGTTTTTTGCGAGGGCTGCAAAAATACTCTATACTCCGGTTGGAAAAGACCTTTTGGAGGGACGACTCACATGATTCTTACGATTAGCGGCCCGTCCGGGAGCGGCAAAACAACGCTCTTGGGCAACTTGCGCAGGGCGATACCCGACACCCACCCACTAGAAAGCATCACCACGCGGCCTCCGCGAGCTTCGGACCAGCCGGGCGAGTACCTGTATGTCTCGGACAACAAGTTCCGGGAGATCGCCAACAATAGCGAGCTGCTCTGGCACGTGAAGATCGGCGATTATAACTACGGCACGCGCAAGAAGAACGTCGACGAGGCGCTCGGCGCGGGCTTCAATGTCGCCATTCTCGAAATCGGCGCGGCGCAAACACTCCACGAGTATGCAGCTCAGAAAAACAAGCTGCGCCTCGTGCGCGGCATCTATCTTTTCTTGGACGACGAGCATGTGCTGCTTCGCCGAATGAAAAAGCGCGGCGGCCTCTCACAGGATGACCTCGCGCGGCGCCTCAATGAGGGCCGCGAATGGAACAAGACCGCCTTCAAAAACGGCTTCTTCCGCAAGATCGACGTGCTGCGCCTCAAT
>DASZPE010000026.1:0-21093 GCA_035550415.1 Minisyncoccota bacterium | reverse complement strand
GGCGCCGCCCATTCTCTTTTATGGTATAGTGCCCCCATGCGATTTTTCATCACGGGCGGGGCGGGATTTCTCGGCATCAACTTGACGCGGCATCTGCTGAAGCGGGGCCACCAGGTGCGGTCGTACGACCTGTTGCCGTTTGATTATCCGGAGAAGGGCGAGGTAAGCGTCGTCACGGGCGACATCCGCGATTATGACGCGCTCGCGGCCGCCATGGAGGGCGCCGACGTGGTCGTACACACCGCCGCGGCGCTGCCGCTCTATAAGGCCGAGGATATCCGCACGACCGACATCGACGGCACGCGCAACGTACTGAAGGCCGCAAAGGCAAACAATATCTCGCGCGTCGTGCATATTTCCTCGACCGCGGTGTACGGCATCCCCGATCATCATCCGCTGTACGAGGACGACAAGCTCGACGGCGTTGGCGAGTATGGCAAGGCCAAGATCGCCGCGGAGGACCTTTGCAAAGAATATCGCGCGCAGGGGATGATCGTGCCGATTATCCGCCCCAAGTCCTTCGTGGGGCCCGAGCGCCTCGGCGTCTTCGCGCTTTTCTACGACTGGGCGGCGGACGGGCACAATTTCCCAATGATCGGCAACGGCCGCAACCGCTATCAGCTCCTCGATGTCGAGGACCTCTGCGAGGCGATCTCGCTTGCCGCAACGCTCCCGGCACAGCAGGCCAACGACACCTTCAATATCGGCGCCAAAGAATTTACGACTATGCGCGAGGATTACCAGGCGGTGCTCGACCGCGCGGGCTTCGGCAAGCATATCGTCGGGCTCCCGGCCGCGCCGGCTATCTGGACGCTCAGGGTGCTTGAGGCGCTCCACCTCTCGCCGCTCTATAAATGGGTCTACGAGACCGCGAGCAAAGACAGCTTCGTGTCGATAGACAAGGCGCAGAAGAAGCTCGGCTACGCTCCCAAGTATTCCAACAAGGCTGCGCTCGTGCGCAACTACGAGTGGTATCTCTCCAAACGCGAGAGCTTCAAGGGCGAGAGCGGCGTCACGCACCGCGTGCCGTGGAAGCAGGGCATACTCTCGGTCGCGAAGCTGTTTTTCTAGCGCTTACTTCAATTTATATACGGCCACGCTCGGCCCGAGCAATTTGTCCTCAAAGAAGAACGGCAATGGGCCGGTGAATGCGCTGTACGCGACGGAGAACGTATTGCCGAACCCGTCCCACTGCGCGACTAGCGTGCCGCGCGAGGCGAGCTCTTGAAGTTGGGCTGCGAGGGCTGAGTCGCCCGGTTCGTCGGGCGTATATACCAAGTACTCGTATCCTTGCGCCCGCGCGTATGCGGCGAGATGCGACAGGAAGTTTTGATCATGCACTGCGTAGAGATTGAGCGCATACGGAACATCCATGCCGCCAACCGACGCCTCGGCTTCGTCAGTCTTGCGCACGGCGCCAGGATCGATCGAGCGCAGTTCGTCGAGCGCGTCTTGCCGCACAGGGAAACGCATAAGATTGCCGAAGACGAGAATTTTATCGCTGGGGGAGAGCGTCGAGAGCTCCCACTGGAGCGCGAGCTGCCGCGTGTCGCCTTCGTAGGCAAGCGCGGCAAGCCGTAGTGACGACGCGAGCGGTACAAGCAATAGGAGCGCCATGAGTATCGCAATGGGTCGCCTGCCGCGCACGGCGCTCCAGGCATAGCCGCCCAGTAGGGCGTAGAGGGGCACGAGCGGCAGGAGGAACCGCGGCTCGAATATCGCAAGGCAGTAGAACAGAAGCGCATAAAAGATAAAAAAGGAGATGAGGAACGCGAACCATCGGCGGTTGCCGAACCAGAGCGCGATCGAACCGAGTATCGCGAGCCCGATGAGCACCGGTTCCGCGAGCCCGTGCGCCATAAGCGCCGCAAGCGGGCTCGCGGCGATACCGAGCGCAGACGTGCCTTGATGCAGGTCGAGCACGCCGCCGAGGAACCCCTGGCTATAGGGGTAGATAAGCGACGGAAGCGGCGCCAGAAGCACGAACGCGCCCGCGCCGGCGAGCGTCCATCGGTCGCGCAGCGCCTCCTGCAGCCGCAGGTGCGAGAGCGTGAAGAACCAGATCGCGAGGAGCAGTACCGCGACCCCGGAGAAAGTCGAGACGCCCATGCCGATACCGGCGACGAGCAGCGACCAGAAGATGCGGCGATTCTCGGGCATCCGCTCGCGCGTGAGTAGGTAGAGAATAAAAAGGAATATAAGCGATATAGGGAGCCAGTGCCTCCCGACCATCGAGAGGCTCTCGTGTATCAGGCTGGTCGCGAGCAAGAACGCGCTTATCGCGGCGCCCGCGCGCGACTTGAACGCCGCATACGAAACTTGATACACGAGCCACACTGACGCAGCGCCCAGCAGCGCGCTGATTATCCGCGCCGCCATAAAGAAGGAGGAGAGATCGGCGCCGAGATGCGCCGCAAAGAGCGCGCTCCCGCCGTGCCACATGAGGTACTTCGCTCCCGCTATTGCGGCGAAGGGCAGAAGGTATACGTAACAAAGGTAGGGCGGATAGTACAGGATATCCTTGAATGCGCTTGCATGAAGCGCCGGGATAATCGTGTGAGTCTGCAGCATCTGCAGCGCTCCGAGCACGAACGGCGGTTCGTCATCAACGAGCGTCTGCGGCAATCCGTAATGGACTCCCGCTATGCGCACGAGAAAAGCGAATGCGACAATGAGCCATATGATAGCTCCCGATTCTATAAGCGCGCGCAGGCGCGATAGGTAGGTCATACTGGAGATACCGGTGCAGGTACGGTACTATAATGCCACATCGCATGAAAGATGCCTCACACCGTTTCGGGCTGTTTATCCAGGTCGGCGCGGTAGGCGCCATGGGGGCGGCTATCCAGGCCTGTCTGCTGTTTGTCCTCGTTCAATTCGCGCGGCTGCATCCGGTGCTTGCCAACACCATCGCGGCGGAAACGGCGATCATCTGCAACTTTATGGTCAATAACGCGTGGACCTTCAGGCACGAAAGCATGCACTCGCTGCCGCGGCGCTTCGCGCTCTTCAACCTCGGCCTCGTGGGCTCGATAAGCGTCCAGGCGCTCGTGGTATGGGCGGGGGTACATTTTATCGGCATACAGTGGTATCTTCTATACGCCGGAGCGGGGATCCTGCTGGGTCTGATCATCAATTATGCCCTCTATACCAGAGTCATATGGAGGAAGCCGCCGCAGGAAGCCGGTGTATAGTTTTATCATAAGATTATGAAAACGCTTTCCATACTCATACCGTGCTACAACGAGCAGGATACCGTTGCCGAGCTGCTCGACCGCGTCCTTAAGGTTGAACTGCCCGGATGGGGCAAGGAGGTTGTCGTTGTTGACGATTGTTCGCGCGACAGCACCCGCAGCATACTCAAGAACTACGAGGACCGCGTCCACGTGATCTATCGCGAGCGCAACGGCGGCAAGGGCACAGCGGTGCGGCAAGGGCTCGAGCTTGCGCGCGGCGAGTACGCGCTTATACAAGATGCCGACCTTGAATACGATCCGGCGGACATTCCCGCGCTGCTCGCCAAAGTAGACGACGGTTCGGGGGAAGTCGTGTTCGGCTCGCGCAACCTGGGGCCGGAGCGCCGCCGCAGCGGACTCATCTCGTACCTTGGAGCGGGGCTTATAACGCTTGAAATGAACTTGCTCTACGGGCTGTCGCTTACCGACGTGTGGACATGCTACAAGCTCTTCCCGCGCGAAGCGGCGCCGGACTTTACTGCAGGGCGGTTCGAGTCGGAGCTCCTATTCACCGCAGCGCTGGCGCGCCGCGGCTACCGCTTTGCCGAGGCACCCATATCCTACTACCCGCGCGACATCGCTCACGGCAAGAAGATACGCAACAGCGACGGCATTAAGGCGATCGTCGCGGTCGCCGCCGATTGGCTCCGTCGCGGGCGGCACGCCAAATAATAGTATGGAAAGCGAACACTCGTCTCCCCGTCAGTTTAATTTCTGGGTGCGCCTGCTGCCATGGCTCGTATCTCTCACGGCGCTGGGAGGACTCATGCTGTATATCGCCGCACTGCTTCTGACGACCGAGGTGTGGGATGACAGCCTCATGTTCGTACGCTACGCGCACAATGTTCTTACCTATCATGCGATTTCGTGGAATGGCGCGCAGCCGACCTATGGTCTTACGTCGCTCGCGCACTTGCTCCTCGTCATCCCGTTTGCGGATGCGTTTTCAAACACGTCCACTGCAGCGGCTGCCGCAAGCACGCTCGGCTTCCTGCTGTTCCTCATCGCGCTCTATTTTCTTATACGCGCTTGCGCGAAGGACGCGCGCGGCGCAGCGCCTCTGTGTCTGGCGATAGCGCTGACGGCATTCGCCCTCGGGCGCGACTCTCTGGGCGCTATCGTAACGAGCGGCATGGATACGATGACGGGCGTGGCGTACTTGTGCGCCTATCTGGCGCTGGTCGCGCATTTTGCGCAAAGCGGGAGAGTGCAGAAGCGCTCCGTATTTGTCAGTATCGGCATTGTCGGCGGGCTTGCGTTCCTCGTGCGGCCCGACCTCCTTATCTACAGCGCACTGATCCCGTTCTCGCTTATGATTTGGTCCGATGATGCCATGCTGCGGCGCAATGCGCGCGTGATGCTCGGTACGACCCTGGCAACCGCGCTTGTTCTCATGGGCCTCGCATGGGCGTACTTCGGCACGCCCTTGCCGCTGCCGTTTTATGCCAAGAGCGGACTCCTCTACGGCCCGACGCTCGCGCTGCGCAACACCTTCGTTCCGATACTCGAGCTCATAACGCATATCGATGCTTTCGCGCTGCTCTGGCTGGCACTGCCGGCCGCGCTTATCGTCTGGAGGAAAAATATATTCCGCCGCGGCCCGCATGCTCTCGAGATCGGCATCTCGCTGTGCATCGTTGCGGTAACGATCTACTTCCTCTTCTTCGTCATCCAGATTATGCCGTACCAAGGGCGCTTTTATTACCCCGTGCTGCCGGGCCTCATTGCGCTCGGAGCAATGCTTGTCGCTCGCGCGTGGAATTATCTGCAGCGCTCGCATGACGCATCCCTTCTGCGCAGCGTCCAGATCGGCGTGTGCGTCGTGCTTGCCGCGCTTCTTTTTGCGCCTTCGATAGAAGGGCTCGAGCGCGCAGTCTACGCGGTCGCAAAAGACCGTTCTGAAGCGCGTCTTGTGCTGCGGGGAACCGAAATCGAGGGCTATAGTATCCACCCCGGTTCTCAGGCGGTCTGGCCGTGCCTCGATACCGTCAATGGCTTGCCGGCGAGCGTCTCGGTCGCAACGACCGAAGTCGGCCTTCCTTCGGCGCTAAGCCCTCTGCGCCCCATACTCGATCTTGCCGGCCTCAATAATACGCAGATAGCGCTTCAGCACGCCAATATCGCGCAAGCGGTGGAGAATATGCAAGTCGATGTGGTCTATCTTCCGACCGAGCGCTATTACCCCGAGATGCGCAGCGTGCTGCTCAATGACCCGCAGTTCAGCGAGCATTACACGCTTTATTCTCCGGCTTCTCCGGGCGCCTTCACCGACACGGCAGTGCGCAAGGGGAGCCTGGCAGCGGCCCCGATGGCAGCCTGCATGCAGAAATTCTCCGCGGCCTACGCGGGCGTCGAGGCGCAGCCCGCCGGCACGTATTACCTCACGCTTCCGTTCCCGGTGAGCGACTGATCATGCCGCGATTTTACGCACTTACGCTTGCAGCGCTCTATCTTGCATTGGTCGTCTTCGCGTCTGCATTCAGCTATCTCAAGATCGAATCTCTCGGAGCGCAAGCCGGGCAGGGAATCGATTACTCCTACTTTCTCCAGTTTTACGCGCACGGGCTCTCCCCGGACAGCATTGCGGAGCCGCAGCATTTCCCCGGCGTCGGGACGGGCATGTTCCTGCGCGGGCCCGATGGCCGCGACAGCATCCAAAAAGGGATTCATTTCGAGCCGGTAAAATATGCGGTCGCGGTCTTGTACGCAGTGAGCCGGTCGCCGTTCTTCATATATATAGTATTGATAGCGGTTTTCTACTCGCCGCTTCTCTACGGTGCATGGCTGCTTCGGCGCACTGTGCCGCAGCCGACGCTCGTGTTCTTCGTAGTGCTGCTCTACGCTCTCTCGCCTGCGGCTCTGCCGCAGGCGGTCGCCGAGCTGCGCGCTTTTACCTTCGTTTACCCTCTGTATTTCATGGCTGCGCTTGCGGTCCTGTTGCGCCGCGCGGCGTGGGAGCGGCTCGTACTCCTTAACCTCCTGCTCGCAACGCGCGAAGAGATGCTGCTCCTGTCGGTTCCCCTCATTATATATGAGTATCTGACCGAACGCGCGGAACGCATTCCGCATCGCGTATCCGCGCTCATGGCCTGGTCGTGGGCGGCTTGGGTTGCGCTCGCGGCAATATATTTTTATTACATACGCGCCAGCTACCAGCTTTCTTTCACGCAGCCGACCGGCACGATAGGCAGAGTAATGCATTTCTGCCTCACGAATCCTTTTGCGCTTAGCGTCGAGGCGTGCGCGGCGCTCGTATTTTTTGTTTTTATCGTGCCAAGATTCTGGAAAAAGTATATCGGGGCGGACATGCGCCGCATAGCCGCGTGTGTATTTGTCGTCGGGTCGCTCGTTCCGGTGTGCGAGAGCCTTGTAGCCGCATCGCCCAGCTTTTGGCCGCCGTCTTTCGTCTTCAATCGCTTCGGCTATATGATTGCTCTCGTATGCCTCGCAAGCCTTGTTGCCGTTGCTCAGATCAAGCCGTTCCCGAAGCGGTGGGTCATCTGGATCGGAAGCGCAGCGCTCGTATTCTTTCTGGTATTCCAATCCGTGGGGCACGCGTCGGTATTCGCCGCTCTAACAACGATGCATTCGCAGATCTCCGAGGCGCAGCTCGTGCGTGATGCGCGCAAAAATACTCCGGCCTCGCAGCCGATCATAGCGGACGCGCGCACTATGCAGGCGTTTTATGACTTCACCCATGTGTCGGTTCTCGTGCCGCAGCCGGCATATGCGGTCGCGAATCCGCAAGATTATTATCCCGGCAGTTTAGATCATCTGGCCGATATCGTGCATGCAGATGGCCCGGTCACCATCGTCATACAGCGCTCGCTTGCGCCCGATATTGCAGCCGTCGCGGCTGCGGCAGGGAAGACGCTCTCGGTGCGCGAGGAGAACGATCTCTATATCTGGTATCAAACCGATGGCAAATAAGAAGCGGATTATCTTTACGATAAATGATTTCGCCATTGGCGGCGCGCAGCGCGTATACCTCGACCTATTTTCTGCGCTGCCGCAGGACGCGTACGAGCTTCATCTCGTGACATTCTTCGAATTTCCCGAGTATGGCGATATGTACCGATTTCTCCCGCCGCATGTCTCGGTGCATCGATACTCGTTTCGCGGGTTCATGGATATCCGCTCGTGGTACCGGCTCGCCCGCGATCTGCGCCACCTCAAGCCCCGCCTCGCCGTCTCGAGCCTCTTTTTCAGCAATACCGTGATGCGCGTGCTCGGTATATTTCTTGGCACTCCCGTCGTCCCGATTGAACATAATACGTATAGCAAAAAAACCAGGCTGCAGATTGCGGTCGATACGCTCCTTGCGCGCTGGAGCCCGGCCATCGTCGCCGTATCATCAACTGTTGCGCAGTTTACCGCCGAGCAAGAGCGCATCCCTGAAGAAAAGTTCCGAGTAATACATAACGGCGTGAATACTGAGCAGATTGCCGGCCGGATTCCGCCTCTTGACGCGCGCTTAGCGCTGCGCGCGCAGCTCGGGTTCCGCGCGGAAGAAAAAGTAATTGTAAATGTAGCGCGCCTGACCCCGCAGAAGAATCAGATGGCGCTCATAGCGGCATTCGAAAAGTTCGTGCAAAGCCATTCCGATTACCGGCTTCTGCTCATCGGGCCCGGCCCCATGTACGATGACCTTGCGCGGCGCATAGTGCAGGGGAGCGCAAGCGGCAAGATAGTGCTTCTTGGGGGCAAGACGGACGTAATTCCCTATTATTGCATCAGCGAATTCTTTGTGTCAGCTTCCCTTATCGAAGGGTTCGGCCTGGCGCACGCCGAGGCGCTTGCCTGCGGGATACCGGTGCTTACTACCAGGACTGCAGGCCCCGACGAGATGATCGTCGACGGCGTAAATGGCTATTTTATAAAAGATACGACCATTGAAGAAATTGTCGCGGGCCTTGAAAAGATGGTACAGAGGCCTATTATTGCCGCGCCGGAGACTCTGCGCGCATCGATCGAAAAATATTCTATCGAGGCGATGGCAAGCCGCTACGCTTCGCTTATCAACGAGTTTGCTACTTCCTGATATGCCGGCGAGACCTACCATAGCCCTCATGACCTACGCGATCGATAACCGCCCGGCGAAGGGTACGGCCGTCTATGCGCGCAATCTGGTCGAGCGCCTGCTCAAGGATGCCGAATACGACTATATAGTGGTGCACTATGAGGAATGCGACGATCCGATATACCGCATGGGCGCGCGCGAGATCGTCATGCCGCGCGTGCCAGCATGGATCCCCGCGAAGCATTTCTGCCGCTTTCTCCTTTTCTGCTGGCGGTACCGCAAAGAGCGGTTCGATATCGTACACTGGTTCCAGCCGAGGCTGTATCCGTTCTTCTGGCTCGTGCCGGCAAAGAAGATAATCGTGACTGCGCACGGGGCGGGGGATATCACGGCGCCCGGAGCCTTCCCGTTTTCCCGAAGGATGTTCAACTTCGTCATAACGCACTTCAACCGCCGCATCGATGCGATCATCGCGGTCTCCGAGTTCGGCAAGCGCGAAATCATACAGTATTATCGTGCACAGCCGGAGCGCGTCCATGTTATCTACAACGGCGGCGCAGAAGAGTATCGCCACATCCCCAAAGCGGATGCGCGCAAGGTTGCACAACGCTACGGAGTGGCGGGCCCGTTCATACTCGATATCTCGCGCCTCTCGCCCCACAAGAATGTCGGCCGGCTTATCGAGGCGTACGATCTCATGCGCGATCAGCATCCCGAACGCACAGAATCGCTCGTAATCGTCGGTACGCCTTCGACCGGAAGCAAAGAGATATATCGTCTTGCGGCCGAGTCTGCCTACACCGGCGATATACAGTTGCTGGAATACGTCGAAAGCCAGGATCTTAATGCGCTGTACAGCGCCGCGGAAGTTTTCGCCTTTCCGTCGCTCAACGAAGGCTTCGGCTTGCCGGTCATCGAGGCGTTTGCCTCCGGCGTACCGGTGATTACGTCCGATGGTACATCTTTGCCCGAGATTGCGGGCGGCGCGGCGCTCTTGGTCGACCCGACAAGCCGTGAAGCCCTAGCCGACGCGCTGTATCGCGCCCTTTCCGACGCTCATTTGAGAGACTCGCTCGTTGAGCGCGGCAGGCTGCGGGCGCGCGATTTCAGCTGGGAAAACTGCGCCGCGCAGACGCTCGCGCTCTACCGGAGCGCTCTCGGGCACGGCGTGCTATAGTCCCCGCGTATGACGATGTCCCTGCAAGCGTTCAAACAATTCGTCCCCCGAGATGCGTGGCGATGGATGAGCATATGCCTGTGCCTGGCGCTCTTGGCAGGAGAACTCGCAATAGCGTTGCTCTCCTCGATGCACTTCATCCTCTCCAACTTCCTTCCTGACGACGCTTTTTATTACTTCAAGATTGCACTCAATATCGCGGCGAGCCACGGTTCTTCCTTCGACAGCGTCACCGTCACCAACGGTTACCATCCGCTATGGATGCTTATACTCGCGGCGTGCTACCGCATTTTCGATGCCGCGCCAGCTTCGGAGGCGCCGATACGCATCGCGCTTACGCTGTGCGCTTTGCTCAACTTCGGCAGCGCGCTTCTTATCGTGAGATTGTTCCGCACGCTTGCCAGAGACGGCGGCGCGGTCTTTCTCGCATCCATATTCTGGATACTTAACCCCTATGTGATTTACGAGACGCTCAACGGGCTTGAGACCTCGCTGCTCGTTTTCGTTATCCTCGTCTGGATAACAGCGGCCCTGAAGCTCTCGAGCGCAAGCAGCCGCCTCTCTTTCTTTGTAATGGGAATACTATCCGGGCTTCTCATCCTCGCCCGGCTCGACAGCTTTTTCTACGCCATAGTACTGCTGGTGTGGCTTATGGCTGTGCTGCGCGCGCCTCTGCGTGCGGCCCTGCTGGTAGCCTTCGGTACGGTTCTGGCCATTGCACCATACGTATACTGGATGTTGAAGAATTTCGGCAGCATTCTTCCGTCTTCTGCCGTGAGCAACACGCTCGATCTCCACGACGCGCTTGCGCGGGCCGGATTGGGGGAATATCTGCGCGTTCACGCATTCTATGTGATCGACAGCGCGTCGCGGCTCTATGGATACCTGAGTGCCGGACCGATCATACTGTTTCTCATTGGCGCGGCTCTCGGTTGTATGCTTGCGCGCAAGCAGCGGTGGCGTGAGGCGTTCGCGCCGCAGTCGCGCTTCTTGCTTGTAGCCGGGGCAGGGTGCCTGCTCGTCCTATTCGCCAATGCCTACGGCCGCCTCTTGGTGCGCGATTGGTATCTGGTGCCGTTTGAGATATTCGCCGCACTTGCGGTAGCTTGGGCCGCAGATCGCATCGCGCAGGAGGGCCGCAAGGGGCGCGTAGTACTCGCAGCCGCGGGCGCTCTTGTGGTGGTGTGTTTTTTCTGGTCGTACCATACTACGCTTGCGGACAGGCATGCGCACGGCGGCGACCTAATTCTGGTATCGAGCGCACAGTGGATCAACGCTCATATACTATTGGACGCGAGGGTGGGGGTCTTTGATGCGGGAATTATCGGCTATTACGCGCAGCCGACCATTATAAATCTTGACGGGCTCGTCAATGAGGGGGCCTACCAGGCGCTCAAGAATCGCACGCTCTTGGCATATATGATGAGCATGCATATCGATTACCTTATCGCCTCGCAGGGATACATCGATAATTACGGGCCGCGCTGGGGCGGTGATGTACAGAGTCATCTTACGTTTATCACGAATCTTGGCGGGGAAGGCGGCCTCAATGCGTATCGCGTTCGCTAATCTGAAACTCTCTACGCCCGCTGCGTGTTCTCATAACGGAGGGTAACTCTAGACGCGTAGTATCTTGCGTGCTAGAGTGAGCCTCTCTTTTACTATGAAAATAGGATTTATCGGCCTCGGAATGGTTGGTAGCGCGGTGAGCAACGGCATGGCGGGCATTGGCCATGAGGTGCATGGTTACGACATCAAGCGGACGGAAACATCTATTCATGATGTGCTGGGCACGGAGATTATTTTTGTTTGCGTGCCGACGCCTTCCCGCGCCGACGGCTCATGCGACACTTCCATAGTTGAGCAGGTCGTCGGCGACCTCGACAAGGCGGGCTACCGAGGATTGGTAACAATCAAGTCAACCGTCGAACCGGGTACTACTGACCGGCTCAGCAGGAAGTATCCTGGATTGCGCCTTGCATTCTGCCCGGAGTTCCTGCGCGAGCGCACAAGCCGCGAAGATTTTGTTAGCAATCAATACGTCTGCATCATCGGCACCGATAACGAAAAAGATTACGAACTCCTGCGCGATGCCCATGGGTCGCTGCCAAAGAACTTCGCCCGCATGAAGCCGACCGAGGCAGAATTAGCGAAGTATTTCTGGAATGTCTTCAACGCGCTGCGCGTCGTTTATGCCAACCAATTTTATGACGTCGCTAAGGCGGCGGGAGCTGACTATAAAACCATTAAGAACGCGCTGGTAAGGCATCCCAATATTTCCGATGCGTACCTCGATTGCGACGAGAATTTCCGCGGTTTTGGCGGCAACTGCCTGCCCAAGGATACGGCAGCCTTCGCTCACTTTGCGCGCAAGACCGTTGGCGGAGACCTGTCTCTCTTTGAAGGGATTGTTGAAATAAACAAGCGCTATAAGCAGACGGTATTTTAATGCTACTATGCCGGTAATGCAGGCCGACCCGCCCTCAGTGTGTCCTCTCTGTAAGATGCAGCATCCCGTTTCTCTGCATGAAGCGCACGAAGACAGCGGCGTGCGGTATGATCTCTATGAATGCGAGGCATGCCGGGTGCAATTCTGGTGGCCGCTTAAAAATCCCGGCGCTACCTGGTACGAGCACGATATCCGCTACGAAGGCCGCAATCATGACCCCATTCTCACTCCCAACGAGAAGCATCGCGGCACGATTTCATATTTCGCGCCCAATCACGGCACCGTGCTGGATGTCGGATGCGGAGTAGGGAATTTTCTTGCGCATGCTGCGCAAAAAGGCTGGAACGTGAGCGGGATCGATTTTGATCATGACGGCATCGAGGCCGCCAAGAAAACGTTCGGGTTGAAGGACCTTGAGGTCGCCGATGTGATCGAGTATAAAAAACGCCATCCGGAGAAATCGTTCGATCTCGTAACATTCTTCGACGTGCTGGAACATATCGATAACCACAATGAATTTATCGAAACCGTGAAAAGCCTCCTCGTAACCGACGGCTACATCTCTCTCAGCATGCCCTATCGCCACGCGTGGCGCTGGCTCATACCCGCCGATCTTCCGCCGCGCCATCTCACGCGCTGGGACGACGCTTCAGTAGAGAAATTTTTGAGCGACCGCGGTTTCGCAGTACGTCACATTGTCCATCTTCCCGCGAGCTTTTACTTCATTGTGGTGAAGCTGCGTTTCAGCAGATACGGCCGCTTCTTTACCTTTGGTGCCGTGAGGAAAGCAAAAGAATCCGCCGCTCATCAGGGGGTTGCGGTGCCCGGACGATCAATCAAGGTGCGTACCATCCATGCGCTTGCGAAAGTAAAAGACATCATGCTTTTCGGCATCCCTGCAGGCGTTATCTGGCTCTTGCTACTACCATCGCAAGGACGCTACACTGACTTTTATGTCATTGCTCAAAAGGTATAGCCCGCTCGTGCCGGTTCTGCTCGCCGCTTTGGTGCAGCTCTATCTCATTGGTAAGCCGCTCTCATTTCTCATTACCAATGTCCTGCCGGATGACGCCTTCTATTATTTCAAGATAGCGCAGAATATCGCCTTCGGCCTCCATTCGACCTTCGACGGCGTGCACCTGACCGATGGCTATCACCCGCTCTGGATGGCCGTCCTTGTCGGCATCTATAAGGTTTGGGGAAATGCCGGAGCGGGGAACATGGCCCCCATTCATATTACGCTCCTTCTGAGCGTCGCATTGAATCTGCTGACCGGGATTGCGGTGTGGCGAATTCTCACGCGGTTCTCGAGCAATGCATGGCTCGTCGCGGCGGGCGTGGCGGTCTGGTCGCTCAACCCGTTCATGATCTACGAGACGCTCAACGGGCTCGAGACTTCGCTCTCGCTCACGCTCTTCTCGTTCTTTTTCCTTCTGGCGCTGCGCTACGCAGAAGGCCGCCCTCCGCGCGGAGTTCTCGCCGCGCTCGTGGTAGGAATTGTTGGCGGCCTTATGATCCTCTCGCGGCTCGACCTCGCGTTCTACTTCGCCGCGTGGTGGGCGTGGCTCGTCCTGCGCGACCGGCAGAACAAAGCTTCGTGGATATTCGCGCTTGAAAGCGGCGGTGTTGCAGCGTGTATAACCATGCCGTGGTTCGCGTGGAATTACAGCCATTTCCATATGCTGCTCACTTCTGCATCGAGCGCGACCGATCTTATCAACCATACGCTTATCTACCAGGACAATGGTACGGGCATTGTGCAGACAATAAAAGCAGTCATTTACAGCGTCTACAACGGTCTTACGCTCGTGCTCGACCGCACGGGTGCCACTGGGCTCGCGCTTGTGGGGCTCGGCGCAGCGATCTCGTACGCCGCTTCGGGCCGGCTTGCCGCGCCGCGCCTGCGCGGGTGGGGAATAGAACACGCGCTCTTCGCGGGCTTTGTCCTCATGTTCCTCGCTAATACTGCGGTGCGCTGGGGCGGGAGGCCGTGGTACTTCATGTCGCTCGAGCTGTTTCTTGCGATCGGCGCGGTCGTCGTGCTCGAGCAGTTCTTCCGCGATGTCAGATACAAGCGGGCATGGGCCGCCGGTCTCCTCGCCCTCATCCTCTTTTTCTTCGGAGTCACGTGGAGCAAGGAGCTGCGCGCGCAATACTCCAACCAGGCAGATATGTACGCGATGGCGGCTTGGATGAGCGCCAACTTGCCGGCGGGCACGCCCGTGGGCGCGTTCAACTCCGGGGTCGAGGGTTACTTCTCGACCGTGCGCATCGTCAACCTCGACGGCCTCGTCAATTACTCCGCCTACCAGGCGCTTCTGCGCCGCCAGCTCTGGTCGTATATAAAAAATGAGAAACTCGCGTATATCAGCGACTGGCCGATCAGCCTTACCTACCGGTTCAAGAGCTTTCTCGATGTAGCGGATCCTCTGTCGCAACTCGCGACCGTGCACACGGAGGGCGAACTCGCGAGCGGACGCTTTGCGGGCGGACTTACACTCTACCATGTCAAATAGCGCTCCTACAAAAATTCACGTCGCGGCGAAGGTTATCGGAGAGCCGGTGCTGTTCTTGATCGAGTCGTGGGAGAAGGATTTTACCCAGCACGATTCCTCAACCATATTTATCAACGCCCTTCCGAAAGATTGGGGATACAAAAATTTTATCCTCAATTCTTCGCCCGAAGACGCCGATTACATACTGGCGCCGCACGCAGTGCGCCGCATGGACGACAAGGGTGCGCAATATGTTGACGACATGCGCGCATACGCCAAGAAGTACGGCAAAGAACTGATTATCTTCACCGGCGGCGACCTGCAGCATGACGTATATATTGACGATGCGATCGTGCTTAAGGGGTCGCAATACCGCCCGCTCTTGCGCGATAACGAAATACTCGTGCCGGCATTCGTAGAAGATCTGACCGATACGCGGCCGGTAGAAATCCGCCATAAAAGCGATAAGCCGATCGTGGCCTTCTGCGGCTTTGCCGGTATCAACACCAGGGCCGGGTGGGCCAAGTTCTATCTGCGCAACGCGCTTATCGACCTCAAGGCAACCCTTACCGGTACGCCATCGCTGCGCACATTCAAGCGCGGGATCTATTTCCGCCGCAAGGCGATGCGGGCGCTTGAGCGCGACCCGCGCATCGAGACGCGCTTCATCATCCGCAACACGTTCTCGGGCAATGCAGGCACTATCTCGCTTGATCCGACGCAGGCCCGCACAGAATATCTTGAAAACATGCGCGACTGCGACTTCATGCTCGCTCCCAAGGGCGACGGCAACTTCTCGCTGCGCTTCTACGAGGCGCTCTCGATGGGCCGCATCCCGCTCTTTATCGATACCGACGCAGTCCTGCCGCTTGAAGATGTTATCGATTACTCGAACTTTATGCTGCGGGTGCCGTATACCGAGCTCGCGCGGCTGCCCGATATTGTCGCCGAGTTTTATGACTCGCTATCAGACGAGAAGTTTGTTGAAATGCAGCGCCTGGCGCGCGCGGCATTCGCGCAGTATCTGCGCTACGACGCGTTCTTCAGTTACTTATTCGGGACGCGGCTCGCCCGTACATAAGGAGCGCGATTGCGATCAGGGTGGTGAGGATCGAGGATGCCACCTTCGCTCCGACCAGCCCCCAGAGCCCCCACTCAATAATCCCGCCATAGAGGAGCGCGAGCTGCAGGAGCGGCGTAACCGTATTGTAGATATAGAGTTCTCGCGTGCGGCGCTGCGCGGTAAGCGCCGTAAGCACCACGTTGCCTACGACCCCGACCATGGAGAGCGCGTAGAAGAACGAGTAGGGCACGGACGCCTCGTACTGCGGGAAGAATAGTCTGAAGAAGAGCGGCGCGGCAACGATGTATACGCCCGCGCCGAGCAGAAGCGCGGCCGCGAGCTGTACCAGCTTGGGCAGGATGCTGCTGCGTATTTCTTCGCCGGACTTTTCGGAGAATTTCGGCATAGCGGCAAGCGGTATGAATTTGAAAAGGTTGCCGAGCCGGTCCGGAATAGCGGTCGCGAACGAGTACAGCGCCAGGTCTATTGCGCCGAGAAAGTGGAATACCAATATGCTGTCGAGCTGGGATACGAGCATGGCGAAGATGCCCATGACGGTGAGATGCTTGCCATACCGCAATGCTTCCTCGTCGACCAGATCGTTGGGCTTGTAGACCGCGAGCGTCTTGCGGTATGCCCATCCGAGCATGCAGGCGGTAGAGCCCAGGTTGACCGCGAGAAGCACGAGCGGATTCTTAAAGAAGAATGAGGCAGCCACGAGCAGGGCGTAGAAGGGCAGATTGGTGGCGAGATTATAGAGGAAGACGCGCATGAAATCCTTCTTGCCGAGAAGGAACGCCATATAGGTGTTGTAGGTGTTGATGACCGGCGTCAGGAACCCCACGAGCGCAAACCCGATCGCCAGCATATAGTTGCCGGCGAAAGCGTAATAGATGCTGCCGATAAGCGCGCCCGCGAACGACAGAAGCCCCCACCGCAGCTGCGTGGGGATAGAGGCGCGCAGCGTGCCGTCGTACCCGCGCGCGACCGCCTGGCCCACCGCGGAGTTCATACCCGAGAGCGTGAAGCCGCCCGCGATCGCGGAGATTGAGAGCAAATATTGATAGTTGCCGTAGACGTCCTTGGGCAGGAAGTGCGCGAACGCGATATAGAGCAAGAAAGAGAAGAACGATATGCTCACCGAAGAGAGCGTGATCCAGAACCCGCCATGCGCGAGATACACCATATCTGTCTTGGTGTAGCGCTCGCTCCAGCGCAGGAGGCGATGCAGTTTTTCTTGCAGGGTGGCCATGGCTTTTAAACTTGCTTGTCCGGGCCGGAGTTTCTGAATATAAGGCTCATGCCTGCAAGGCCGACGAGCGAGTATCCGTGCGAATGCAGGTAGGCATATATACGCGAGGATTGCGGAGTGTCGGGATTGAAGCCGCCCGCCTCGACGGCGATAACCGAAGGCCGCACATTCCAATCGTGGCTTTCAAGCACTTCCAGGTCCTTGCCCTCGACGTCGATGTTCAGGAAGTCGACGCTCCGGTTCGGTACCAGCGTTATTACTTCGCTCAGCGGCTTCACCGGCACTTCTGCCGTGCCGAGGAATTGCAGCTTCGGATCGTGCTTGCGCTTCTCGGCTTCCTCGGCGCTCATCGTATTGTACGCGGCGTCGCTGAAGCGATAGTAGATGCCTGTGCCGGCACGACCCACTGCGGCATGCACGAAACGGTCGCGCGGGCGCAGTGTTTTATACAGGCCGGCCATATCTTTGTTCGGGTCGACTACGATGCCGCGCCATCCGCGCTTGTAGAGGGCGTATGTGTTGGAGTAGAGCGTCGGATGATACGCGCCAATATCCACATAGGTGCCGCCGTTGCCGCGCAGCAGGGCCTGCACCAGCGCATCCTCGCCGAATTGGCCGTAGGACTTGCGCACCCCCTTGCCGAGGGCGAGTTTTACGAGCGCTTTCAGTGCGGCAGGGAAAGTCGACATGGCTAAAGGTGGTTGGTATGGACTCTCATGCCGGTGTGGTATAGTCTTTTGCATATGCAGTATACCAAATTCCTCCGCTGGGCTCTCCTGGGCGGCCTGTGCCTCGTACCCTTTATCTCGCTTATCGTCGCGACCGGAAGCATCTTTCCGAATATGTTCTTCCCCTTCATCACGGGCAAGAACTTCGCCTTTAGGATATTGGTAGAGCTCCTCCTCCTGGTCTACGTGATACTCGCCATGCGCGAGCCCAAGTACCGGCCTAAGGCGTCGCTCATCATGTGGTCGGTCGGCATCTTCGTCCTCTGGATGGCGGTCGCAACCGCGCTGAGCGTCGATCCGGTCAAGAGCTTCTGGAGCAACTTCGAGCGCATGGACGGTTACATTACCGTGCTGCACCTCTTCGCGCTCTTCATCGTCGCCGGAGCGGTGCTGGCCGCCGAGAAGTGGTGGGACGTGCTCTTCCGCATTTCTGTCGCGACCGGAGCGCTGCAGGGAGCGTATGCGCTTATGCAGGTATTCCACATCTTCGGCCTCACGCCGTCGTCCCAAAGCGGTCCGCGCGCCGACACCTCGTTCGGCAATGCGACGTATCTCGCCGTCTTCATGCTTTTCAACATTTTCATTACGCTCCTTATGCTCGTGCGCGACTGGCGCTCGCTTAACGCGCGCGTGGTCTACGGCATGGCGCTCGTACTCGAGTTCCCGGCGCTCTATTTTACCGAGACCCGCGGCGCGATCCTGGGCGCCTTGGGCGGCATAATCATCATGGCGCTATGGATATTGATCCGCGCGCGCGGCACTGCTGAAGTAGGCCAGCGCCGAGCGGCGTGGGTAACGCTCGGCGTCATCGTCCTGCTGGTCGGCGGATTCTTCGCGCTCAAGGATACCTCGTTCGTCCGCGGCTCCGGTGCGCTCGCGCGCCTCGCCTCCATCTCCCTCCAGGACCCGACTACCACGTCGCGTCTCAATTTCATCTGGCCGATCGCAATAAAAGGCGCGCTCGAAAAGCCGGTTACCGGCTGGGGCCAGGAAAACTTCAACTTTATCTTCAACAAGTATTACAACCCGGCGATGTGGGGGCAGGAACAGTGGTTCGACCGCGCCCACAACGAGTTCCTCGACTGGCTGGTCGCGGGCGGCTTCCCGGCAGCGCTGCTCTATGTATCCTTCTTCGCGCTTGCTGCGTGGGCCATTGTCCGCAGCGACGCGCTCTCTCCGGCCGAGCAGGCAATTCTTTTAGGATTGCTTGCGGCGTACGGCTTCAATAACCTTTTCGTGTTCGACAACCTCATGAGCATCGTGTACTTCTTCCTTATTCTTGCCTTCGTGCACGGACTTTCGTGGAAGCCGCTGCCGCGCTTCATGGCGCTTTCCCGCCCCATGAGCGAGCAGAGTATTGCAGTCGTGGCGCCGCTTGTTGCGGTCGCGATAGTAGGCGGCATGTGGTATTTCAACTGGGACGGCATCGCCCGCGCGCAGACGCTTATCTCTGCTATCGAAACGACCGATCCTGCAACCGGCACCGCCCGCACCCCCGACCAGAGCCTCGCGGCGTTCAAGACGGCGCTCTCGCAAGGCGAGCTCGGGCTGCAGGAGACTACCGAGCAGCTCTTCCAATACTCTTCCAACTCCATAGCGCCTTCGACATCCGCCACGCCGGAGCAGAAGCAGGAGTTCTATAATCTGACGCTCAGCGCCGGCAATGCGATGCTCGCGCAGCGCAAGAATGACGCTCGGCTCGAGCTCTTCGACGGTATCTTCCTTTCCCAATTCGGCCAGTACGATCAGGCGCTCGCGCATCTGCAGGAAGCGGCGGCGCTCTCTCCCGACAAGCAGCAGATTCTCTTCCAGGAAGGGCTCATGTACGTGCAGAAGGGCGATGTCGCCGATGCGCTTCCCATACTCAAGAAAGCGTATGATCTCGCGCCGGATTATGACGAGGCCCGGATCGTATATGCGGGCGGGCTGTATTATGCGGGACAAAATGCCGCAGCCGACGCGCTTCTTACCGAGCGGTTCGGCACGACGACGGTGGATGACGATCAGCTGCTTCAGTTCTATCAGAATACCAAGCAGTACGGGCGCGTGATAGATATCTGGAACCTCCGCCTTGCGAGCGACCCGACCAATGTCAACGACCTCTACAGCCTCGCGGCGGTCTACTTCGCCTCCGGCGATACGACCCATACGATCGCGATCCTCCAGCAGATCATCAAAGACAATCCTTCCCTCGCGAGCCAAATACAGCCCATCATCACGCAGGTCCAAAACGGCACCCTCAAGCCCGGGCAATAGGCCGATATGGTATACTAGGGGCGTGAGTCCAGGGCTGATGCGACTCCAACATTGTCGCGAAGAGTCCGCCGCACGGCGGGCTTTTCGTTTATAGAGTGGGATCTCTGTGTGATCTTGACTTTACTTATTTTTAAGTGCACAGTCTTCTTTGGAAGAAACCGCCTCTAGAGGCGGCTCTCACGTCAACACAAGAGGTGGCTCATGGAGCCCTGCCTTATTGTGCCGCTCACCAAGAGCCCCCATGCAACGGGACGTTACGGTCCGAGAGCGTGGCAGGACTGGTATCGCGGCCTCTTGAAAGCAAGGAACATATTGAGCGCGTCGCCCGACTCCTGCATTCTCGTTATCAGCGCAGTACATATCACTGGCGAGAAGTCGGAAGAGGAACTGTATGTGAAAGCGCTTGAAGAACTTGGCGTCAAACGGGGAAAACTGGTCGTTATCCGCAAGGCCCAAGAAACGATCGAGCAGATAAGGATAGCGGTGGATATGGGAAGGAGCTTGGGGCTCCAGCCGGTCTTCATCTCGACCTGGCTTCATTATCCGCGGGTGCGGTGGCTCTGCCGCGGCATGCAAGCCCGGCACGTCGTTGCGTGGGGTATCCCGCGCCCGCGCGAAGCAATCACCGACGTCGTGCTCGCGTTCCTCTTCCCGGTCATCGACCTGGCCGGGAAGCGGGAATGGTTTCTCAATAGGGTAACCAAGCGCCGTATGATGGGCAAACACTGATTCCGTTATAAGACCGCAGGGCCGCCGACCAGTTCGGCGGCCCTTTCTTTGGTATACTGTTTATAGTGCGCTTCGCGTGGGGAGCGACTGCACTCACATTAAGACAATGTTTTGGAGCTCGCATCCGCTTCCCACACGGTGCACACTACTTCCTCGATGGAACTGACGGAGCATATCGGGCTCGCGCCTTTTACGACCTTCGGCATCGGAGGGCCGGCGCGATATTTTGTACGCGCAAAAGATCTCTCCGAGCTGCACGAGGCGCTCGCCTTCGCGAAAGAAAAAAATCTCGCTGCATTTTTCCTCGGCGGCGGCTCCAACCTGCTCGTCTCTGACGCGGGCTTCAAGGGAATGGTCATCAAGATCGAGTGCATGGGCGTCGAGCAGGATGGTGACACATTCATTGCCGCAGCGGGCGAGAGCTGGGACGGGCTCGTCGCTCGCGCCGTACGCGGCCACTGGTGGGGCATCGAGAACCTCTCCGGCATACCGGGGACCATGGGCGGGGCAGTCGTGCAGAATATCGGCGCGTACGGCGCGAGCCTCTCGCAGATGCTCGCGTGGGCCGAAGTGCTCGATACTGCATCCGGCGAGATACAAAAGCTTTCAAATGCAGAGTGCCAATTCGGCTACCGCGATAGCATCTTTAAGAAAGAGCCCGAGCGGTATGTCGTACTGCGCGCGGCGC
>DASZPE010000025.1:0-8911 GCA_035550415.1 Minisyncoccota bacterium | reverse complement strand
GAGCTACTTCGAGCCCTTTACCGGGTCGATGGACGAGGTGCGCGTCTACAACCGCGCGCTCTCCGCAAGCGAGGTGCAGCAACTCTATCTCATGAGCGGCGGTCCTGTTGTCACACCGCCTCCGCCGGGCAATCCGGGAGCATAATATCTATGCGAGGCCTTCTGAAATCGGGAGTCTTTCTGGGAGCGCTGATTTTCTTCCTGCCGCTTTCGGCGAGTGCGTCGGTTCATATTGCCACGCCCGCCAATCAGCTTGGGGTTACCGCCTATTGGTCGTTTGACAGTAGCACCGTGAGCGGCAGCAGCGTCTCCGACCTGTCGGGCAACAGCCACACGCTCACCCTGGTTAATGGCGCCTCGATAACGAGCGGCTACAGTGGCCAGGCGCTCAGCCTCAACGGGAGCAGCCAGTACGCGTGGGGGCTCATCGGCACGCTTCCCACCTCGGTGTCGCTGTCGATGTGGGTGAAGGCCAACGACGTGGCGACCGAGCAGAGCATTTTGACCGAAGAGGGCGATAGCGCGCCAGGCTCGGGCTACCACTTTACGCTCGTGGGCATCTACAACGGCGCGTTTTATGCCGGCTTCTGGGACATCGGCGACATCGCGAGCGGACCCATCAACGCGGGGCAGTGGTACAACGTCGTGCTCTACTACGACGGCGTCGCCAATACGCAGTCGCTCTATGTCGACGGCGTGTTGCAGGGAACCCAGAGCGGCACCTGGAGCCCGCCCTCGAATATTTATTTTCTTGCAGGCTATCAGCAAAGCGGCTGCAGCTTCACCAGCGCCTCAGGCCATTGCGGCGACACGGCACACTACTTCAACGGGCAGATCGACGACCTTAAGGGATACAATCGCGCGCTCACCCAGAGCGACATCAGCAGCTTGCAGAGCCAGAGGGCGAACATCGGCCATTCTAGCTCCGGCGCGTCGGTATCGCTCTCCAAGGGTCTCGTCGGCTATTGGCCGCTTGATGGCGCGACGACCAATTGGACAACTGATAAGACGAGCGACGTCTCCGGACAGGGGAATACCGCCACCATGGTGAATATGAGCACTACTACCGCGCCAGTCGCGGGCAAGATAGGCCAGGCGCTCTCGTTTAACGGAAGCAGCAATTATATAACGCCGGGTACGGCGCTTGCGGCAACCTTCCAGAACAGCAGCTTCAGCGTCTCAACATGGGTGATGTTCAGAGATACGAGCAACTCGGACGAGGCCCTTGTCTCGATCGGCAGCAGCGCGACCGACCAGCAGTTCCATATGCTGCGCCGCAACGACAAGATGTTCATGGGATTTTTCTTTGACGACCTTACCGGCAGCCAGACCATCGCCGCGAACCGCTGGTATCACATTACCGAAACGTGGGACGCCTCGACCAAGCGTCAAGCTATATACGTCAACGGCGTACTTGACGCCTCGCGCACTTCAAGCGGCTCTTTGAACGTGCCTACCGGCTCGACGCTGTATATCGCCAAATACGGCAGCACGTTTTTGCCGGCCAGTCTCGACGACGTGCGCATCTACAACCGCGCGCTGTCGGCGAGCGAGGTTGGGCAGTTGTATCAATCAGGGCAGGCCAACGTCGCTCACTCTCCGACCGGCACTACCGCAGGAGCTCTTTCAAGCCGCCTGGTAGGATATTGGACCTTCGACGGCAGCAAGACGAACTGGCGTGCCAACACTACGCAGGACTCAAGCGGACAGGGGAATACGGGTACCCTCATTAACCTCGGTACCACTACCGCGCCAGTCGCGGGCAAGATAGGCCAGGCGTTCGCCTTCGGCGCGGGCTCGTATGTATTCCCTAATGCGTCTGACGTCGCCGCGCCCTGCACTGTCTCTGCATGGGTCAAGCCGCAGGACAATGCCTCGACGGACCACGGCTACCCGCTTATCGATAATGGGGGCACCTTTAGCGTGCGCATACAGCAATACGGCTCTTCATACACAGGGGAGACCGAGTATGGCGTTTCGGACGACCTATTCTCTCCGTCCTACGCCGCGCCCGCCAACGCGTGGACATTCCTTACGTTCGTCAACGACACCGGCACGGCGACACTCTATGCCAACGGCGTCGCACAGGGGACGATATCGGGCACGTACGCCTGTCCTCGCCGGTCTATCGGCGGCAACGAGGGAAGCGATTACTTTTCCGGCTTGTTGGACGATGTGCGGGTCTACAACCGCGCATTGTCGGCCGTGGAGGTGGCGCAGCTCTATCAAATGAGCAACTAGGCGAACTGGCCAATAACGACAAGGGTTTTATAAAAAAAGGCCGCCCATGGGGCGGCCTTACGTTCCTCATGCGGGATTAAATAATCCCGGCATTTCTGAGATCGTCATAGTCGGCGCGATCTGACCGTTCGATCCGCTTCCACCGGCGGCGCATAAACAAAAGCCATAAGCCGCCAATGCCGAGGGCTACTACTACCAGGCCTGCGGCTGTTGCTGCGGCAAACGTCCCAATGATGTGTAGCATCAAATCCTCCCAGAGCTACTGATGAACGCTCTACCAGCTATGTTATATACCTATCTTCACGCCGTGTACATACCAGGCATCAGGATATCCACACAATGGCCTATTTGCTAGTGTTGTCGGATGGGTGTACGATGTTGAGCACAGGGCCGCAGCGCGCAAGCGCTGCGGCCCCTCCTCGTGAATGGGGATCACGCTCAAGAGTGTTAGAAGAGCAGCGAGAAGTACGCTGCAATCATACTCAAGATAACGAGCGTGCCGATCACCCAAGCGAAGATCTTGGTAACGCGGTCGCGGTGTTTGCCGAATAGCCCGAACATGCCGACCATCATAGCAGATATGCAGGAATTTAGAAAGCCCCACACCACCAAAAAAACCCATTACGCCGTGCGATTTGGCGTGACGGTGCTTACTACTATCGCCCTCTTCGGCGTGTCGTGCTTCGCGGTATCCGCGACGTGGGGGATGTACGGCACCTTCAAGGTTGCCGCCGCGGGCCGCGACCAGACCGAGGCGCAGCTTTCAACGGCGCAGCAGGACGAGGCGCAGATGAGCGCGACGGTCGGCGGATTCAATTCGCCGGACGGCATCGACCGCGAGGCGCGCGAGCGCTTCGGCGTCGCGCGGCCGGACGAAGGGGAGATCGATATCGTGCGCAATACTATTACTCCCGCGGTAGAAGAGGCGACCTCATCGGGCAACCCGATCGGGAATATCCTCCACTCGCTCTTTTCGCTCTAACACACTATGGTTGTGCGGGATGCGAGAATCGAACTCGCGCCCTATGCTTGGGAAGCACATGTTCTGCCACTAAACTAATCCCGCAACCCTCATGGGGCTTGACACGTATGGTATACTAGAAGAAAAGTAATAACAATAATTCTATGGACAAGAACGTAACGATCTACAGCACCCCGACGTGCCACTTCTGCCAGATGGCGAAGGAGTTCTTCGCGGAGAAGGGCGTCAAGTACACCGCGTACGACGTCGCCAGCGACGCTCAGAAGCGCGCGGAAATGGTGGAGCTTACCGGCCAGCTCGGCGTGCCCGTCATCGTCATCGACGGCGACATCATGATCGGCTTCTCGCGCGACCGCCTGGCGCAAAAGCTCGGCATCCCGGCATAATAAAAATCACCACAAGAAAACCCGCTCACGACGTGAGCGGGTTTTCTTTTTTCAGTGCCCTCAGCAGGAATTGAACCTACATCTTTCCCTTAGGACGGGATTGCTCTATCCGTTGAGCTATGAGGGCGTATCCGCGGCGTTACAGCCGTATCAAGAATGTAGCACGCCCGTGATATAATTTCTCCTATGGAAGATGACTCTCAGCAGATCGAGGAATTGAAGCAGCTCGTGCGGCAAAGCATCGCGCTCGGGCAGGATAATAGCAAGATGCTCCACTCGATGCGCCGCAGCGCGTGGTTCGCGACCATCATGCGGCTCTTCTGGATCGCGCTCGTTATCGGCGCGTCGGTGTACTCGTACCTCTATCTTCAGCCGTATATCAACGAGCTGCTCGGCTTCTACGGCAATCTCCAGGGCCTGCAGCAAAAAGCGCAGAGCTACTTCGGCAGCCCGAGCACGACCAATCAGTAAAAAAGCAAAGCGAGCGGGGGTTTCTAAAGGGCGATATTTCTGCTAGAATCCTCTAGTAACGCTTGGGTAGCTCAGTTGGTAGAGCATCTCCCTGAAGAGGAGGGGGTCGCCAGTTCGATCCTGGCCCCAAGCACAAACGAAGTGATATTAAAAATCCCCTGGCTTTCTAAGGCTCAGGGGGATTTTTTAGTTTGACCTGACTTTGAGTTTAGCTTGTCTACCCTTGTCCATCTTGGGGAGGCGGATCACCAGGAGGCCGTGCTTCTCGACCGCCTCGGCTTCTTCGATCTCCACCTCCTGCGGCAGGACGATCGTGCGGCTGAATGCGCCCCAATACAATTCTTGGAAGAAATAATCGCCCGCTTGGCCCTCGGTGGCGCGCTCGCGCTTGCCGCGGATCGTTACCATGTCGCGCGTGATCGAAATATCGAGGTCTTCGGGGCGCACGCCGGCGATCATCGCCTTGATGACGATGTGCGTCGGGGTCTGGTGCATATCTATGGAAAGCTCGCCCTCCATCGCCTCTTCCGGCATCTCCGCCGGCTCGTCATCCGCTATGCGGCTGATGGGGAGGGACTTCTTGGGGGTCTGCGCGCGCGTTACCGCCAGGCTGGAGCCGCTGTCGAGGTCGTCGAACGAGTACTCGTTATCAGCTCCGGAGCCTCCGGTCAGCCAGTCGAATAAGGATTTTTTGTCGCGTGCCATAGCTACGAATATGAAAGATTACGAATAGTGCGGAACGGCGCGCTTGACGCGCTCGACTCCCAGGAGGATCGCGATAATCCCGAGCCAGATAATGAGGAATATCCAGAATGTCGCATTACTCCCAGACCCAAGTATAAAAAAATTAAACGATGTATGCAATGCGGTGGCAAGGATAAGTCCGCTCAGGGCCGCAAGGCGGCGTGAGCGCGCGCCGTGGTAGTAGGCGAGCGCCAGGCACAGGCCGATCGTCGCTGACGAGAGCGTGTGGAGGAGCATGGCGCCCATGAACCGCAAGTCGCCGGTAATGATCGTCTGCGAGAGTATGGTGGGCGCCAGGCAGCCGCTGCCGGGGTTTAAGTTGAGGCAGCTGTAGAGGAAGAGCATATTCTCCGCCGCCGAGAAGCCCAGCGCGGCCGTGACCATATAGATAACCGCGTCGAGCGGCTCGTCGAACACGCGCGTGCGCAGAGCAACAAAGTACGCGGCAAAGAACTTCAGCAGCTCCTCGGTGGCCGCCCAGCAGACGAGGACGAGGAACGAGACGTTCGGCAGCGAGCAGACGCCGCCGGAGAGCGAGCTGCATACGGCACGCTCGATGTAGCCGGCGAAGGGGACGGTGATCATTCCCGCTATAAAACAGAATATGATGTAGTGCTTGGGTTCAGGATGAAGGCGGTCTTCAAGGAGCCAGAAGACGAGCCAGAGGAGTGCCGGCAATACGCCGCCCATAAATGCGATAAACGCTGCCGAGGAGAGCATGCGTTTATTATATAGGCTATTTTACCGGCCACTCGGCGATCATCAACAGCCCTTTGGCATCGGGCATCGAACTCCAAATCTCTTCAGTGATGAATGGCATGAAGGGGTGAAGCAGTTTGAGGCTGTCGCGAAGTATTGCCATGAGCAAGCGCTTGCGCGAGGCAGCCTCTTGGGGTGTGCCGGTCTTGAACACGGGCTTGCTCTCCTCGAGCAGGTTGGCGGCAAAGACATCCCAAAGGTAGTGGTAGAGCTTCTCCGCGGCCATATACACGCGATACTCTCCAATATCTTTCGTCACGTCCATGGCGAGCGCTTCGAATTGCGTCAGATATTCCTGATCCTTCGCGGTATATGCGGCGCTCTGGTCGGCGTCGCCGGCGCTCTCAAGCACGAAGCGCGCGATGTTCCAGAGTTTATTAGAGAAAAGTTTGTAGCCCTTGATCTTGTCCTCCGCGAGCGCCATGTCTTGCCCCGGTGTATTGCCGATCAGGAGCGCCATGCGCAATGAGTCGGTGCCGTACTTGCTCGCGACATCAAGCGGGTTGATGACGTTGCCCTTGCTCTTGCTCATCTTCTGGCGGTTGGCATCGCGCACGAGGCCGTGGAGGTATACGTCGTGGAAGGGCACCTCGCCAGTGCGGTAGAGCCCGAGCATGATCATGCGCATCACCCAGAAGAAGAGGATGTCGTAGCCCGTCTCCATGACCGAGGTGGGGTAGAAGGTCTTGAAATCGCTCGAGTCGGGGTAGCCGAGCGTCGCGAAGGGCCACTGCCCGGAAGAGAACCACGTGTCGAAGGTGTCAGGGTCCTGCTCCCAGCCCGGCCCGGGAGAATCTTCCTGGATCTGCACCTCCGAGCCCTTGAACCACGCAGGGATGGGGATGCCCCAGACGATCTGGCGCGAGATATTCCAATCGCGCAGGCTCTCGAGCCAGTGGAAGAATATCTTGCGGTACTGCTCGCTCACGAAGTTGACCCGGCCATCCTCGACGGCCGCTCTCGCCATATCTGCCAGTGGCTTCATCTTGATGAACCACTGCGGCATGACCCGTGGCTCGAGGATGTCGTTCTCGTTCTTGTAGTTGACCAGCACCGTGTGCGTGTAATTCTCGTCAACTTTCTCGAGCAAGCCTTTGGCCGCGAGATCTTCCGCCACCACCTTGCGCGCTTCCATCACCTTGAGGCCGGCATATTTGCCGCACTTCTCGGTCAACTTGCCGTACTTGTCGATTACCTCGACGATGGGAAGGTTGTGGCGAGAAGCGACCTCGAAGTCGTTGGGGTCGTGTGCGGGCGTGATCTTTACGACACCGGTGCCGAACTCTGGGTCGACGTATTCGTCGGCAATAACCTTGAGTTTTACCGGGCCGATGAGTCCCTCGAACTCGATTTCTTTGCCGACCCACTCCTTATAGCGCGGGTCGTTGGGGTTGACCGCCACGGCCGTGTCGCCGAATTTTGTCTCAGGGCGCACGGTTGCAAGCACGAACGGCCCGTACTTGAGGTAGTAGAGCGGGTCTTTGCGCTCGACCATCTTTGTCTCGAGGTCGGAGAGCGAGGTCTGATACTTGGTCGACCAATTGACCGGCCGGACGCCGCGGTAGACAAGCCCGTCGTCGTGCAACTTCTTGAACGTGCCGTAGACGGTCTTTACGATCGCAGGGTCGAGTGTGAACTTCTCGCGCGACCAGTCGCACGAGGCGCCGAGCTGCCGCAGCTGGCCCTCCATGTACTGCTTGTTGTCCTGCGTGAAGGCCAGCGTCTCTTTATAAAATTCATCACGATCCATCTTGAAGCGCGAGCGGCCCTCTTTTTCAAGCTTCTTTTCATACACGAGCTGGGTCTCGAAGCCAGCGTGGTCGGCACCCGGGAGCCACAATGTTTTGAATCCGCGCATGCGCTTGTAGCGGATAAGGAGGTCCTGAAGCGTTACGAAGAGCGCGTGGCCCACGTGGAGGCTGCCGTTAGCGTTGGGCGGCGGCATGATGATGGAGTAGGCCTCTGTGCGGTCGTGCTTCTTGCCATCAGCATCTTCGACCGGCGGTAGATTATCGGGGTTGAAGTAGCCGGACGCCTCCCACGTATTGTAGATCGCGGGCTCGGTAGCCGCGGCGTCGTAGGGCTTGAGGAATTTCTCGGGCACGGTCTTTCCCTGGTCTGGCATAGAGCAAATTCTACGCCAAATAAGGCTTTTTTAGAAGGGTCAAGGACGGACTTGACAATTTAGTTATAATAGTATATAATTTACTTCAGCAAGTGAGTATGGGGTGACGGCGCTCGTGCTTGCTGGCCTTCACACTAGCCGTTACTGTCAGAGCAGGGTTCTCTGAGGCTCGTCGCTGAATAAGCGAGGAGCCTTTTACTTTTCTATAGAAAGATTTCCGACTGCACGGAAGTCTTCTTTAGTTGCGTCGTCGAGGCCGCTTAATCTTCGCGTGAGCGCGGCTTCGGCAATCATGATCGCATTGTCGCCGGTTATGCCGTGCTCGGGGAGGCGGAACTCTACGTCGGGGAATTCTTTTGCAACGACCGCCCCCAACTTTTCCCGCAGGTATGCATTAGCCGCAACGCCGCCGCCGATCACAAAGGTCTTGGCACCTGTCTGTTCAAGAGCGCGGAGTGTTTTGGCAGTCAGTACGTCGCCGACCGCATCCTCGAACTCGCGCGCGAATTCTTTTATCTGGTCGGCAGAGAAATTCTGTATACCATCCCGGTCGCGCAGCGCGTAGAGCGCTGCCGTCTTGAGGCCCGAGAATGACACGTCACACGTGTCGGCGGTGATCATAGGACGTGGCAACTTAAAAGACATTTTATTATCTGACAGAATTTCTTTTCGATGCTCGCTGGCAAGCTTTGAGATCTGCGGGCCGCCGGGGTAGGCGAGCCCGAGCATGCGTGCGACTTTATCGAATGCTTCGCCGACGGCGTCGTCGAGTGTCTGGCCGATGATCTCGTAGCGGAACCATTCCTTCATCAGGACAAACTCCGTATGTCCGCCGGAGATGAGGAGTGCGAGAACGGGGAACTCTACGTCTTTCAATTTGCCTCCTTGCACAAGCGATGAAATAAGATGTCCCTCCATATGATTTGCGGGGATGAGCGGGAGATTCTTTTCGGCTGCGAGCTTCTTGGCAAACTCGACGCCCGTCCAGAGCGCGGGCTCGAGGCCGGGGCCTTGCGTCACCGCGACAGCGTCGTACTCCTCGTCTTTAAATTGCTCAAATAATACAGGGAGATTCTTCTCATGCTCGCGCTTGGCGAGGTTGGGGTAGACGCCGCCGTACTCGGCATGCAATTGAGCCTGCGAGAGGAGCACATTCTTGAGTACGGTAAAGGAGAAACCGCCGTCTGTCTTGGTGCCCTCAAC
>DASZPE010000024.1:0-1541 GCA_035550415.1 Minisyncoccota bacterium | reverse complement strand
CGCGACAAGCGCGCATAGTACCAGCAGGAATGGTATGTCGACGGACTTGGATTTCATTACAACAGCGCGATACCCATGCCGATGATCGCGCAGACGACGCCCACGACCCAATAGCGCATGGTGACTTTATAAGCGGGCCAGCCGATAGCCTCGAAGTGGTGGTGGAGCGGCGCGACGCGCAGCAATTTGCGGTGAAATATCTTCTTGCTTGCGATCTGTACCAATACTGACAGCACGGTTACGACCAGCAGCAGGCCAATAACCGGCAATACCATGAGCCCGTGGCCGGCGCCGCGGAGGTCGGTCAAGAACACGACAACCGTGAGCGCAAGCGTGAGCCCCATCGTGCCTGTCTCAGAGAGATAGAACCGCGCCGGAGGAATATTAAACCAGAGGAATGCCAAGAGCCCGCCAACAACTGCGGCGCAGAACGCCGCGATGTTGAATTGAGATTGGAAGAAGGCGATCCCGGCATAAGCGGCGAAGATGCTCCCGTAGACGCCGCCCGACAGGCCGTCGAGCCCATCGACGACCGCGCCCGCATAGAGCGAGAGCGCCACCAATATGAAAAACGGTATGAAGAGGATCCCGAGCTCGACCGGACCTGATATGAACGGGAATGAAATCGCGGATACGCCGAGCTTGTAGTAGAACCACCACGCACATAAGAAGGAGACGAGCGCCACGGCTACCAGACGGATGCGCAATGGCAACCCTCCCCGCCCGCGCACTTCCCACAGATCGTCGATGAAGCCGACGAGGCTGCCGACGATAAGCGCCGCAAATGGAAGCCATGTCTGCTCGCGGCTGATGAATGCCCAGGTGCCGAACGCGTCGGGGGACATTTGCGCCAGAGCGGCTAACAGGAGGGCGGTTAGGAGCACGCTTCCCCATACGAGGATGCCACCTGAGCGCGGTGTCCCGACTTCTTTCTTCTCGTGCAGACGGTTGAACTCGAGGGCTGCGGTGCCGTCGAGCGCCACCTTGCCGGCCTTGGGCTTCCAGAATTTATGCTTGTAGAGAAAGTAGGTGAGGAACGGCGTCAGTATGATGCCAAATAGGAACGAGAGCGTCGCGGGGACGAATATGCGCATCGCATCGATAGTGGTCATCATCATAGCATTAATGGGTTAGGGCTTTCTGTGCGGCGGCTAATAGGGTCTCCACATCGGTGAACCGGCCATCCTCGGTCGAGCCCAGGACCGCAATGATAATCGGCCGCCCGACATTGAGGTCGAAGGCTGCAATGAGGTTGCCCCCCGCAAGATCAGTGTACCCTGTTTTTGCCGCGATGAGGCCAGGCAGGTAGTGGAGAGGCGCCGAGGTCGAGTCGGCCGTGAGCGACCGCGCGCCCTTGGTAATCGTGACCGTCGGCGCCGTCGTGGACTCAAAGAGCGCCGGATAACGCGAGAGGAACACGGCGCCCAAGACCGCCATATCGCGCGCCGAGCCGTAGGCGCCCGCCGTCTCGAGGTCGACATCGAGCCCGGTCGGGTTATTAAAGTACGTTTTGGTGAGGCCGAGCTTGCTTGCCTGCATGT
>DASZPE010000023.1:0-2857 GCA_035550415.1 Minisyncoccota bacterium | reverse complement strand
CGGCCAGCGCGGCCGCGATCGCGCTCACACCCGCGGGGCCGCCGCCGAAGCGCTCGATGAGTACCTCAAGCAGGCGGCGGTCGATCGGCGTGAGGCCGAGCTCGTCGACTTCAAGCATGCCGAGTGCCGCGTCGACTGCCTCGCTCGAGAGTGGCGCGCGCTTGAGCTGCGCGTAGTCGCGGGCGCGCTTGAGGAGATAGTTGGCAGTACGCGGCGTGGCGCGGCTGCGCTTGGCAATCTCTCGCACGCCGCTGCGCTCAACCTCGACGCCGAGGATCTTTGCCGAGCGCTCGACGATCTTCGCGATCTCATCTTCGGAATAAAACTCCAGGCGGAACGTCCCGCCGCTGAAGCGGCTGCGCAGCGGCGCTGAGAGGTCGGCCACGCGCGTGGTTGCAGCGATAAGAGTAAACGGCGGCAACGGCAGGTCGAGCGTGCGGGCGCTGGGCCCTTTGCCTATGATGATATTAAGCACGCCCGACTCCATCGCGGGGTAGAGCACTTCCTCGATCGAGCGCGGCAGACGATGAATCTCGTCGATAAAGAGTATGTCGCCCGGCTGGAGGTTGGAGAGCAGCGCCGCAAGGTCGCCCACGCGCTCGATCGCGGGCCCTGATGTCGCGCGAAGTGCCGCGCCCATCTCGCGCGCGATGAGGTGCGCGAGCGTCGTCTTGCCTAAGCCCGGCGGCCCGTAAAAAAGTATGTGCTCAGGAGTGCTGCCGCGCTCGCGCGCGGCAGAAAGGAGGATGTGAAGGTTGTTTTTAATGCCTTCCTGGCCGATGTACTCGTCCCACTGTACAGGGCGCAGGGTCTGGTCGAGCGAGTCGCTCGATTTTGCTTCGATACCGTCTCCTGCGAGAGGGGAGTCGTCGATATTTTCGTCTTTAGCGGGCTTGCTTGACATATGGTAGATAGTATGCTAGGCTCTTGGGTAGGCTCCTTGTACGGGGAGCTTTTTCTTTTTCATACGTTCGGGTGAGTGTATCTCTAAGCAATACGACCCCACGCGGGTTTCGGAGCCGATTCAAGGACGCTTCGGCCTATGGCCTTGTGCCATAGTGCGGATGCTATCCTCAGAGGCGGTCGCCGCCTTTCGACATGTTCGAATTGTTTATTGCTTAGAGATACAGTCCCCCCAACCTCTGTGCTTATTTTACTCCTCGTGCTGACATCTGTCAGGATTGACCCAGGAGGTTTTCTAGTCTGTGGGCAAAATCTTTTGATGCTACAATTAATGTTGTTATTAATGAGTATCAGTTTTATTATCTATGCCGACCTATAGCACCTACGAGCAGGTCCCTTGGTATCGGAAAAGTTCAACCAATTCATTTTTTGTCATAGTAGGTTTAGTGTTTCCTCCTGTTCTATGGTTTGTATGCATCATGCTTTTGACCGGTAAGATTTATTACAAGACGACCGATGCACAAGGGAACCTCAAGACGTGGTCTACGGCCAACAAGGTCGTGGCGTTTATATTCGTATTTGTACAATTGATTCTTATCGTCCCGCATCTTCTGTAAGGTTTAGTTTACCGAGTCGATATCGATCACGCGGCGCAGCTCTTCGAGGCTCGTGACGCCCTTGAGGACCTTGATGATGCCGTCCTGCTGGAGCGTCGGGATGCCTTGGGGCTTTGCGGCCTCGGCAACTTCGCGCTCCGAGGGCTTGTTGCGCAACACTTCTTCTATTGCGCGATCCATAAATATCGCTTCGAAGATGCCGATGCGGCCTTTATAGCTGCGGCCGCCGCACTGGTCGCACCCGTGCTCTGACGCGGCGTAGACCGTATGCGTGTCCTGCGGGAGCGGCGCCTTGTTGGTGACGCCTGCCAGGATGCGGTCGATGATCGCCTGTTCTTCCGGCGTTGCCGTGTGCGTCGTGCGGCAGTTGGCGCATAGCTTGCGCACGAGGCGTTGCGCCATCGCGACGTTGATGGCGGAGGAGAGCACTTTCTCCGAGACGCCGAGGTCGATGAGGCGGGGGAAGGTGCCGGCGGCGTCGTTGGTGTGCAAGGTCGAGAACACGAGATGGCCGGTGAGTGCGGCATTGATTGCCGTGTCGGCAACCTCGTTGTCGCGAATCTCGCCGATCATGATGATGTCCGGATCTTGCCGCAGGGCAGAGCGCAGGCCCGAGGCGAAGCCGTAATTCTTTTTATCGACTTGGGTCTGCACGACGCCCTCGAGGTGGTACTCGATCGGGTCTTCGATCGTGATAATTTTTGTGCCCGGAGAGTTGACCTTGCGCAAGAAGGCGTAGAGCGTCGTCGTCTTGCCCGAGCCGGTGGGGCCCGTGTTGAGGATCATGCCGTTGGGCTTGTTGATTTCGTGCTCGATCCGCAGCCGCAGCGCTTCCTCGAGGCCCAAGTCTTCCAGCGGCACAGAGATCGACGTGGGGTTGAGGATGCGCAGCACCATAGTCTCGGCGTAGTTGCCGGGGAGCACGCTCGTGCGCAGCTCGATCTCGGCGCCTTTTATCTTGATCGAAAATCGCCCGTCCTGCGCCTCGTCAGTGATATTGAGTTTGAGGCCTGAGAGCAGCTTGAGGCGTGAGAGCACTTGCTTGTACGTCTCGTGGTCGAAGGTCAGCACGTCGACCAGCACGCCGTCGAGGCGGTAGCGCAGGCGCACAGCAGCCTCCTCCGGCTCGAAGTGCACGTCCGATGCGCCCGTTGAGAGGCCGCCCGCAAGAATGACCTCGAGTATGCGGGTGATGCGGTAGGCCTTCTTGAGGTCGATCGCTTCATGTACCTCTTTGCCGATAGCCTCGACGCTCGTGACCTTCTCGACCAATTCCTCGACTTCCTGGTTGGAGAGCTCGAAGACACCCGCCTTGGTCTGCGTGGCGTAGGAGAGGT
>DASZPE010000022.1:0-7813 GCA_035550415.1 Minisyncoccota bacterium | reverse complement strand
CCCTTCGAGTACGGTTATCGCATCCGCTCCGTATGAGGACTTCTTCTCCTTTTTATCCTTGGTTTCAGCCACAAAATTAAAGAAAGCCGATAGCGGCCTTACCCCTCTATTGTATCAAATATGAAGCCGTTTTGAAAGAGTGTGGATAGCCAAAATAGCTTGCTAAATAAGCGGATTGTGGTACTGTCTGATCAGATTCGACGTCCTTTGTTAGTTGGGCGAGATCGAATCGGTACTGCAATTGGAGGTCTCGAAATGAGTGCTGCCGATTTTGCTCTTGCAGGTTCTGCAAGGCTCTCTTTCCGTGCCGTGCTTCTGGCTGCAGGCGCCGACAACTGGCACTGGTGGCAAGTTCACCGGCATATGGCGAGCCAGGTCCGCAACCCGGTTCTGAAGCTCTTCTACCTGGCTTTCGGCCAGTGGGGAGATCCGACGCTTCGCATAGCGTTGCTCCTTGCAGCGCCGCTCCCAGCCATGGGCATTCTGTGGAAGGCGGACGGGCCAACCGGCTCTGTCATTGGCATGGCAGTCATGACGCTGCTGTTCAGCCTCGTCATCACGCTAGTGCTCTGGATCTGGCTCCACAGCGTCACGATGAACTGGCGGTCGGCAATCGTCGAGTACACCGGCGACTATTCACGCATCGACCATCACAAGCGCGGTGTACCGGCGGCCGCCTTCCAGATCCTGGAGGGCGTCCAGCGCCACTACCCGAAAGCAATAGGCAAGGTCTTCTATACGGCCGAGGATCCGATCTTCGTTATCGGCCGTTCGGACCACGACCTCTTCCCCGTCGTGGTGAAGATTTGGGACGAAGACCGCTTCGGCGGCTTCCTCCGTTTCCTCTCGCCCCACTGACCATCCGTCGGTCTAGCCGACTCCGCGCCCGCTGCGATCCACGCAGCGGGCGCTTTCTTTTTATGAGTTACCGGATTTCGAAACCTTTTTCTTTCAGGCTCGCGGACACTTTCTCCATAATCTGATTTACCTCAGCTTCGGTGAGCGTGCGCTCGAAGGATTGGAATATCAGGCGGAATGCGAGAGAAGTTTTTTCGCCTTTTTGGAATTGATCGAAGAGCGAAATTTTAACGCACAAATCCCCCGCTTCCTGTTGTATAAAGTTTAGTACTTCGACAGGCTCAGTACCGCTTGGTGCCCAAGCGGCAATATCGCGCACGATGTACGGATACTTGGAGAATGTTTGATAGCGCGAGGCGGTCGAGAGCGGCAGATCTTCGTATTGCGCGGGCATTTCTTTTGGCGCGTGCATGGAGAGCGGCTCTTCTTGGGCTTTTTCTTTTTCGGTAACAATACCTGCCGAAACTTCTTCTTTGCCGCCCTTCCAGATTGACCCGATCTCAAACAATTTTATTTCCTTGAGGCCGAGCAGGTCTTTATTGGGGATGTTTTTCTTGAGCGCATCATTGAGGCCGTCGACAAGATTGCTGCGCAGATACGGCTTTACGCTGTCGACCTTGTTGAGCACCGCTACCTCGCCGCGGTCGGCAAAGACCGATGTGAGCACTTCCGAGTAGCCCATGTCGGTCAGCTGCTTGCGGACATGCTCGGCGGTATAAAAATTGAGATTGACGGCGGGTGCGCTCGGCATCGGCGGCAGCGGCTCGGCAGGGACCTTGTCGTAACCGACGATGCGGCCCACCTCTTCAACCAAGTCTTCGGCAATCGTAATATCGAGCCGCTCAAGGGGCACTTCTACATCAAAGAGTCCGCCCTCTTCTTTATAGGCGAAGTGCAGGCGCTGAAATACGTCGGCGACTTCGGCGCCGGTAAGCCGCGTACCGAGTATCTGATTTATCTTTTCGACCGAGACTGCTACGCGCGTGCGCTCCTGCGGCGCCGGGTACACGTCGGTGAAGCCCGCCACTTCCCCGCCGAGCAGATGCGCGACGAACTCCATCATGTTGCGCATGCCGTAGGCCGCCAGCTCGGGCGAGAGGCCCTGCTCGAATCGGCTCGATGCATCGGTACGCAGCTTAAGCGCCTGCGCGGTCTTGCGCACCGAGACACTATTGAAATTGGCCGACTCGACAATAATATCAGTCGTCGCATCGGTTATACCTGCCGGCGTGCCGCCTTTGATGCCCGCGATGCCGATGGCGACATTGGCCGTGCCGTCCGCGATGACCAGCATAGAGTTGTTAAGCGCATATTCCTTATTGTCGAGTGCGAGGAGCTTTTCGTTGGGCAATGCTTCCCGCACGACGATATGATAGGTGCCGTCAGTCTGTGCAAGCTTGCCGGCGTCGAACGCGTGCAGCGGCTGCCCCGTGTTGAACATCACAAAGTTAGTCGCATCGACGACGTTGTTGATCGAGCGCTGGCCGAGCGCCTCTAGATTACGCTTGAGCCAGGCGGGGCTCGGGGCGACCTTCACCCCTTTTATATACGCGGCGATATAGCGCGGCGAGAGCGAGGCGTCCTCGAGCGTTACCGTGAGTGCGGGCGCCTCAGTATCGAGCGGTGCGTTTGCAGAAAACGGGTCGTGCGCAAGCGGGAGCTTGAGTATCGCCGACAATTCCTTGGCGATGCCGCGGTGGCTCAGGCAATCGTGCCCGCGATTGGGCGTCACCTTTACATCGAGTACATCGTCTGACGCATCATCACCCGGTCGGGGGCTGCCGACTTTCTCAATGCCATCGATCTCGAAGGCATGGAACGTGAGCGCGTCGGCAAGTACCTCCGCGTCGGGGAGCGGAGCATCGAAGAATTTAGTAAGCCAGGCGCGCGATACTTTCATAGTAAAACCGATTTATGAAGCCTAGAATTGGTTTATAAATCTTAGATCGGCCGAGTGCATGAGGCGGATGTCGTCGATGCCCCAGCGCAACATTGCGAGGCGGTCGAGCCCCATGCCGAAGGCAAACCCGCGATACTTGGACGGGTCGACACCTGCACTCTTGAGCACATTGGGGTGCACCATGCCGGCGCCCATGACCTCGATCCACTTACCCCTGAGCTTCTCCGGCGCGTCTGCGCCCGTGAGCCGCATATCGACCTCGACGCCGGGCTCGACGAACGGGAAGAAGGATGGGCGGAAGCGCACCTCGACCGCGCCCTTAAAAAGTTCTTTGAAAAATTGCTCGAGCGTGCCCTTGAGGTGCGCGAGCGTCACGTCAGGCCCGACCGCAAGGCCCTCGATCTGGAAGAATTCCGCTTCGTGCGTCATGTCGGTCGCCTCGTTGCGGAAGGCTCTCCCCGGCACGATGATGCGGTACGGCGGCATGACGCCCTTTTTCATTTGCTCCTCCATGTAGCGCACTTGGACAGGGCTCGTATGCGTGCGCAGCACCTGGCCGGGAGCGTCTTTAATAAAGAACGTGTCCTGCATGTCGCGCGCGGGGTGATCTTTAGGCACGTTGAGCGCGTCGAAGTTGTACCACTCGGTCTCGAGCAAGGGCCCCTCGGCAAAGGTAAAACCCATCTTTGCGAAGATGCGGTTGGCCTCGCGGATAAGGCTTGAAATAGGGTGGATATGGCCCTGGGGCGCGTCTGCCATAACGATACGATAAGTATGGCTCAAATACGGCAAAAATGCTATAGTTTAAGCCATGGACATAGGGGCCCTGGGAGTGTATGTGTGCCTCTTTTTGGCCCTCTACTTTGAGGTCTTCTTGCTTATTTCTTTCTTCGAAAAGAAGCCGCACAAAAAGACGGCGAGCCTCCCCGCCTCCTACCCCACCGTCACGATAGCCGTGCCGGCATATAACGAAGAGAAGACGATCCTCGCGACGCTCGAGTCCCTCATGGCGCTCGAGTACCCCAAGGACAAGCTCGACATCATGGTCATCGACGACGGCTCGCGCGACCGCACGCGCGAAATCGCACAACACTTCGCCGCCACCCACCCGCAAGTCTCGTACCACTACAAAGAGAACGGCGGCAAGTATACGGCGCTTAACTTTGCGATCGAACACTCGACGGCGGAGCTGATTGGCTGCCTCGACGCCGACTCCTTTGCGAGCCCCGACGCGCTCATCGAAGTGGTAAAGAGCTTCGAGGCCAACCCGGACGCGATGGCGCTCATGCCCGTCATGAAAGTGCATCATCCCAAGTCGGTGCTCGAGCTCATGCAGAGCGTCGAGTACACCTTCGGCGTCTTTTATCGCAAGATGATCGACAACGTGGGTGCCTTGCACGTGCTCCCCGGGCCGTTCTCCTTCTATCGCCGGAAGGTATTCTCGATCATCGGGCCCTTCCGCCACGCGCACAACACCGAGGACATGGAGATCGCCTTCCGCATGCACAAGCACGGCCTGCGTATCATCAACGCGCACACGGCGTATGTATATACGACCGTGCCCAAGACCGTGAAGAAGCTTCTCGTGCAGCGCGTCCGGTGGTCGCAGGGGTTCCTCCAGAACTCGATCGACTACGCCTACATGTACTTCAACCCCAAGTTCGGCAACTTCGGGATGCTGACGCTCCCCTTCGGCCTGCTCGCGTTCTTCCTCGGCGTCTACACCGCGCTCTACAGCCTCTATACCGCATCGTCATCGGCCGTCACGACGGCGCTCGATCTCTGGGCTACCGGCGTGCCGCTCCGGATGCCGAGCTTCAGGCTCGAGTGGTTCTACCTGGACACGAGCATGCTGTCGTTCATCATCCTGATTTCGCTCGGGTTCATGATCGCCGCGATCATACTCGGCCAGCGCATCGGCGGGAACCGGGTCACGATCAAGGCGCTGATTTCTTACTTCGTGCTCTTCGGGCTTATCGCGCCCGTGTGGCTGCTCCAGGCAAGCTGGGGCACCATCCGCGCGCGCGAGGCCAACTGGCGCTAGCGACGTACTATGGCTGACTGGAGAAAATATCTTCTTGCATTTGCGATCACCGGGGCGATATTCGGCACGGCATTTTATATCGCGGCGAAGCTCGACGCCGCGCGCGTCGCCGATATCCGCGCGACGCAAGACGCGATCTCGATCGACCTGCTCTCCTCGGAGACGCAGTTCGAGCTCCTCGGCAATACCGATTGCGAGACACTCGCCGAGCATCCGGTCCTCACCGACGAGCTCAATAGTTTGGCCGAGCAGCTCTCCTATGCCGAGAGCAAGCTCGGGAGTACCAACAGCGATGTGATCAGCCTCAAGAAGCAGTACAGTTTGCTCGAGATCAAGGATTACCTCCTCATGCAGCAGATAGCTCAAAAGTGCGGCACGAAGCCGATCTCAATACTCTATTTCTACTCCAACACCGGCGACTGCCCCGACTGCTCACGGGCGGGCGACGTGCTCACCTACCTGCGCCAGACCTACCCCGACCTGCGCGTGTACTCGTTTGACTATAATCTCGACCTCTCGGCGCTCCAGACGCTCATCGCCCTGCGCAAAGTAAGCAACACGCTGCCCGCGTTCGTCATCAACAACGGCACGCCTATCTACGGCTTCAAGAACGTCGACGACATGCAAGCGCTCATCCCCGGCCTCACGACACTAGCGAGCTCCACCGCAGCCACGAGCACAAAGGCAAAATAGATTTTAGATTTGCAAGAAATACATTTCTTGCTCTGGAGCCGCCTCCCAGATTCGAACTGGGGACCTTCTCTTTACAAAAGAGTTGCTCTACCAACTGAGCTAAGGCGGCGAGTGTTCTGCGACGGGCGGGCGGCTAAGGCTATTCCTCGAAGATCGCGTGGTCCTCCTGCGATCCTTTCATAAGCTCGCGCTTATGGTCCGCAACCTCCTGGAGGAACGGCGACGCGGGGCCGCCCTTCTGCGGCGGGCGCGTGAGGTCGCGGATAAATACGAGCATATGCTCGAGCGCGTACTCAAAGAGCAGTATCGCGCGTGCGAATGTGCGCTTGATGATGGCGCCCACTCCCTCGCTCGCGCGGAAGACCAGATACTTGATCGTGACCGGGAGCGTCCTTTCGAAAAAGTACACGACCGAGTGCAGCAGGCCGCCGTGCTTGGGGCGCAAGCGCGCAAAGATGACCCGGCCCGTGCGCATCTCGCGGCGCTTGACCGCAAGCATGAGTATGAGCCCGAGAAGAGATACGGCGAGCGTTATGGTGAAGAAGAGAGTCATGACTGCCTGCCCCACTAGTATACCAGGAGCGTCTTATGCTACCGAGGCGACCGAGAGCGAGCCGATCTCGACGCGCTCGCCGAACTTCTGCGTGGCTCCGGAGACGAGGCCCGCGATTGTCTGTGTTGAGTCTTTAATGAAGGGCTGCTCGAGCAGCTCCGCAACGCTTGCGGGGCGCATAGCCGCGGCATGCATCGCGATATCGCGCGCAAGCGCCGCGAACTCCTCGTTCTTTGATACAAAGTCGGTCTCGCACGAGAGAACGAGCATGGCGCCTACTTGCCCGGTCGAGTGGATATAGGAAGAGACGACGCCGGCGCCGAGCGCGCGGTCGGCCTTCTTGGCGGCAATCTCGCCGCTGCGCGCGCGAAGGATCTCGAGCGCCTTATCGGTGTCGCCGTTGGATGACTCGAGCGCCTTTTTGCACTCGATCATCGAGACGCCGGTTGCATCGCGAAGCGCTTTAACTTGCTCTGCGGATACTGCCATAGTGGTTAGTTCGCACTTCCCTCTGCGGGCTGCGGGGCCTTCTCGGGAGCGAGGTTGTCCTCGTAGGTCTTGGCGACCTGGTCGAGCACGAAGGTGATCGTCTCCTGCGAGGCGTCATTGCCGGGGATGGGGTACGCGATGCCGCGGCGATCGCAATCGGAGTTCATGAGCGCAATAACAGGAATGTTGAATTTTGCTGCTTCCTTAACGGCCGCATCCTCCTGGCGCGGGTCGACAATCATGAGGGCGTCGGGAAGTTTCGTCATGCCCTTGAGGCCGCCGAACATGAGCTCGAGGTCGGCCGCCTCGCGGTCGATGAGAAGCCGCTCGCGCTTGGTGAACTTGGCGAGCTCGCCCTTCTCGCGCATGGTGGTGATCTCCGCGAGGCGGCCGAGGCGGCGCTTGATCTCGGAGAAGTTAGTGAGCGTGCCGCCGATCCAGCGGGAAGCGACGTAGGGTGCATTGATGCGCTCCGCTGCGCGGCTCACGATGCCGCGCGCCTCGGCCTTGCCGCCGATAAAGAGAATCGTCTTGCGCTCGCCCGCGAGCGACTTTACATACTCAAGCGCGGTATCGAGGCAGGCGGCGGTCTTCTCGAGGTCGAAGACCTCCGTACCGCCCTTCTCTCCATAGATAAAGGTCGCCTGGCTGGGGTGCCGGCGCGAGGGGCTGTAGCCGAAATGGGCTCCAACGGAAAAAAGCTTGTCTACCAACTGGTTCTTATCCATATACGAACGTGCGGTTTAAGATATCACGCTTCCTCATCTGGCGCAACGCCCTCCGCGAGGCTCGCCCCTCCTTCGCTGGCCGTCTCGAGCACGTCAAGAATCGAGTCAATGTTACCCCCAAATATGCCGGGCAAGTTGTGCCAGGACTCCTTAATGCGGTGGTCGGTCACGCGGTCCTGCAGGCTGTTGTAGGTGCGGATCTTCTCGGAGCGGTCGCCGGTGCCGATCTGCTCCTTGCGGTTGGCCGAGAGCTTGGCGGCGGCCTCCTGGTCGGCGCGCTCCTGGAGCTTGGCCATCACGATGGCCATGGCGCGCTCGCGGTTCGCCGACTGGCTGCGCTCAACCGTGGAGCGCGCGTCGATGCCGGTCGGGCGATGGATGATGCGCACCGCGGTCTCGACCTTGTTGACGTTCTGGCCGCCTTTGCCGCCCGCGCGCGAGAATTCCATTTCGATGTCGGCGGGATTGATGTCCACGCTCGTGTGCTTGCGGATCGGGAGAATGGCTATAGAGACGGTGGACGTATGGACGCGGCCCATTTTTTCGGT
>DASZPE010000021.1:0-10066 GCA_035550415.1 Minisyncoccota bacterium | reverse complement strand
AGACGGGCTTTAAGCCCAAGGCGATCGTCAAAAAGCTCCTCACCTCGCTCCCGGAGCGCTCGCGCACCGTTTTGGAGGCCCGCTTCGGCCTGGGCGTCTCGACCGAGAAAGTAACGCTCGAGGCCATCGGCAAGCGCTGGGGCATCACCCGCGAGCGCGTCCGCCAGATCGAGAACCACGCGCTCGCTGCACTTAAGAAGTCTCCCTCCTTCAGCGAGGCGACGTCGGCTTTTCAGGAGCTCGAGCGCATTGTCGATTCGCTTGGCGGCATCGTCTGCGAGCAGGACCTGCTTGATTTCATCACCAAGGACCCGAGCATGCAGAATCATATTTACTTCCTGCTCGTGCTCGGCGACCCGTTTAAATACCGCAAGGAAGACGACGAGGTTGAGCGCTGCTGGTATGTCGACCCGGGGCTTGCCGACCAGGTTGAGGGTGCGCTCAAGCGCCTCTACGAAGGCCTCTCTGACGAGGACCTCATCCCCGAGGGCGAGATGATCGACCGCTTCCTCAAAGAATTGCAGGACATCAACGACAAGCATCGCAACGACGAGGTGCTCAAGCGCTGGCTCTCTATTTCCAAAAAGATCGGCAAGAACCCGCTCGGTGAGTGGGGTCATGCGGCGTCGCCGAATGTTAAGACCAAGGGCGTGCGCGACTATGCGTATCTGGCGGTCAAGAAGCATGGCTCGCCGCTTCACTTCCGCGAAGTCGCGCAGCTTATCGAGAAGATGTTCCACCGCGCGGCGCATGTTGCGACGACGCACAACGAGCTCATCAAGGACGACCGCTTCGTGCTCGTGGGCCGCGGCATGTACGCGCTTAAGGAGTGGGGCTATGCCTCGGGCGTCGTGCGCGACGTCATCCGCAATGTCCTGCGCGAGAACGGCCCTCTGACGCGCGAGCAGATTATCGAGAAGGTGCTCAAGGAGCGCCACGTGAAGCCGGGCACGATCGCCGTCAATCTCCAGAACCAGAAGTACTTCAAGCGCGGCAAAGACGGCAAATATATCCTTGTAAAATAATTTCTCTACAAAAATGCCCCGCACACGCGGGGCATTTTTAATTCATTAGTGGTGCCCGCCTCCGCCGCCCTTCTTGCCGAGGAACAGCGACACGAGGATCGCGAGCCCGAAGAGGCCGAGAACGATATCAATGACGGTGGTCTGCTCTGAGAGTGCGCCGCCCTCAAAGTAGGTCGCCGCGACGCGGATACCCTCCCAGAGCATGAAGAGCCACGCGAGGAGGAGCACGCCCCATACGGCGTAGACGCGCGAGTGCTCGAGGTGTTCGGCATGCACGTTGATGGTGAAGAGGTGCGGCAGTCCGGTAAGAAAGCCGCGCAGGAAGGTCACGAAGGAGAGCGCGCCGAAGAACGTCATAAGCACCACGAGGTCGGAATAGGGATGCGTTGCTATCGTGTCAATCAACATGGACATGATAGGTATACTATACAACATACTTTACAATAGAAGCTGTCATGCCCCTGCATCATCTCGCGGAGGAAATCTCGAACGATACCAAAAAATGGTACGGCCTTAACGGCTGGCATATCGAGGCAGTCTTTATCGCACCCATCGCATTTGTGCTCCTGCTTGCAGCGGCGCTCACGATCGACCCCGCAGCGGTCAAGGCGGTTGCCACGGGCGTCGTGGCTATCTCGCCGATATGGGTGCCGCTGTTCCTTGCGACGTTTTTCTGGACGAGCTGGATCGAGTATATCCGCTTCCAGTTCCTCTTCAGCCAGGAGATGATCCTGCTTGAGGTGACGCTGCCCCCCGAGGTATCCAAATCGCCGCTGTCCATGGAGCTCTTTCTCACCGCGATGTGGAATGCCGGCGGCGAATCGACGTTTATCGCGCGCGTCTGGAAGGGGAGCTATCGCCCTATCTGGAGCCTTGAGATCGCGAGCAACGAAGGCCGGGTCAGCTATTACATCCACTTGCGCAAAGCATGGCGCAATATCATAGAGGCGCGCCTCTACGGACAGTTCCCGGAAGCGAAGATCACCGAGGTCGACGACTATGCTGCCAAGGTGCCCTTTAATCTCGAAGAGTACGACCTCTGGGGGACCGAGTACACCAAAGACAGCCCTGGCGCCCTGCCGATCAAGCTGTATAAGGACTACGAATTGGACAAGAACACCGACACGCCCGAGATCCACATTGACCCGCTCTCGAACGTGCTCGAGTATCTCTCTCACGCGGGGCCGGGAGAATATATCTGGCTGCAGTTCATCATCAAGGCCCGCAAGAAGGACGAGTGGTACGGCTTCTATAAAAAGAAGGACTCGTATGCCGAGGGAGGCAAGGATGCGGTGAAGGCGATCATGCTGGGTGCCGCAGAGCGTGCCAAAGCACTTGCCGGTGACGACCCGACTGCGCAAGCACAAGCGGCGGTACGCGGCTCCTCGATCCTCACAGTCGGCGAGCGCGACCAGATCGAGTCGATCGAGCGCAATATGGGCAAGCTCACGTTCGAGTGCGGGATGCGCACGGTATACATCACCAAGAAAGGGAAATTCAACCCGGTGAATATCGGCTCGCTGGTGCGCCTCTTCGACCCGTTCCGCTCCAACGACTATAACAAGCTCAACCCTACCCGCGGCATGTCCATCTTCGACTACCCGTGGCAGGACTTCCACGATATGCGCAAGCACATCATCAAAAAGCAGCTCTACTTCTATTACAAAGAGCGCGCATACTTCTACGTGCCGTACGACCAGGTGCCGGTCTTCATGTCGGCCGAGGAGCTCGCAACCCTGTGGCACTTCCCGAATTCCAAAGTGCAGCCGCCGGGGCTTGAGCGCGTGGCCTCCAAGCGCGCCGAAGCGCCGGCCAACCTTCCTGTCACCCCTGCTAACCTCCCTGAATAATGCTGTCATCGCTGCGCCGGATGTTTTTCAAAAATATTTCGCACATGCGCCGCTCGATCGCGCGGCGGCCGTGGCGCTGGGCGCTCGGCACGGTTGTCGGCGTGCTCTTCGTCTACTTCGCGTTCATCGGCGCGCCATTCTCGTTCCCGGTCGGCGCGTACGTCAGCATTCCTGACGGCACCACGCTCTCGGGAGCCGCACAGATACTCAAAGACCGCGGCATTATCCGTTCGGAGATCGTCTTTGAGGTATTGGTCAAAGTATTCGGCACGGAGCGGCACGTGATTGCGGGGGAGTATTTCTTCCCGAGCAAGGCGGCCGTCCTGCGCGTGGCCCTGCGCCTGGGGAGCGGCGATTTCGAGATAACGCCCACGCGCGTGCGCGTCTCCGAGGGTGCAACCGTACAGAATATTGGCGCCGGCCTCGCGAAAGCGATACCCGGCTTCGACCTCGCCGAGTTCCAGCGCGATACGAAGGGCAAAGAGGGCTACCTATTCCCTGACACGTACTTCTTTATGCCGGGGGAGTCGACGCAGGAGATACTCGGCGCGTTCTCCAACGATTTCTCGACCCATATCGCAACCATCCAAAAGCAGATCGACGCCTTCGGGAAGCCCTTGTCCGACGTCATCACCATGGCCTCGCTCCTCGAGCGCGAAGCGCCCGACACGCAGGACCGCCGGATCATCGCGGGCATTCTCTGGAAGCGCATCAAGCTCGGCATGCCGCTCCAGGTCGACGCGACCTTCGGCTATATTCTGGGCAGCGACGCATTCCCGCTGAGTGCTGCGGACCTCAAGGTCCAGTCGCCCTACAATACGTATACGCACACCGGCTTGCCGCCCGGGCCGATAGCCAACCCGAGTCTCGATGCCATTCTCGCCGCCGTGACACCGGTCAGTACCAATTATCTCTATTATCTTTCCGATAATAACGGGACCATCCATTACAGCGCCACGTATGCGCAGCATCTGGCCGCAAAGGCGAAGTATCTGGGGGATTAGTGGGGATAGGAGGTAGACGCTCTATAAAAGTGTGCGATAATACATCATATGATCAATTCACAACTCCTCGATTACGTGCGCAGCCAGCGCGCGGCAGGCCTCTCGAAAGAGGCGATTACTCAAGCGCTTGCCGCCGGCGGCTGGACACCATCTGACGTCAGTGAGGCATTCATGGCGATCGACGGCGTACAGAAGCCGCCGTCTCCGCCGCCCCCTCCCGCGCCAGCGCCGCGACCTGTTACCCCGCCGCCGACCGGCATGCCGATGCAGCAGCCGCTGCAACCGATGGGGCAGCCTGGCATGCAGCAGATGGGCCAGACGCCCACCGGCATGGCAATGCCCATGGGCCAGGGTATGAACCCGATCATGAACCGCCCGATGAGCGCTCCTATGAATGCGCCCGTCGGCATGAACCCGATGATGGGCCAGCGACCCGCCTCAATGCCAGCTATGTCCGAGATCACCACCGCTCCGGGAGTACGTCGCCGCGGCGGATGGGTGAAGTGGGTTGTTATACTCATCGTGCTGATACTGCTGGTGGCCGGCGCAGCGTATGCTTTCTTGAATCTCAGCTCGCTTATGAGTATGGTGGGGCTTGGCTTGCCGAAGCCTGCCGAGCAGCAGGTGCAGCAGCAGCCGGATACGACCAACAACACTATCATTATTGTGCCTTCGGATAATGGCTCCTCAACCGACTCGACCAGCGCGTCTTCAACCGCGTCAACCAGCCTCCAAACCCAGTAACAAGGTATTCGTCGGGCTCTCCGGCGGCGTCGATTCCGCTACCTCCGCAGCGATTCTCAAGCGAGACGGCTGGGACGTAACCGGCGTATTTATAAAAATCCAGATTCCCGGCTACCCATGCCCGGCTGCGCGAGACCGGATCGAGGCGATGCGGGTCGCCGCGCACCTCGATATCCCGTTTATCGAGGTCGACCTCTCGCGCGAGTACGAGCGGGAGGTATTCCGCCCCTCGATCGATGAATGGAAGCGGGGGCTGACTCCCAACCCCGACACGCTCTGCAACGAAAAGATAAAATTCGGCGTGTTTTACGACTTCTGCATGTCGCAGGGCGCCGATGTTGTTGCGACCGGCCACTATGCGCAGGCGCAGGACGGCCAGCTCTTCATAAGTGCGGACAAGAATAAAGACCAGTCGTACTTTCTGTGGGCCGTGCCGGAAACGCATGTAAAGAAAGTCATGTTTCCCGTGGGAAATCTTACCAAGCCGGAGGTGCGCGCGCTGGCAGAACGCTTTAACCTCCCGAATGCCGCGCGCCATGACAGCCAGGGGCTCTGTTTCCTCGGCGATATTTCGATAGACGACATGCTCGCGCGCGAGGTGGGCCATGCCCAGGGCGATGTGTTCGACGAAGACGGCTCGGTTATCGGCACGCACGAAGGTGCGGCATTCTATACGCTCGGCCAGCGGCACGGTTTCTCGCTGTCTCACGACAGTCCCGATGCAAAGCCGCAGTATGTGATCGCTAAAGATATCGCGCGCAATACGATTACCGTCTCTCAGTACAAATTTCCGCGCGACGCCAAGAAGACGCGCATTGGGCTCATGCATGCCAACTGGATCGGCGAAGTTGGTGCTGGCGCATGCGAGGCGCGCTACCGCTATCGCCAGGAACTGATCCCTGCGGCGATCATTTCCAAAGAAGGGGATGGGGCGGAGGTGGATCTTGAGGCGCCCCAGTACGTGCCGCTCGGGCAGTCGCTGGTGCTGTATGAGGGTGACCGCTGCCTCGGGGGCGGCGTTATTGAAAGTGCTACACTACTATCATGAGCATGATGATCGCCAAAGCCGACGGGACGCAGGAGCCGTACGATCCGTCCAAACTGCTTGCTTCGCTCAAGCGCGCGGGCGCGGCGGCGGACGTGGCGCAGAATGTCGCGCATGATGTGGAAAAGGAGCTTCATTCGGGCATGACGACGCAGGAGATTTACTCGCGCGCATTCGCGCGCTTGCGCGAGCACCGCCACGGCGTGGCGGCGCGCTACAGCCTCAAGCGCGCGGTGCTCGACTTCGGCCCCTCCGGGTTCCCGTTCGAGTCGTACATCGCCGAGCTCTACAAAGCGGAAGGATGTGAGACAAAGGTCGACCAGATCGTGCAGGGCAAATGCGTCGATCACGAAGTCGACGTCGTCATCACCAAGGGCAGCGACATCGTCTATGCGGAGGCGAAGTTCCACAACGCGGCCGGCTTCAAGACCGACCTCAAGACGGTGCTCTACGTGAAAGCGCGCGTCGATGATATCGGCAAGGGGCGAGGGCTCGTGGTTACGAATACCAAATTTACCGACAAGGCGATCCAGTACTCGCAATGCGCAGGGCTCGAGCTCTTATCGTGGGATTATCCCCAGGGCCATACGCTCCACGAGCGCATCGACCGCGCGGGCCTCTACCCCATAACCGCGCTTACGACTCTTTCGCATAGCGAAAAAATGGCTCTGTTAAGCGAGCGCATGGTGCTGTGTAAAACCGTCCCGGACAATACCGACGCTTTGGCGCGCAGCGGCATCACGGGGCCGCGTGCCGACCAGGTGCTGGAGGAAGTCGGCGCATTGTGCGTACCGGGAGTGGGTATATGATTAAGCCACTGGGATGTGCGCTTATTAGCAAAGTCTTTTTGATGCAACCGTATGGCAGACAACAATCCTACATCCCCGGGCTCCTCTACCAATAACCAGAACGGCAGTGCTCCCAAGCAGGGAGGCTTGTCGTGGTCGACGCCGTCTGCGGGTACACCGCCGCAATCGCAGGCCAAGCCCGCGTCGACGTCTGCGAGCACTTCACCTGCCTCGCCGCTCATGCCGGCAAGCGCCAAGCCTGCGCAGGCCAAGCCGGCAGCTTCGTCCTCGCCTATGCAGCAGAAAAAGAACGTGGCCCGTTCGGATGCCGACTCTTCGCGGCGGCTTGCGCTTATCGTGGGCGCGGTCGTGGTCGTCGTGCTTCTTATCGGTGCTTGGCTCACCTGGGGTACCGGCAACTCTTCCAATATGGCATCGAGCACCGATGAGATGATGGGCAGCTCGACTACTACCGGCACTGACATGACCGGCGTGCCGACCGGCAGCCCGTCAACTAACTCGAACGGCGGCCTCACCATACCGTCCCCCCAGTCGGCCGGACTTTCGGTCGCACTATCGAGCATTACCGTCGCGCAGCCGACGTGGGTCGTCGTCTATGACTCGCTAAACGGCGCTCCGGGCCGCGCGCTCGGCGCCACGCTCTTCTTCCCTGAGACAAACGGCAAGGCCGGTACCGTCAGCCTCCTGCGCGCGACGACGCCGGGCCAGACGTACTTCATCGGCGAGAGCGTCGACAGCGGCGACCGCGTCTTCTCGCTCCATGGCGACCAGCAGCTCACCGGATCCGACGGCAAGGTCGTCTGGTATAGCTTCACGGCGCAATAATTCCGCTTACGTAGTGCATGATGAACCTCGACACGCTCTCTAGCATAAGCTCGCTGCCGCTCCAGGAATCGCAATACCTCCTGGCGCTTGCGGCAGCGGCGGCATTGGGAGCGCTGTTAGGGCTCGAGCGCACGATCGCGGGCAAGCATGCCGGCATGCGCACCTACGCGCTGGTGAGCCTCGGCTCGTGCCTCTTCGTCATCCTCGGCACGCTCTCGAGCGTCGAGCTGTCATTCTTCTCGGGTATCAATCCGCTCCAGCTCGCGGGCTCGATCATCATCGGCATCGGCTTCATCGGCTCGGGCCTGGTCGCATTCAAGAACGAGCATGCGGAACTTACCACCGCCTCGGGCATCTGGGTCGCGGCCGGGATGGGCATGGCGTGCGGCTTCGGCTTCTACCTCCTCGCGTTTTTCTCGACCATCCTTGCGCTCGCCATCTTCTCGCTGCTTCTGCGATTCGAGAACTTCATCCGGCGGCAATACGACGGACAACAGGAGAAAAACTAGGAAAAGTCGCCCGATAAGGTAGAATGGCTCCATGAGCCTCTACTACAAGCCCGAGCGCAAGCCCGACTACAACTACGGCGGCCCCAAATGGACGCTGTCGCGCTCCAAAATAGACCTCTTTTTGGATTGCCCGCGGTGTTTTTATCTCGACAATAAGCTCGGCGTGGCACGGCCGCCCGGATTCCCGTTCAACCTCAACTCGGCAGTCGATGCGCTCCTTAAAAAAGAGCTCGATACGCACCGGCAGAACGGTACGCAGCACCCGCTCGCCAAAGCCTACGGCCTCGACGCGGTGCCGCTGGCGCACGCGAAGATGGATGAATGGCGCGACGCGCTCCGGCACGGAGTCAAATGGCTTCACAAAGAGACGGGTCTTATGGTGCGCGGAGGCGTCGACGATATCTGGGTTACGAAAGACGGCGAACTCATCGTTATCGACTACAAGGCGACCAGCAAAGACGGCCGGATCGAAAGCCTCGACGAAGACTGGCACAAGGGGTATAAGCGCCAGCTCGAGATCTATCAATGGCTGCTGCGGCAAAACGGATTTAAAGTGTCGGACATGGGATATTGGTTTTATGCAAACGCGACCAAAGACCGCGACGCTTTTGACGGCCGGCTCGATTTTGAGCTCACTCTCGTGCCTTACAAGGGCTCAACCGATTGGGTAGAGGGGGCGCTGCGCGAGCTCAAAGCATGCCTCGACTCCGACCAAATCCCGCCGGTTGGCGCCGATTGCGATTACTGTCGTTACCGCGAGGCAGCGGGCAAGGCCTTGATACTACAGGCTAATAAATCTCGTGGCGGTGAGGGTGGAGCCCCGGCCAAGGCCGCGGGGAAAATTGCTATATCAAAATCAGAAGAAAAGTCATATGCAAAAGAAAACCAAGAAACCCTCTTCTAAATCTCGCACCGCTGCAAAGGCTGCGCCGATGTCGGCATTCCGCAAGCGCGTGCTGGCGGTCGTTTCCAAGATCCCCAAGGGCCAAGTGATGACTTATGCGATGGTTGCCAAGAAGGCGGGCAATCCCAGAGCGAGCCGTGCGGTCGGCTATTACATGTCGCAGAATTACGACCCCAAGGTCCCGTGCCACCGGGTCATCCGCACCGACGGCACCATAGGCAACTACAACCGCGGCGGAGAGAAGGCAAAGAGAGCGCTCTTGAAAAAGGAGGGGGCCATTCTCTAAAGCCAGATTAGAGATTTTTTGTATACTAGTTTCATGGAGGTAAAGATTGACCCTTCTTGGAAAACGCACCTCAATGACCAATTTGAGCAGCTGTATTTTATTTCGCTCACGGATTTTGTAAAAAAAGAGTACAAAACGACCACTGTTTATCCGCCCGCGAAGTTTATCTTCCGCGCGTTCGACCTCACTCCCTTCGACAAGGTAAAGGTCGTGATCTTGGGCCAGGACCCCTACATCAACCAAGGCGAGGCGATGGGGCTCTCGTTCTCGGTGCCCGACGGCACGCGGCTGCCGCCGAGCCTCCAGAATATTTATAAAGAGATTGAGTCTGAGTTCGGTCAGAAGATGGTCCACACCGGCGGCGACCTCACGCGCTGGGCCGAGCAAGGCGTATTGCTTCTCAATGCCTCGCTTACCGTGCGTGCGCACCTTTCCAACTCGCACCAGGGCAAAGGCTGGGAGCAGTTTACCGACGCCGCCATCCGCGCGCTCTCGAGCGAGCGCGAGCACATCGTCTTTATGCTCTGGGGCAATTACGCCAAGGCAAAGGGCGCCCACATCGACCGCAGCAAGCATCTGGTGCTTGAAAGCGCGCACCCAAGCCCCTTCTCCGCCAACCACGGCTTCTTTGGTAACGGCCACTTCAAAAAGGCGAACGAATATCTGGAAGCCAATGGCGAGAAGCCGATTGATTGGCTGTAATTACCAAATTTTTGCGCGGTCTTTGGGTGCGCGGTACAACTTGTCAGTCGGTGCGACGCCATATGCTTCGTAGAACGGGTCGAAGTGGCCGAGTGGCCCGTTGATACGGAACTGCGGCGGCGAGTGCGGGTCAGTAAGTGTACGGGTTTTAATACCTTCAGGACGATTGAGCTCGCGTTCCACCTGTGCAAAGCCGAGGAAGAACCGCTGCTCAGGCGTAAGGCCTGCAATAGTCTTGCGGCCAGTAGTCTTGAGGTGCCGCTGATAGGCGTCGTAGCCGATAACTAAGCCGCCCAAGTCGGCGATATTCTCGCCTAAGGTAAGCTGGCCGTTGACAGCCACACCGTCGGCTACGGCAAAGCC
>DASZPE010000020.1:0-8892 GCA_035550415.1 Minisyncoccota bacterium | reverse complement strand
ATCTTATTTAATTTCTCACCAATCCAGTTCGCCGGTTTTGTATTCGGTCACTCGCGTCTCGAAGAAGTTCTTCTCCTTGGGCATGTCGATGATCTCCGACATCCAGGGGAACGGGTTGTCGACATGGTATTGCCGCTCGAGCCCGATGCGCTCAAGCCGGCGGTCGGCAATATGCTCGACATACTGCTTGACGGTCGCGGGTGCGAGCCCAAGTACGCCTCTAGGCAGCGCATCGTCGGCGTACTTCTTCTCGAGCTCGACGCCGCGCTTGATGTTGTCGGTAAGCGTAGCCTTGAACTCGGGCGTCCAGATGGCCGGATTCTCAGCCACGATGGTGTTGATAAGGTCCGCGCCGAAGGCGAGGTGCACCGACTCATCGCGGAGAATAAACTGGAATTGCTCGCCAATGCCCACCATGCGGTTCTTGCGCAGCATGCTGAGCATCATGGCGAAGCCGGCGTAGAAGAAGATCCCCTCCATGATGACATAGAAGCCCACCAGGTCGTGGACGAACTTCTGGATATTCTCGATTCCTTGCGTGTTGAAATTGGGGTCGAACACCGAGCGGGTGATCTGGGTCACGAACTCGTCCTTCTCGCTGATCGAGGGGATGGTGAGGTACATGTTGTAGATCTCGTCGGGGTTGAGGCCGAGCGTGTCGCAGCAATAGATGAAGGTGTCGGTGTGCACGGCTTCCTCGTAGGCCTGGCGCAGGAGGTACTGGCGCGCCTCGGGGTTGGTGATGTGCCGATAAATTGCCAACACAAGATTATTTGCGGTCAGAGATTCCGCAGTCGAGAAGAAGCCCAGGTTCCACATGATCATGCGGCGCTCGTCTTCGCTCAGCCCCCCCGGCTTCTTCCACAACTCAACATCCTGCTGCATCGAAACTTCCTCCGGCACCCAGTTATTCGCCACGCCCTTTTTATAATGCGTGCGGGCCCAGGGATACTTCATCGGAAGTATCTTGTTGGGGTCGGTCGTCGAAGCGCCGTTGATGATACCTGCCATAGTGGAATCATTGTACCTACATGAGCTTGCGATAGAAAGGGGATTAAATAATCCAAATACTAATTACCCACTCGTAAAGGGTTTGACCGCATTAAAAGCTGGACCTATGCTTTAGAGGTTCGCCCGCGCCGAGAAAAAAGAAGGCGCGATAAATGCCCGCAGAACCGGACGACCGCGAGAGACCGCCCTTTGCCTCCTCACACGCAACGAGTTGAAGCTGGGTACCGGGCTTGCGACCCGCTATGCAATGGCAGTGCCGCCCAAGTTTCCGAACAGGATACAAGGCCGACGGCATCCACAAAACAAAGGCCCTGGCGTGATTTTCGCCAGGGCCTTCACTTTTGTAAAATTATTATGCCGAGCAGGACTCGCAGGCTTCGCCTATGACCTCTATCTTGGGGCGGTTTTTGACTATCGTAGCCCCGCCGAATGAAGGAATGCCCTTGGATGCCTCTTGGATGGGCTGTGCGGCCTGCTCCATAGGCTGATGAGCCTCGAGCACGGTCGATATCCGAGTCGGCGCATAGGCCATCTCAGGCGCTTCTGCGACCATGGTCGAAGAGGACATGTGGAGCGGCGACGGCATGGACTGGCCCGACGCCTGGCTCAGCAAAGGATCGCTCTCGCGGGTGCTCGCTACGACCACCGTTTCCTCGATCATGACGGTAGACGGTACCGAACCCTGGTTGGCGCTGACGGCGTTGTCGGACTTGTTGGTGCCGCCGAATTTGGCCATGTTGACGGTCGATTTCTCGATGCGGCTGGCCCCCAGCGTGCGGAGGTAGTAGGTCGTCTTGAGGCCCAGGTCCCAGGCGTACTGGTAGATCTCGGAGAGGACCTTGCCCGAGGTGCCGCCGTAGAAGATGTTGAGCGATTGCGACTGGTCGATCCAGCGGCCGCGGTAGGCGGCGGCCTTGATGAGCCAGGCAGGCTCGATCTCGAAGACCTCTTTATACTTCTCGCGGATGGCGGGCGGGATCTCGGAGATTTCCTGCACCGAGCCGTCGTAGAACTTGATCTTCTCGAGCATGTCGGCGTTCCAGAGGCCGAGCGACTTCAGGTCCTCGACAAGGTACTCGTTGACCACCATGAAGTCGCCGGCCATGTTGGACTTCACGTAGAGGTTCTTGTAGATCGGCTCGATCGTGGGGTAGCAGCCGGCGATGTTGGCGGTTGTCGCGGTCGGCGCATGCGCCATCGTGTTGGAGTTGCGCATGCCCCACTGGCGCACCGACTCGCGCACCAGGCGCCAGTCGAGGGTCTCGTGGCGGGGGACGTCGATCTTAGTGCCGCGCTCGGCCTCAAGGAGCGCGAGGGTGTCTTGCGGCAGGATCCCGCGGCTCCACTTGGAGCCCTGGTATGTCTCGTACGTGCCGCGCTCTTTGGCAAGGAGCGCCGACGAGAGGATAGCGTGGTAGGAGATCACCTCCTGCGACTCGTCGGAGAATCTTACCGCCTCATCGGAGTCGAAGTTGAGCCCCAGCTTATAGAGCGCGTCCTGAAGGCCGCGCAACCCCAGGCCAACCGGGCGGTGGCGCATGTTGGAGCGCTTGGTCTTCTCGGTCGGGTAGAAGTTGATGTCGATCACGTTGTCGAGCATGCGCATAGCGACCGGGACAATCCGCGCGACCAGGTCGCGGTCGAACTTACTATTGGTAACGAAGGCCGCCATGTTGATGGAGCCCAGGTTGCAGACCGCGGTCTCGCTTGCGGAGGAGTTGAGCGTGATCTCAGTGCAGAGGTTGCTCGAGTGCACGACGCCGACATGGTCCTGCGGCGAGCGCACATTGGAGGGGTCCTTCCAGGTGATCCAAGGGTGGCCGGTCTCGAAGAGCATCGTGAGGTGTTTCTTCCAGAGTTCCGAGGCGCGCACGCGCTTGAAGAAGGCCATCTTGCCGTCGTCGGCCATCTTTTCGTACTCCTTGTAGCGGTCTTCAAACTTGCGGCCGTAGAGGTCGTGGAGGTCGGGCACGTCAGACGGCGAGAAGAGCGTCCAATAGCCGTCTTCCTTGAGGCGCTTCATAAAGAGGTCGGGGATCCAGGCGGCGGTATTGAGGTCGTGGGCGCGGCGGCGCTCGTCGCCGGTGTTCTTCTTGAGTTCCAAGAAATCTTCGATGTCGGCATGCCAATACTCGAGGTAGACGGCGGCGGCGCCGCGGCGGCGGCCGGAGCGGTTGATCGAGATCGTGACGTCGTTGGCGATCTTGAGGAAGGGGATGACGCCCTGGGACTCGACGCCGGTCGACTTGATGATGGAGCCGGTCGCGCGCACCGGAGTCCAGTCGGTGCCGGTGCCGCCCGCGTACTTAAGGAGCTGCGCGTTGTCCTTATATTCGTCGAAGATCTGATGCAGGTCGTCCGGCACAGTAGAGAGGAAGCAGCTCGAGAGCTGCGGGCGCACGAGGCCGGCGTGGTAGAGCGTCGGCGAGGACGGCGTGTAGTACATGGCCGACATTATTTCGTAGAACTCGACCGCGTGGCGGTTGCGCTCCTCGGGCGTCTTCTCGGTCAGGGCGCAGCCCATGGCGACGCGCATCCAGAAGATTTGGGGCGTCTCGAGGAGCTTGCGGCTGCCGTGCTCTTTGGAAAGGTAATTGGTCTGCAGCGTCTGGAGGCCGAGATACTTGAAGTCGCGGTCGCGCTCGGGCTGGAGCGAGTCGGCCAGGCGGGGGAGATCGAACTCGAGCATGCGCGGGTCGAATTGGCCGATCTCGACGCCGCGGCGGATGGTCTTCATAAAGCCCTGGCGGTACGCCTCGTCGAGGTTGGCGTAATCGAGGTCGCCAAGCACTTCGGTATAGATATGCTGGAGCAGAAGCCGGGCTGCTACGAGGCTATGGGCCGGGTCGCGCTCGATGAATGAGCGCACCACCATGATGAGAACCTCGTGTATTTCGGAGGTCTTTATGCCCTCGTACATTTCCTGGCGCACGCGGGAGATGATCGCGGGCACGTCGATGACGCGGTCGAAGCCCTGCGCCGCGCGCAGCAGCGTGCGGGTGAGCTTGCTCTCGCTGAAGGCCTCGCGCGAGCCGTCGCGCTTGGTGATAGCGAGCGTATTTTCGACGATTTTCTCGATGACCTCGGCCTTTTTCTCGGCACGGATCTTCTCGTGCTCGTACCGGTAGATGATATAGGCTTTGGCGACGGTGAAGTAGCCGAGCTCGGCGATCGCGTTCTCCACCAAGTCCTGGATCTGCTCCACGGTAGGCAGAAGCAGCGTGCCGGAGTACTGCGCGTCCACGGCGTCGACGACAATGCGCGTGACGGTCTGCGCATCTGCGTCGTGGGAATCTCCGAGCATGGCTGCGAACGCTTTCTTGACCGCTATAGTAATTTTTTCCGGGTTGAAATCGACGATCTCGCCGTTTCTCTTCTTAATCTTTTGGGTTGTCGCCATAGAGCAATTTTCTCATTATAAACCGCTCGCGCGTGAGCCAAGCGTGAGCGTGGCCCAGTTGTGTGTGCACAAGTCAGTCGAGAACAAACTCCCAAAAAATCAACGCCCGAAAACCGAACTATTGCATGAAGCGTGCTATACTTTTCTTCATGGAAAACCCGATTATTGTGCGACCCAAGGAAGACCAGAATTTCTGGAACTTCATTTTCTCGGCGTTCTTTGTCATCGTGCTCGTGGGGGCGCTGTGGCTCATGCAGTACATGCGCGGAGGCTTCCTCACCTCGGTGCCGCCGTTCGACCTGCTTATTATGGCGCTGGCCGCCTTCCGCATCACGCGGCTCATTGTCTACGATAAGATCGCGCGCTGGTTCAGGGAGCTCTTTGTTGTGCGCCGCGAAGTTGAGCACGGCGGCAAGACATATGTCGAGATCCATGCGTATCCAAGCGGCTTCCGCCATACTATTTATGATCTTCTCCAGTGCCCGTGGTGCATCGGGATATGGGCGGCGCTGGTCGTCATGGTGTGCTACTTCGTTTTTGTCTGGGCGTGGTCGGTCATATTCTTCCTGGCGCTCGCCGGCGCGGGCACGCTCCTCCAGCTGTGGGCCAACCAGCTGGGCTGGAAGGCAGAGATCCTCAAATTACAGGCGCAAGAAAAGGAAAAGGCCGGCTACACCTCCGACCACTCGGGGCTGTAAAAGCCGTTATTTAAACACAACCGGGATATCGACCTCCTTCTGTTTAGAAGCGTCGCCGGAGGGGTTGTCGTTCTTGAGGATGAGCGTCCCGTGCGAGCCTGCCGGCTGCGCGGGGAAGGTGAGCGAGGCCGCAAAGGGCACGAAGTCCTGCGTCATCCAATCGCTCTGCGCCTGGCCCGGCATCTGGGCTATGACGGCGCCATTGGCGTCTTTAAGTTCTATTGGAAAACTGGCCTCGAAGTACCACGTGCCGCGCGCCTGGCCCGAGATCGCGATCGGCGAAGAGACCAAGGTACCACTGTGCGGCGTATCTATGGTTATAAGGTCGGGAATGCCACTCTGTACCTCTGGAGTGGTCGTTGCCTGTCCTTGGTTGGAGGTTGCGGGTGCTTGGGCAGGTGCGGGGATGACGATCAGCGCCACTCCGGCAATAACGGCGAGGGCCAGTATCCCGAACCCGAGCATCATCCACTTGTTCATATACTAAAGTATAACAAAATCGGCAGCCGTTTAATATGGACGGCTGCCGATTGAAGTTGCGCTCCTACTGGTTGTAACAGGAGGAGATTTCCTTTTCGGCTGGTTTACCGAAGGGAGTGAAGTCGATGTCATGCGTAGGATCTGCGGGCATGGAGAGGGTGGCTACCCACCAATAGATGCCGCTCACATTCGGCTTCCAGGCAAGGCAGGCGGACTCATAGTAGCGGCGCTGATCTTCAAGGTCGACTGCGGATTTATGATCCCAAACCCAGCTACGCCGGTGCGCGCCTACCTGCGAGGTCGAACCTATCTCCGTGAGCATGAGCGGCTTACCGAGTATTTTGCTGCGAGAAGCTATAGGTCCGACCCATTTCTTCCATGCGGCGGCCATGTCCTTAGTGGTAGCTGTATCGCCGGTATCAAGCTCGAAGAAAGCATCTACGCTCACAAAGTCGAGCACGTTCCATGGCATAGTCACCGATATTCCCTGGTTGGAAGAGTAGGTAAGCATGCCGGAGAATCGCTTCCGCACCATGGCCACAAGAGCGCGCCATCGCGTCGGGTATTGCTCCATAGAGTTGAGTTCCGTGGCGATATCGAGCGAGTTTGCTCCCGCTACTTGGGCGATATCCGCGTAGTGAAACAAAAGATCGCCGTAACTTTCGAACCAGGCTGACACGTTGCTCGGTTCGATGCTGCCACGCCACTCGTCTGCTTCTTCGGCTACAAGGGACTGTTCGTCGAGAATGGGTCGCAGCATGACGCTGAGACCTCGTTCGCGAGCCCGCCGAATGAAGAGTTCGAGATCCTCATCCGAAGGAGTCTTATCGCCCGTCAGGAGACGGTTTGATTTGACGCCTTCGGTGTAGATAAGAAACGACAGGCTGATCGCGTTGATATGGTCTGATTGCATACGGTCGAGGAAACTGCCGAGCTTGGAATCGAGGTCATTCGTCGTAGCATAGTCCAACCGATAGAGCAGGACATTGATGCCCGCCTGGAACGTAGGAAGAGCGTCGGCGCATACACCGGTGAGGCTGAGCAACAGGACAGTTACGCTTGCCAGTAGCATCTTGTGCAGAATCATGGGTCGAGTTCCTTGTGTAGATTCTGAAACTAGTCCATAGTTTTTATATAAATCATCGGAGGATAAGTCAAATAAGAAACCGCCCGGCTCAAAGAGCCGGGCGGAAGTCGATTGAACGATTTATTTTTTGACCACATGGAAGCCGCGCGGAGTCGAGAAGAGACCCCAGACTATCGCCGCACTCTCGATGAACGAGAATACGGGTATACATGCGAGCTGGAGGACCAACCACCACAACCGCTCCTTCTTGTCATGCACGCCCAATGCGTCCAGATTGGCCCTGAGACCGATCAGGTAAATGACGATGATGAGCGAGAGCGATATGTTGGCCGGGGCCTGTATCCAGGGGTCGCTGGCAACGCCATGGAAGATGCGCAGCACAGTGTAGAACATGCTGAAGGAGGTGATGGCCCACAGCACGCTGTTGATTGCAAGCGGTATGCGCCATTGCCAGCTGACGGGAGTGTGCAGAGCCACCTTTATAAGGCCCTGGAACCACCGCCGGCGTTGGCGCATCAAGTCCATAACCGACTGGGTCGATTGTTCTTCAAGATGTCCTTCGACCCAGCGACTCCGATACCCTGCCTCCATAGCCCGCAGCGCCCACCACGCATCTTCCGTGATTGAGCCTTCGGGTCCGAAGTCGAAGCCGATGGACTTCTCGATGTCATTGCGGACAACGATAAAGGATCCGTGCAATCCGAAGATGGTAGCGCCCAGCATTTGCTGGAAGTAGAAGCGGGCATAGTCGTCGCCCGTTCTGCCCATATCGGCCAGCGTAAGGAACGGATGCTTCCGCCACTCGCGCTGGTAGATGATCGCTCCTTGTCCGATACGCAGCCGTCCTGACCGCTCTTCTTCCTGGATCATCTTACAGATGCCCTGGACGCCCGAGCGGGTCGGACGCGTTTCTTCGTCGAGATGGACTATCCAGGCGTTGCTGGGGATCGGCGAGTACTCCATAGCGTAATGAAGGCCCCGCGCCTTGAACAGGCTGCCCTGCGAAGTGGCATACCCCGCAGGTACCTGCATGAGACGCACGTCGTCGTGCTCGATGTTAAGCACCGAGTTTCCTTCGTCCGTAATGACCTCGATGATGTACGGGAACAGTGGCGTTTTGCGCATCTCCTCGCGGCATCGTTCGATAGTGGCGCGCAGTGCCTCGGCGTTGGTGCCCCGAGATACGATTCGCCACGCCACGAACGTGCTCATAGGTTGCACCTGGTCCAGATCGCTTGGATGGCGGAATGCCATCAAACCGATAAAGCTCAGGATTCCCGCAGGCAGCGCTGCGAGCCAAAGAATATCCCCCCGCGACCAGATGCGGTCGAAAAGAGTGGCGGGCGGCATCGAGGTCGGCCATAGCCATTCCTGAAGGGCGTAGAAACCAATCAGGAGGAATAAGAAGTAGAACACCACCCGCAGGCGATGGCCGGTAATAAGCCCGAACGACCAGTCCGGACGTATGTCTTGTGAATGCGCATCTTGCAGGTTTCCTCCCGTGTGCTCGTTGTTTGCCACGAGCTTAACGGCAGTCGTATAAGACGACATCCTGCACTCCTCATTTCCATTGTGAAAGAACTAAGCTACGTCCATGCGGTCGGCATAGAAGTACCTTGTAGTTGTAGCATACAGTGCTGTCCGCAGTATGAAGGGCCTGGACAGACGCAGCCATTTTGGTATAACGACGCGCATGCCGCTCGCTGCTGCACCGAGCGCGCGCCTGGGACGCAGCATAGAAGAAGAATTAACGAAGGGAGACCGCATCTCCGTCATCTCCCTCGTGGACAGGCTTATCGCCCAAGCCCACGCCTGCCGCGCGTCCGATATCCACATCGACCCGACGAAACTATACAAGCATTAGTCTCTTCATAATTCGAACATACATCAAACCGGCTGGCCGACTTGAGCTCAGACCGTGGCTCGGCTAAGCCCTGCAAGGCGGTTTAGCTACATTTTACATTATTAAATCGACGCGTCTTGAGCGCTTGCTTTTTTACTTAATATATGATATAATATAAATGTAGTACCTTGAGTGAGCTCGTCACCAGAGCTTTGAGGCAATCATGCCAAGCGTGAACTAGTCCGTGAGACTTTAGGAAAATCCTAAATGAGCAAGTTTGGTTTCGTCAACGAAGACCGCAAGATCCTGCACGCCACGCTGTCCGAGGTCTTCGACAGCGGCGAGGAGAAGCGCGGAATTGATCTTGGGATGG
>DASZPE010000019.1:0-3063 GCA_035550415.1 Minisyncoccota bacterium | reverse complement strand
ACCCCGCCCAAGGCGGCGGCGATATTACGGTGGTAGATGGCAGCGCCTTGGTGCCTGCCGACGGCCCGTCGGGCGTCGTATCGGATACCGAGGACACGCCGCAGTCGTCCCAAATAAGCGTATATACCGTCCGCACCGGCGACAGCCTCTCGAGCATCGCTGCTATGTTTAACGTCTCGGTCAACACGATCGCGTGGGCCAACGACATTTCGGACGGGGTCATCCATCCCGGCGAGCAGCTCATCATCCTCCCCATTACCGGAGTGCGCCACACGGTTGCAAGCGGCGAGACGCTCGCGATGCTCGCTAAGACCTACAAGTCCGATGCGAGCGAGATCGCGCAGTACAACGGCCTCGACCCGGCTGCGGCGCTCGCGGCGGGTACGGTCGTTATCATCCCCGACGGTGAGCTTGCCGCTACGACGCCTGCCAAATCGGCCAGCTCGTCGTCCTCAAGCTCGCATACGGCAACGATCAAGAGTATTGCCAAGGGCAGCACCACCGAGCCGTATCTCGGCGGCAGCGGGCCAGCTATACCCGGCTACTTCGCCTGGCCGGTGGATGGCGGCGTCATCACGCAAGGCCTCCATGGTTGGAACGCGGTCGACATCGGCGCGCCCAAGGGCACAAGCATCTTCGCAGCCGCGGCCGGTACGGTAATCATTGCGAAGAATAACGGCGCGTGGAACGGCGGCTACGGCAATTATGTCGTCGTCCAGCACTCCAACGGTACGCAGACCCTCTATGCACACATGAGCCAGGTGCTCGCCTCGGTCGGCGACCAGGTCGCGCAAGGCCAGACTATCGGCAAGGTTGGTATGACGGGCCTGGCTACCGGACCGCATCTCCATTTCGAAGTCCGCGGCGCGCAGAATCCGTTCGCTAACTAAGTTAGATCACAACCAATAGCAGGGTATACTTACTGGTGGATTATTAATCCATCATTTTTAATATATGTTTTGCAGTAAATGCGGTGCGCAAATTCCAGAAGGTGCCCAGTTTTGCTCAGCATGCGGAACTCCTGTATTAGAACCGAAGCATACCGCGGGTATTCTCCTTCGCCTCAGTAACGCTATAGTAGACGCATTTGGTCTGGCTGCATTTAATATTGCAGCTATTATTGCCACGATATTGCTTGCGGCACTCTCTCCTGGATTTGGATTAATAATTAGCGTTCCATTACTCATTCTTTCTTACACAGGTATCTTGTACTATGTTCTTTTTGAATCTATTTGGCAGCGCACCTTGGGTAAATGGATTACTAATACCAAGGTTGTAAAGCTCGATGGAACTAAGCCAGGCTTCTGGAGGATTGTTGGTAGAAGTCTACTCCGTCTCGTACCCTTTGAAGCTTTTTCCTTCGTATTTGGTGAGCATCCCTTCGGTTGGCATGACCGGCTGAGCGGAACCATGGTAGTCCCTGTCTCCTATAGCGTTGAGGATGCTAAATCGATAAACCCTAAAGATAAGGGCAAAACTCATGTGGTCGGTGTTGTTATTGCTCTCATAATGGGTATTTTTGTCTTTCTTACTATTATCGGCATCCTTGCAGGTATTGTTCTTGCTGCGCTTGATAATGCGCGCACCAAGTCGCAGGATGCTCATCTAACTGAATTGCTCGATACGGCACGGGTAAACATGGAACTTTATCAGGCAACTGGTAACACCTATGTGGGCGGTTGTACCGATCCTACTGTAGCTAGTGCATTGCAAGATATCACTGCTCTAACTTCTCCAAAAAATCCGACATGTAATGCAACCACCACGCAGTGGGCCATATCGGCACCATTACATTTGGGTGGCGCTGAATGTGTTGATAGCTCCGGAGATCCGATATCGCGAATTGCCAAACCGCTTACATCAGAGACCAGCTGCTCTGACTCTGCATCTCAATGATTATCTCGGAAATACATCCGTGAGTTGGTCGGAGATGTAAAAATCTTCGCCGAGTTCTCCGTAAGTGTAGGTGCGGCCGCCGACTTCTATCGCTGCGCCCGCGGCTTTCGGCGAAGGGTTGGGGTGCGAGCCGCCAAAGCCGATGTTGAAGAGCGTGGTGACAGCCCCTGGGTTGTGCGAGATATCGTAGCCGGCCTTCTGCCACTGCGACTCGACTTCTTTTATATAGAGCGCCGTGTAGAGGATCGAGTAGTAATGATCCTTGTCGTCGGTGAGGCGGTTGTAGAGCTCCTCGTCGTGGTCGACGCCTGCGGGATAGGTAATGAGCGCGCTCGTCCCATCTCCCGGATAAAACGGCGATGTCATATCTGCCGCATATGCTTCGATCGCTTTGGCGGTGTCTTCTTTAATACCTGAGACGCCAAGCGAAAATTGCGAAAGAGACCCTAAGATCTTCAGCGGCTCGAAGTAGCGTTTGAACACTTCCCTGTTGGACGTGAAGAATCGCATCTGCTCGGGCACGACGACCGCCGCGATCATGCGCTCGTCGACGCCGGTTTCCTGCGAGACACGGTCGATCACGGACGCGTCTTTCGTGAGGCCACCTTTGACAACGTCCCACTCGGGCGTCTGATTCCAATTACAGATGGTCTGCGTGACGGCGTCGCACGGCTGCGCCGGGATGGTGGATGTCGCCGAGCCGAGGAAGAAGGCATTGCGCCCGGCGATGGAGCCGCGCACGTTGAGAAGGTTGAACTGCATGGCGAAGAAGACGGCAGTAAAGAGCACGCCGATCGCCGCGAAGAAAAACACTATTCCCAAGCCGATAGTCGTCCAGATCTTTTTCACGCACGACTATACTAGCAGAAATACGCGCGCGTGACTAAGTGCTACTGTTTGCGCTCGCGGTATTGGAGTGCTTCGAGCGCGTGAGACTCCGTGAGTTCTTCGCTGCCTTCGAGGTCGGCGATCGTGCGCGCGACTTTGATGACTCGATGGAACGCGCGCGGAGAGAGCGAGAGCCGCGCGCCGGCAGCCTCGAGCGTCGCGCGGACTTTCGGCGAGAGTGGCACGAGGTCATCGAGTTCTCGCGGAGAGAGTTCGCTGTTGAGTTTCCCGTCCTTGCCGAAGCGCTTCTGCTGCATTGCCCGGGCGCGCAGCACTTGC
>DASZPE010000018.1:0-13415 GCA_035550415.1 Minisyncoccota bacterium | reverse complement strand
ACCGTCTTGCCGTTCTCTTGCCAGGTGATCGACGCGTCGCCCAGGAAAGTGCCCACGCCTTGCGCCTCGATTGTTACCTGCTGATTGGGCGCGGGCACCTCGGGAGTAACGACAAAGCGGATCGGGTCGACCGCGGCCGAGCCGCTCACTTGCGCAAGAGCGAAGGGTGCGCCCAGAAAAAGGGTTGCTGTCGCCAGGATAACAATAAGGTTAGGAAGGTTAGGCCGCATGCGCTTGGATTCCTCTCAGTAGATTATCATTTGCCGCGGCAGGAAGGTTGGTATTTGCCGCGCGCGGTGTGGAAGGCCGGATATCGGTGTCGACGCTACGCGATACTACGAGCGCCGGAGTACGTCCTTGCTCGCGGGTATTTTGCGGATTTTGATTGTCGTTTGCCGAGGCTTCAGTTCCAGGCGACTGCGGAGCGGGTTGCGCTGCGGCAGTAAGCGCGCCTCCTGCCGCGCTCAGTATGCCCGTTGGCGACGATCCCGCAGTAGCGATCTTTGCGACGCTGGAAAGTACGCCACTTCCCTCCTGCGCTTCTTTATTAAGAAGACAGAATATGACGAATCCCGTCCAGAGAGGAAGATTATTGAACCCCGGAAGGATTTCACCCAGCCCGCAAAAATAGGCTTTGAGCGGTATCTTACCGATAAACATAGAGACCATTACGATAAGGAACGAGCCGAGCGTCGCGCTCAAGCATATATCGATGGCGAAGCCGGCCGCTGCGCCTAGTGGCTCGGTATAGGGCAGCAAGAAGGGGTTGAGCGTGCTGCCGAGGAGGCCGAAGACAAACCCGCCCGCCGTCGCGCATAAGCCGCTGAGGAACGAGCCCGCAGCACTGCAGAGTTTGGCCCCCGCTATGGCGCCTCCGGCGCCGCCGAGCGCGGTGCCGGGAGCGGATGCAATAGCAAAAATTGTCATCGAGATGCACGCCTGCAGCAGGTCGATAAAAATTGCTATGAGTAAGAGTAGGGCGCCGCGTATCATGGCGTTTGTTGCGGGTTTTCCTTCTGCTTGCGCAGCGCGAGGACTTGCGACGGGTCTGACGTAATGATCTGATCCTCGGTATATGAGGCGATCACCTTAATGGCGACGTGCTTGAGGCCTGCGAAGAAGATTCCCTCCCCCACGTCAGATTCGAGCAAGAGATACTTTTCTTCGTCGGAGAGGTTGAAGGTCTTCTGCAGGTTGTCGATCGTCGTCGGCGACTGTTTGAGCAGCAGCTGGAGCGACGAGTTGGTGATCATCGGCAATCCGTAGGGAGACTTCAGGAAGTCGTCGACGTCCTGCGTTATCGTGGCGAGGCCGAGATAGTATTTGCGGCCGCGTTTGGCCATGCCATAGAGGAAGGAGGCGGTGTCTTCTGTCTTCATCATCCACCACGCCTCGTCGATGACGAGCAGGCGCTTCTTGAGCGTTTTGCGGACCGCGTTCCAGATAAAGTGCGTAATGAGGTACATGGCGACCGGTTTGAGATCGTCCTCCATGTCGCGCACGCTGAATACTACGAATTTTTTGTTAAGGTCGACGTTGGTCGGCTGGTTGATGAAGCCCGACCACGTGCCCTTGGTGTACTTGCTGAGGCGCTGCACGAGGCTCTCGCTTCCCTCCATGCCGGCAAGCACCAGCTCGAAGTCAGAGAGAAGCGGCGGCTCGATCTCCGCAAAGTTAGAGTCAACGGTAATATCTTTCAGCGCGTAGGTCTCGGTGATCGCCTTGTCCATGATCGCGTCCTCCTCGGGGGTGAGGCCGCCCATCATGATGCGGAACATGCCCACCAGCGCCACGATGTTGCTGCGCAGCACATCGGCCGGGCTCTCGTCCTCGCGCGGGGGTGCCAGGTCAAACGGGTTGATATGGTGCTCGGAGTTGAGGCTGATATTGAAGTAGCGCCCGCCGACGGCTTGCGAGAGGAACTCGTACTCGCGCTCAGGGTCGATCACAATCACCTCGGTATCAAACATGAGCGTGCGCAGGATCTCAAGCTTGGTCGCGTACGATTTGCCGGAGCCCGACTTCGCGAAGATGACGGAGTTGTAGTTCTCGAGGCTGAAGCGGTCGAAGAGGACGAGGCTCGCGTTGTGTCGGTTGACGCCGTAGAGGATGCCCTTGTCGCTCGTGAGGTCGAAGGAGACGAACGGGAAGATGCTCGAGAGCGGGCTCGAATTTAATTTTGAATTGACATTGAGTTCGTCGTGGCCCAGCGGCAGGACCGACTTGAAGCCCTGCTCCTGCTGGAAGAGCGCCGGCTTCACGTAGACAAGGCGCGACTCGAGCATCGACTTGATCTCGCTCTCGGCCTTGTCGAGCTCGTCGACGGTGGCTCCATAAATGGTGATATACACGCCGACGTCGAAAATGCGCTCCTGCGCCTGCTGGAGCTGGTCGCGCAGGTCCTCAAGGTCGCGGTACGCGGTGTCGAGGACCGGGTCGCGCACGAGGCCCTTCTGCTCGCGCGACATAATCTGCGACTGTACTTCGGCGACTTTCTTCTGGAACTTGCGCAGAATTTCAGCCGAGTCTATGGGATGGATGAAAATAGAGATGTCGAGCACGCGGTCGAGGTTGATGATGGGCGAGAACCACGAGTCAGTGAGCACACGCGGATACGACATGACGAAGAAGGTCCGCGCGATCTTGTCGCCAAGGTTGATCTCGCGCGGCGTGATCTTGAGCGCCGAGGGCGCGATGACGTCCTGGAGCTCGAGTATCCCCTGCTTGTAGATAGCCTCGGGCAGTATCGGCGCCATAGGCGGCGGAGGCGTATCCTTTTTACCTAAAAATCCTAAGAGTGCCATATATTATTGCGTCATCTGCGTTACCTGGAGCGGTTTTTCAAGCTCGCCGGGGTTGAAGAGTTTATAGAAGAGCTCGATCACTTCCTCGGTGCCGAGCTTGACCACGCGCACGCCGGTGCGCACCAAGCCTTGTTCGATGACCGCGATGCGCTGCTCGAGCTGAGTGCGATACTGTTCAAACTGCTCGTCGGTGAGGGCTGAAGAAGCATTGACTCCCCTTCCGGGTATCAGGCTGCCCAAGGCTCCTACTCCGCCGCGGGTGATCAGCGCCGGGTCATACGGCACGACGATAAAGAAATTCTTGGTCATAATATTGGCGCGCTCGGTGAAGTCCTTGATGAAGACGATGTACTCGCGGATCTGGATCTTCATGAGGTCGTCGAGCTCGGCGGCGTAGCGCTCTTCGAGAAGCGCGACGTACGGCCGGATGTCGAGATCGCGGCTCTGGATAAAAAACTGCGTCGTGAACTCGAGCGAGTTAAGAAAGTTCTGGAATTGCCCGATGATCGCGTTCTGCTCGTCGGTTGACTTGAGCGCGAGGTTGATGGAAGAGGCCATGAGGAGCGCGCGCAGGCTGCCGTCCTTCATAATGACGACGCCGTCGCGCACCTCTTTAAGCGGTACGAATTCCTGCGTTGCTTGTGCTTTTACGGGTGCGTCTGCCATAGCTAAATTTCAAATCCAGTGCGCTGCGCGCTGCTGCTGAGGCCCATCGTCGCGCGGTCCTTGATATTGAGCGACCATGCGAGGTCCCTGAGCTTGCTCTCCGAGAGTTTGGGGACGGGCGGCAGGGCTCCGGCTGCGGCAGCCGGAGCTGCAGCGGGGGTAGGCTGCGATTCGCGCTGCTTCCAGAGGTACAGCTTGTGGCCGAAGAGATACCCGGTGGCATGCTCGAGCGCCACAATAAGCGGCCGGCCGTTGACCTCGTAGAACGCGAGCCCGGCCGAAAGCCCCATGACCGGTATTGCAAGCACCACCGTGAGCCACAGCGGCAGCAATGAAAAGAATATGAGGCACATACCCGCCCCGCCCGCCAAGTAGATGAACTGCTTGAGGGTGAGGGGGCCGAAGATCTTGTCTTCGATTTCAATAAACTGCGGCACTTGGTAGCGCATTGCTACCAGTATACCGCACCTTTAGGGCTCAATCGGTTCGCGATACGGGTCTGCTTTGTATGGCTGCGGCTTGGGCGGCACGCTTGCGGCAGATGCAGAGGCGGGTGCCGCTGCAGGAGCGGTTTGAACAGGTGCCGGAGACAGTTCGACGGTCTTTTGTGTGAGCACTACATCTGCAGCATGCATCGCCGGCGCTACAGGTACTGCAGGCTTGGGCATGCCGCTCAATTGAGTAGTAGGACCAATCTGTATAGGTTGCGCGGCCGAACTAATCATCCCCATAGGGGGTACTACGGGAGGAGCAGATGGCGGACTCATAGGGGGCGTTAGGGGAGGCGTTGCTGGGGTGGGAGGCATGGCCGGGCCCGGGCGCATAGGAGGCACGGGCGGCACGAGCGGGTCGGGCGTTTGCATGGCTGCCGCGCGTGAAGGCATCACGACCGATTTGCTGCTGCTCATATTCATTGCAGGCGGATTCATCTCAGCCGGCTCTGCGGGTGCGGAGGCCTCTTCATACGCATGCTTCATCGACTCGCGGATGGGGGCGAATATCTGTGCATTAATATCCGCAATGATCTTGTCCGCATCCCCTTTTGATATGCGGACTTCCCTCGCTATGTCATCGGAGAAGCCGCTCATCGGCGAGACTCCCAGCATGACGAGCAGCGTCTCGTTGCCGAGTTGCTGGGATTGGTCGATATGGAGGTTGTGCGCCTTCCCTATCGCCTGGATCTTCTGGTCGAAGTCGCTCGCGAGTATCGCATTGCGGATATCCTCGGGCAATTGCTCGAGCCGTGCTTCTATCTGCTTGGTAATATCGTCTTGTTCAGTAGGCATACCTCTATTCTACACTTTTGGACTTTTTGATAATGAATTTCACTAGTGTTCCGGGGGGTGAGCGGGGGTAGCAGGCTCGTGGGCTGTAGCTGCCGGAGTTGCCGCGGCTGGAGCTGCTGCAGTAGGTGCAGGAGCGGCGGTTGTTCCACCTCCTTCAGCTTCCCGATCTTCTTTTGCTGCTTCTTTAACAGCTTTCTCAAGCTTATCTTTAGTAGTCTCGTGGTGTGTGAGCCCGGCGATTCCCTTAAGTGTCCCTCGAGAGGGTCTAAGAGGTGCAAAAGCATTGATGCGGTTTGTAAGCCTTTCTGCCAAATGCTCCGCCCGTTCGTGATCGCTCTCTTTCACTATCCTCTTGCCAGCCCCCTCTTCTCTGCCAAGATCTCCCTGTAAGCCTTTAATTGCTTTTTCTGCTGCAGTTATCGCGCTCTTTGCCGAAGCACGTTCTCCATCTGTGGTTGCTCGAGTGAGACTCATGCGAGCCTCGTCTGCCTCGTGGTGCTTTTGTTCAATAGAGTGTCTAATTTGGTTGACTCGCGCATCATACGCATTTTTTCCTCCAGTGTCGCGGATATATTTTTCTTGAGCCTTTTGTTCATCTATTGCATCCCCGTTGAGACTCTTGCCGAATTCTTCTATGGCGTGTTCGCGCTTCTTATCTTTATCGTTGACCGACTTGGCTATACCGCCCTTGCCCTCGGCTGCGCCCAGCTGGCCTTTCAGCTTGCCGGCGCCAGGGAGGCTACGCAGGTCAAAGCTGCCTTGGCTGAGCGCCCCCGCGCTGCGGAAGACTGCGGCGCCAAAGGCGTTTTTTGATGCAAAATCGCGCAAAGCCTCACTTCTCGTAGCAGCAAGCCCGGCGCGGCCAACCGTCTGGCGCCCGAGCCACGCCGTGCCGCCGAAGGAAAGCTTGTTGCCCCAATTGTTGGCGAGCTGCGCCCCCATGATGCCTACCTGGTCGGCAGCGCGCAGGCCGAGGAAGATAAGGGTTATCACAAAGCCCATGCGTATCGTAATGCCCGCGATAAGGTTGAGCAGCGTCTCAATGCCAGTCGTTGCGGTTGCAGTAGTGCCGGTGGTCGAAGCGGGATTAGTGCTAAGAGCAGATTGGAACGCGGTGTCAATCGAGAGCCCGCTGGCGAAGAGCGTAATGATCCAGAAGATAAAGAGAAACGCCACCGGGAAGAAGGCGTTGGCGATAAGCGCGTCGCGCCACTGGTCGAAGTATTTCTTGGCGGGTGGCATGGCGCTGGCGACCAGCGCCAGCGGTGAGACAACAATGACAATCCAGAGCGTTGCAACGCGTATCAGGAACTTAATTGCCGCCGCCGCGAGCCCGGCCGCCAAGACAAAGAGCATGATGCCGGTTGTGAGATAAATGACCGAGAGCGTGATGAACTCCGTCAGGAATGAGGGGTCTTTATTATCGGCCTGGAAGGCCTTGAACGAATTGCTGCTCAAAATATTGGTGACACCGAGGCCCTGCATGATGGCGGCGGCCAAGTCCTTCTTGCCGCTGAGCGTAGCTGCTGCCTGGCTCGAGGCCGTCTGCTGCACCGCCGGGGGTACCTGGATAGCATCGTAAAACTGTACGGCGGCGAAGTTGCCCGCATCGATGACAACCCGGGTAAAGAAGAAGCTGAAGTTGATGATAAGGGCGATAAATATGACCCACACGAGGCTCTGCACCGTGCCGTGCGTGTCTGCCTTGAGTACGACGGTAACTGCAATATAAATAAGGATGAGGATAAAGAACATGTTGGCAAGGTCGCGGGAGGTTGCCCACCCCTGGTTGAGGAATCCTTGCGCATAGGCGGTGCTGCTGAGAGAAAGCTGTACAGTCGTGTTGAATATAAAGGAAGCGACGCCGGCGACCCAGCCCCCGAGCCCGGCGGTAAATACGTAGACGATTTGCGCTAAGCAGTTGCCGAAGTCGTTGCAGAAGGAGTTAACTACCTGTTTATTATCTACTGTTCCTATAGATGCGCCCGGAGTCGAGTCGGTCGGAATTTTTCCACTCGGATCGTAATATCCAGCCGGACATTTTCCATTAACTGCGTCTGTCGGAGGAGCATTGTTGCTATAAGCTGCACATTCCCCTGCTGCATACGTTACTGCCTGGAAAACTTGTCCAACCGGAGAAAAGACAATAGCAAGCAGCGCAACAAACACGACCGCCTTTGAGCCGATGGCAAGAAACTTCTTTTTCAGACCGCTAGCTTGCGGCATAGCATTGCTGGAGTTGTGCATTGGTTGTGGTATTGAGCGATGACATCTGCGCCTGGAGCGTCGTGCGGTCCTGGCCCGCCGACTGTACCTGCGTCTGCGTGATAAGGTTGCCGGACGCCGTGAGTTGATCGAAGGCGTCTTGCGCGTTAGCGACGTCGGCAGCAGATGCCGAGTTGAGCGCCTGGGTTTGGATATCTTGGAGCGAAGCGATGGTGCTGTTGGCTGCGGCTATCTTGTTGTTATACGCGTCGACCTGTGCCTCGAGCGCAGTTACTTGGTCCCCCGCCGCCTGCGCATTGGCTGCGGCACCGGTTGACGACTTGCCGAGCCAGCAATACTCGAGCGTCGAGAGGTTGCCTTGCGCGGTCTGCAGGTCGGTAATGCTCCCCTGTGCGGTGGCGCCGTATTGCTGCGCGTATTGCACGTCCTGCGCGATATCGTTGATGAGGCTGTCGGCCTGCACCTCCGCGTTTACGTCCTCGCTCGAGAGTGATGCTCCGTAGCCATTCTGCCCGTTGCCGAGACTCGCCAAGCCCTTGTAGAGCGTCTTGGTAATAATTTGATTGACGAGTGCGTTAAGAATATCGTCGATGCTGCTTGCCAGCTCGAGCTGGTCGATATTCTTGCCGAAAATCTGTTCGAGGTTCGATTCGATCACGGTGCCGGGCGTTTGGATGGTGCAGCTCTTCTTGCCGGAACTGTCAGTCGTGCACTTTTGCTGCGATAGGAAGCCGCCCGGCGAGAGCTGAAGCACGGCATTCTGCTTGGCGGTCGAAATCTGTCCCTGGAGCACCGACTCCCCGTACATATAGCCAGCGTAGGGGTTGTTGCTTGGGTCGGTCGTATAGGCAATGAGGCCCTGCCAGCCTCCTTCAGAGAAGGTGCCGTTCGCAAAATCTTGCACATTGCCCGCAATGTCGCTCAGCGTACAAGAGGGAGCTTGGCTGCGGCGCGCGTAGCTCTGCGCTATCGCGATGCGCACCTGGAGCTGGAAGGGGCTGCAGAGGAATGCGAGGTCGCCGCTTTGTATGACCGAGCCGGCCGCCTCATCAGAGATATCGCCGAAGAATTTATTGTAGTCCTGCACGAACGCCGGCTGCCCGTCGAAGCCTGAGTTGATCCAGTTGACCGTGTCGTTGGTGATCTGCTGGATCGCGGCGCGCGCAAGCGCCTTCGTCACGCAGGTAATAATGGAGTCGGTCTGCTGGTTGGCGTGGGTAGAAGGGTCGGTCACCTGTACTTGTCCCAGTGCGGAGCCGAAGAGGCTGCCGATAGCAGATGTCAGCCCGGAACCCGCCTGCTGGGCTAAAAAGTTGGCGAGACAGCTGCCAGCGACGCCTAATAGACCGTTAACAAAGCTATTGCCGCCATTGCTGCTCGTATTATCGCCGTTATTTACATTAATGTATGGGTTGCCCGAAACAGTATTGTTGTTGACCGTGTTAATGGGCGTCGGCGTAAAATTGATGGAACTTCCCGTTGACCCCGATCCCGATGTACCGCCCAGCCACGCGGGGTTTTGGAAGCTGCCGCCTGCGGAGGTGGTGCTGTATGCGATTGGCAAAGCATTTGTGGGAGTATTGGGTATGACGTACTGCGTGTTGGCGCCGCCGTTGCCCGTTCCCGAGACTCCCGTGCCCGCATTAGAGCCTATCGGCGCTACGCCGTTGCCGCTGGTATTGCCTGATGTCCCTGCGCCCGTGCGGTCGCCGGCGCTCCCGAAGAGGCCGCTCTGGCTTGAAATATCGGAAGCCCCGCGCCCGAAGAACCAGAACCACAGCCCCAGCAAGAGCGCGAGTAAGAGGACTCCGCCGATAATGATGTAAATAATTCTTCGCGTCATATATTATTGCGCAGAAAGAAGCTGTGCCCAGGCTGCTCCGGGCTCGGTCGTACTAAAAAGTATACCCTGCTGATTGAATGCCTGTGCGATATTTATAAACACGCGCGTCGCTTCGTCGTTATTCGATTGGTACGCCTGAAGCGCCGCGATGCCGCGCAGAGGGTCGCTGATCATCGCAGCCATATCGGTATATGAAGCCGCCATGCTCGAGAAGTCGTTGATGATCTTGAGGTGCAGAGGTGCGAGCGTGGGCGGTACCGGCACCGCAAGCAGGTCTTGCGTGAGGCCCTGATAGTCTTTGGCGATTGCCGGGAGCTGTGCAAGCGGCGTGTCGCTGCCGGAGTCGGAGGCTTGGGCAACTATTTTCATCGTGGCGTCGTATGACGCGCTCGGGTGCTTGCTGATCGCTTGTATGACGGCGTTGCCATATGCCTTGAGCGCCGCCGAAGTCTGCGGAGCGGCAGTAAGATCGGATGTTTTATAAACATGCGCGCTCGCGCCTACGGCAATCTGGCTGCTCGCCTGGGCTATCAGCTGGTCCTGGGTCGGTATGTCGCTGCCGAGCCCTTGCGACTTGGCTGCCGAAATATTGACCAGCAGTGTGCGGCCGACGGTCGTGGTGAGGTTGTCGCTCTGCGCGGCGGTAAGAAGGTCGTTGACTGTGTCATTGCTGGGAGCGGCCGGAGCTGTTACGCCCGTCTGGCTCTGGATCGCGCTCAGCGCCGCTTGCCAATTGGCATCCGGCGCGGGAAGTGCGGGCATAGCAACGGTGCTCAGCGATGGCGTGGCGGTGTGCGGGGTCGTGACGTACTGCGCCGCAAGCACGAGACCGCCAGCAGCCAAGACTGAAAATACGATGAGCGAAAATTGCGTACTCGGAAGATACCGTGCAATATCCATTGACTAAAGTATAGCAGGGTTTTTCCGCGCTATACTGTAAATATGAAGATGCTTCTTCCCTGTTTACTCTGTCTGGCTCTTATGGTTGCAGCATACGCACCTACGGCGGTCCATGGAGCTGCCACCAGCACCGCTACGTCGTCGCAAAGCTCAAATAGCAGCTTGGGAAATTCCATCGGTACGGCGATAGGTGTCGGTGTCGCGATAGGAGCGGGAGTTCTGGGTATTAGTGCGCTTACTGGGTCCTCCGGTTCTTTGCTAACTTCATTTGGCGGAAGAGTCATATCGGAATTGCCTTGCATCAGCCCCCTCGGGCCGTCGCTCGTGGTAACGGTTAAGGGTACCGGGGTTACTTCGCTGGTAAAAAATTATATATGGACGCCTCTTACGGTAACCGAACTCGTAGGTCCTCCGGTGCCGGGCGGGCAGATATTGGGTCTCGCGGATATACCCTACGCGTGCTGGAACCCGATCAAAGGCGGCCTTTTTGGGCTCTTTACCTTCTTCAGCTACTCATACGGCCAGCGCATGACCTACATCGGCACCAGTTTGCCGTAGCTAGCGCGACAGCGTAAGCCATCCTTCAAGCGGTACGTCTTCTGCGCGCGCGTTGGCGGCGATGCCCGCGCCTGCGAGCGCCCCGGCCGCTTTGTCCCCAAGCACGGTTTCGAGATTGCGCACCAAGAGCTTGCGCTTGTGCGCAAAGCCGGCATGCAGCAGATCGAAGAATTTCTTTTCCTGTTCAGCATCCGCAAAGTTACTGCGCGAGATGTGTTGTATCGAGAGTATTGCCGAGTCCACCTGCGGCGGCGGAGAAAATGCTCCTGCCGGGACGGTCTTTATATAGGTTGGGTTTCCGTACGCTTTAACCGAGAGCGAGAGGATGCTCTCCTTCTTCTCACGCGCAATTCTCTCCGCAACTTCTTTTTGGACTAGAAGTACCGCACTGGTCGGCACGTGTTCGTGTGAAAGGAATTTTTCTAAGATGGCGCCGGTTACGTAGTACGGGATGTTGGCCACCAGTTTATACGGCTCCATGATCTCGATATTTTTTTCAAGTACATCGCCCTCGATGAGCGAAAGTCTCCCCTCCTCAATCTGGCGACCGAACTTTTCTGCCAGTATTGGCATGAGTCGGTGGTCCTTCTCAACGGCGACCACGCGCGCGCCGCGCGCAAGCAGCTCCTGCGTGAGCGCGCCTTCGCCAGGGCCGATCTCAAGCACGTATTCTCCTGGCACAATCTGCGCCGTGTCCGCAATAAGCGAGAGGTAGTGGGGAGAATTGAGGAAATGCTGCCCGAGCGATTTCTTCTTCTCCATATTAATCAAGATAGATCGTGCGGCCGATGCGCTCGGGTGCTTCGTACTCGAGTAAGCCCTCGGGGATATCAGAGAGGAATTGCGACGGGATCGTTGCGTTCTTGGAGCCGAAGACTGTGCGGTAGGACGCGTAGCTGAGGTATATCTTCTCCCGCGCGCGAGTGAGCGCCACGTACATGAGGCGCCGCTCTTCTTCTTTATCGGCGGCGTCTTCCTCATCGCGCTCATAGGGGAAGAGTCCTTCCTCAAGCCCGGTAATGAATACGTGCGGGAACTCGAGCCCCTTGGCCGCGTGCACCGTCATAAGCCGCACGGCATTCTGCTCGTCCTTGAGTTCATCCTGGTCAGATTGCAGCGCCGCAGACTCGAGGAATTTCTCCGTGCACTCCAGCGGCGTCTCGCAGCTTGCGTCCCAGCGGGTCGCGAGCGAGACAAGCTCTTGCACGTTGAGGAGCCGCTCACCGCCCTCGATCTTGTCTTCTTTATACGTGCGCTCCATGCCGGTCTCGGTCATGACGAACTGCACGAGCTGCGAGGGTTGCAGCTTCTCTGCCGCGTCGCGTATCTTAGCCAGCAGCGCCCTGAACACGCGCACCTTCTCCCCGGTCGCTCCGGTGATCTCTGTCTCGAAGCCGCCGAGCATCTTGAGGAGCGTTACTTTGCCCAGCCCGCGCGGCGGGACGTTCGCGATGCGCGCAATGTCGGCAGAGGTCTCGTAGAGCGCGGCACGGATAAACGAGAGCGTGTCCTTCACTTCTTTACGCTCGAAGAACTTTGTCCCGAGCACTTGGTACGAAATGTCCGAGTTGAGCAGCGCTTCCTCGATCGCGCGCGATTGGAAGTTGGCGCGATACAGCACGCAGAAGTCCTTCGGCTGCGCACCGGCACGCACCTTCTCTCTGATCGTGCGCGCGATAAATTGCCCTTCGTCTCCCTCGTCGAACGCCTGATAGAACGATATGAGGTCGCCGTCCACATTCTTGGTGTAGAGGTTTTTCTCGCGGCGGTACATGTTCTTGGCGATCACGTCGTTGGCTGCGGCGAGAATATTCTTGGTCGAGCGGTAGTTCTCCTCAAGCAAGATTACCTTCGCGCCCGGGTACGTCTTCTCGAAGGAAAGTATGTTGGCGATCTGTGCGCCGCGCCAGCCGTAAATGGTCTGGTCGATGTCACCGACCGCACAGACGTTCTTGTTCTCCCCTACCAGGAGCTCCACCATCTCGGCCTGGATGCGGTTGGTGTCTTGATACTCGTCGATAAGGATATACGGCCAGCGCTTCTGATACTTCTCCCGTACGTCAGCATGGTCGCGTAGCAGGAGCATGGCCCGCAGCAGGAGGTCGTCGAAGTCGAGCGCGCCGTCTTTGGCGAGCGCGCGCTCATACGCGAGCCACACGCCGGCGATAGAGCGCTCATAGGGGCTCTCGCTTTCGAACTCGCTTGCGCGTACGCCCTCGCCCTTGTTGCGTGAGATGAACGAGAGCGCGGCGCGGGGCTCGATCTCCTCGAGCCCGATCGACTTGAGCGCCTCTTTGACCGCGCGCAGGGAGTCTGCACGGTCATAGATTGCCGGCGTGCGCTTGAAGCCGAGCAATTTTGAGTTTTCTTTAATAAGCGTCAGTCCCAGCGAGTGGAAGGTCGATATAAAGGGTGGCCGCCCGGCCTCGAAGGCCGGCCGATTGAGCTCGCTGCTCTCCCGCAAGAGCGCCATCGTGCGCTCGCGCATCTCCGCAGCGGCCTTGTTGGTGAAGGTGATCGCCAAAATCTGCTCCGGCGCGGTACCTTTGCGGACGATCTCCAATATCCGGTGCGTAATGACGCGCGTCTTCCCTGCGCCAGCGCCGGCGAGCACGAGGAGCGGCCCCTCAGTCGCTAAAACCGCCTCTTTTTGCGCTTCATTGAGTCCTAAAAGATGCTTCACCCCTTAGGTATACCAGAATCGAGTTATCCACAGGGGGTTTTTAACGACATTGACCCTCCCCCTCACTCCGGTATAGTGGGAAGGTACCAGGGTGAATGGAGGATTAAATGGCTTAACAGAGCCATTTATTGGCAGAAACGGATGAAATTCAGGTTAAATTAGGCTTATTGCTCCCCATATAACAGACCCTTCTTCGGTGGTTGAGCCACATTTCTCGAAGAAGGCCAAAAAACCATTATTTTTCAAGCTCTTCGTGGGCCTAGCGTCTATTGCCGTGCTTACGACGCCCCTCTTTGCCCAGGCCGGTATGCTCTCTATTTTCACGCTCCTTTTCGAGAAGTCTGCTACGGCAGCCAGCGCCAGCGATACGCCGCTCAACTCGCAGACCATGGCCCTCCTGGCGCCGGCGGTTAACCTCGACCCCAACCCCGCCCAAGGCGGCGGCGATA
>DASZPE010000017.1:0-4802 GCA_035550415.1 Minisyncoccota bacterium | reverse complement strand
AAGGCCGCACCCCCGCCGGCTCCTAAGCCTGTTATGGTTGAGAAAAAAGTTACTCCGGCGCCGCAGGCAACCTCCAAGCCTATTGTTGCGATGCAAATAGCGCCCGTGCCGCCACCGCCCCTCCCCAAGGTAGAAGTGCCGATTCCACCTCCGCCGCCCCCGCCGATGCCGGAAAAGCCCGCGCCCCTGGCCATACCTCAGAAGCCCGAACAAGCCGCTCCCGTAGTACCGCAGAAGCCGCGCGACGAGCCGATGGTCCCGCGCAAGCCCGCCGACCCCAACGCGCCGCTGCCCTCCAACTTGCCCGCTATCCGCGTCATGCCGCGCTCGCAGGCCGATGCGGATACGCAATTGCGCAGCGCGACGGTATAATTATCACTAGCGATCTCTATGAGCTTTTTTCACGATCACTCCAAGAAGAAAAAGATAACGATTCTCGTGGCGCACCCCGACCCCGCGCCGACTATCACGAGCACGCTCGCGCTCCTCTATGAAGAGTCGGCCAAGAAGGCCGGCCACGAGGTGCAAAAGTTCCATCTGGGCGAAATGAAATTCGACCCCATTCTTCATCAGGGCTACAAGACCATCCAAGAGCTTGAGCCGGATATCAAAAAGCTCCAGGCCTCGATCATTTGGTGCGACCACTTCGTGCTCTTGTATCCCAATTGGTGGGGGACCATGCCGGCGCTCCTCAAGGGCCTCTTTGACCGCATGTGGCTGCCCGGGTTCGCATTCAATATGCGCAAGACCAAGCAAGGCACGCCTGCGCTCGGCTGGCGCAAGCGCCTCAAGGGTAAGACGTCGCGCGTGTTCGTGCTCTCGGGCACGCACCCCTTCCTTATCTGGCTTATGTTCGGCGACTACACCAACGAGATCAAGATGGCGATACTGTGGTTCGCGGGTTTCCATGTGCGCATGAGCCTCTTCGGCCCCAGCGAGACCGCTCCCGAGTGGAAGCGCAACGAGTGGCGCCGCCGTGTGGCGCGCCTGGGCCAGCTCGCGGAATAATCTCGGCTAGCGGGAGATGCCCTCGGGCAGCTTTCCCGGCCAGCGGTAGACCAAGGTCGGGATAAGCACGAGCGTGAGGATCATCGCGAAGGAGAGGCCGAAGAGGATCGCGAAGGCGAGCGGCCCCCACAACGCCGAGGCGTATGTGAGCGGGATCATGCCGATCACGGTCGTGACGGTGGTCAGTACGATGGGGCGCAGCCGCGAGACGGCCGCCTCGATGATGATGTCGGCGAGTGTGCGGCCGCCCCCCGCCTTGATGCGGTGGATGATCGAGTCCATGAGGATGATCGCGTGGTTGATGATGACGCCCGCGAGCGCAATGACGCCGAGCAAGGACGAGAAGGAGAGCGTCTGCGCGGTGATGAAGAGCCCGCCGAAGACGCCGATGAGCGACAGGGGTACCAACATGAGGAGATATCCTGCGAAGCGGTAGGAGTTGAACGCGAGCACGAGAATAAAGAAGGTGAGCGCAACGCCCGCGAGCAGCGCGTAGCCCATTTCAATAAACGATTCGTTGGTCTGCTCGTTTTCTCCGGCTACGTCGCTGGTGACGCCGGCCGGCAGCGCGACGCCGTCCATCTTTTTCTGATATGCGGCGAGGACCCCGCCTGCGGTGTAGCCGGGGAGCGTGTCGGCGGTGAGTTCGACGACCTTTTTACGGTCTTCATGATTGATGACCGAGTTGTTGCGCGCCACGCCCTCTTCCAGCAGAGAGCCGAGCAGTACGGTGCCGCCGCTCGGAGTCGGCACGGGGATCTGGTTGAGAGAGTCGAGCGTCGTGTCGGTATTCTGGTGCGGGTCGGTTGCGTCGGGGTTGAGGTCGAGATACACGTTCACGTCGACGTCCTGATCGGCGCCGGAGATGGAGGTCGCCTTGGTGCCCGAGACCGCCGTGCGCAGGGTTGATGCCACGAGCGCGGGCGAGAGGCCCACCTGGGCGAGCTTGGCGCGGTCTATGGTGAGCGTAAACTCGGTCGTCTCGTTCTTGTTGGTTGCGTCGACGTTCGTGGCGCCGGGCGTCGCCTCAAGCTGCGCGCGCGCCAGTGCAACTGCCTGGTCGAGGCTGTCCTGGTTATCGCCGAGGAATTTGAGGTCGATTGCGGCGCCGACCGGCGGGCCGCCGCTGGGCTCGTCGGCGGTAACTTTCGCATCGGTTACGACCGAGAGTTCTTTGCGGATAGTCTGCAGGATATCCGTGCTCGACTGGTGTCCCTTGGGAAGGTTTATGGTGAGGTTCGCGAAGCGCGGGTCGCTCTGCGGATTGTTGCCGAATTCGCTTGAGGCGCCGACCTCGGTCACAAAGGATGCAATGTTCGGATCGTTGTACAGAATCTCCTCAACTTCGCGCGCGGCCAGGTCGCTCTGGTTAAGCGATGACCCCGGCGGCAGCTCGATATCGGCATAGAGATAGTCGCTGTCGCCCTGCGGGAAGAAGGTCGTCTGCAGCAGGCCGAGGATCGGCAGCATGATCGCGAGCACAAAGGCTGCGAGCATGCCCCAGAGGAAGCGGTTCTGCCACCTGCGGTGCGCGAAGAAGCGGCGCAGCCGGTCGGCGTACCAGGCGCGCGCTTTCTCGGCGTATTCTTCCTGCAATTTGAGGAACGGGGTCTCGTGCTCGGTATGCGAGAAGATGATCGCGAGCGTCGGTACGAGGCCGAGCGCTACGAAGATGCTCGCGATGAGGACGAAAATAAGCGTGAAGGGGATCGATGCGATAAATTTTCCGACAATGCCGGAGATAAAGAAGAGCGGCACGAAGAAGGCCACCGTCGCGAGCGTGCCGCCCATGAGCGGCCAGCCGTACTCGCGCACGGCCTCGACGGCCGCGACTTCCTTGTCGCCGAATTTGCGGATGCGGGTATGGATCGCCTCTACCACCACGATGCCCGAGTCGACCAGGATGCCGATCGCGAGGATGAGGGAGAAGAGCGATACGAAATTGAGCGTGTTGCCCGAGTAGAGGAGCCCCACGAAGGCGATGAGGAACGAAAGGGGGATCGAGAGGCCGGCGACAATCGCTTCGCGCCAGCCGATCGTGGCGAAGAGCGCGAGCATCACGAGCACCATGGTTTCAAGCCCGGTGCGGGTGAGCTCGGTCAGGTCGGTCTGCACTTCGTCGCCGGCATCGAGCGACACCACGACCTGGCTGCCGCTGAGCGTCGTCGATTGAAGCTCGCCGAGCTTCGCGCGTACGGCCTTGGTAACGGTCGTGACGTCATCGCCGCGCACTTTATAGACCAAGAGCGTCATGGCCTGCTCGGACGGCTTGCCGTCTACCGACACGCGCGAGTAGCTGTTTGCGCTCTCGACGCCGTCGGACACGTCGGCAATGTCGCGCAGATATATCACTTGGCCGCCGACATTGAGGATCGCGACCGAGCCGATGTCGGATACGTTGTCGAAGCTGCCCTGGAAGGCAATGTTGTAGTTGACGTTGTCGACTCTGATCGCGCCCACGGGGAGGGAGGAATTCGCGGCGCTGATGGCCGAGATTACCTGCGGGAGGCTCAGGCCGTACTGCGCGAGCGCGGCCTTTTTAATGACGATATCGATCTCGCGGTTGCGCACGCCGGACACATCGACGCGCGATACGCCGGGCACGGTCTGGAGCTCGTCTTTGACCGTATCGCCGAGCTCGGCAAGCTTGGCGAAGGGCTGGTCAGCGGAGACGGAGATGATAAGCACCGGCTGGTCGACGAAGTTGACGTCGCTCACGATCGGGTCCTGCGCTTCGGAGGGCAGGTCGGGCTTGGCCTTGTCGACGTCGTCTTTAAGCGTAGCGATCGACTTGTCGAGGTCGGCGGAGGCGAGGAACTGGACCACGACCGACGAGACGCCGTCGCGCGAAGTAGAGGTCAGCGTGTCGAGATTCTCGATGTTGGCGAGATGCTCCTCCATCTTGTCGGTAACGAGGCGCTCGACGTCGGCCGCCGAGGCGCCGGGGAGCACGGTCGTTACGATGCCGACGGGTATCGAGACTTCGGGAGCGGATTCCTTGGTTATCTTCACCGCGGCAACGACGCCCCACAGCACGAGTGCGGCTATGAGAAGCAGCGTAAACTTGCGCTTCTCGAGGAAAAATTTCCAGATCGAGATCATATGAGGTTATGGGCGCACGGTTACCGTCTCACCGTCGCGCAGGCCGCGCGCGTCGGTCACGATCGCCATATCGGGCGTGAGGCCCTGCGTGATGACGACGCGGTCGCCAAGCAGCTCGCCGATCGATACGGCATGTGCCTCGAGCGTACTCGATGCCGTGACGCTGAATACGTTCATACCGTCGGAAGTGATCTTAAGCGCCGTGAGCGGGATCGTGATGCGGGCGGAAGCAGCTGTAGACGGGCGCGCGGCGGTCGTAAATTGCACCGATACCGACTGGCCGTTGACCAGGGCGCCGCTGTCGGTAATGCCGATATCGACTTCTATTTTCTTCGTGGCCGGGTCGACGGCGGGAGCGATCTGCGTAATCACGCCGCTTGCTGTACCGTCCTCGATCGATGCCTTGGAGCCGACGCTCAAATTCTGCGCGTCGTCCTGGGTCACGTACGCGACGATCTTCAGCGCATGGTTGTTGGCGATGGTAAGGATTTCCTGGGAGGCGTTGACGTAATCGCCTTGCTTGAGGCTAAGCGAGTTGATCGTGCCGGAAATAGGCGCGCGGATAATCGCCTTCTCGAGCTGCGCGCGCGCCGCAGCCAACGCGCCCTGAGCCTGGGTGAGGGCCGCCTGGCTCGGAGAGATCGCTCCGCTGCCGGTCGCGCTCGATTGCGAGGCGACCTGGAGCGCTTGCG
>DASZPE010000016.1:0-2875 GCA_035550415.1 Minisyncoccota bacterium | reverse complement strand
CTGGTCGTGGTTGCGCGCCTGGCGTCCTTGTGATACTTTGAGGGCGTTCCAGTGAAGTTCTCCAGTGCGCCCCTGGCGCGGTTATCGGAGGGTCGACTTACAACGGAACTTAGTAAATTCATTGTAATTCGCGAATATGGTACGCAAACTGTTCGTGGGTGGCCTTCCGTACCGCACTACGGGCGACGAGTTGAGAGACGCGTTCGCCAAGGCGGGAGAAGTGGCATCCGCGTCCATTGTGACTGATCGTGAGACTGGTCGCTCCCGTGGCTTCGGCTTCGTGGAGATGGCCGACGATGCTGGCGCCGAAGCTGCCATTGCCATGTGGAATGGCAAGGAGTTCGACGGCCGCACGCTCACGGTCTCCGATGCCCGCCCGAAGGCTTAATAACCCTCTGGTTTGGCAACACTCAAAAGGCCCCGCGCAAGCGGGGCTTTTTGTTATCATAGCGTGCAGCACTCATGCGGAGAGTGCTTACGCAATGCCTCGATTACTTCGCGACCTTAAAAGTTTCTACAAAACGCACGCGCGCGGCCACTTGCCGTGGCGCGCAACGCACGACCCGTACAAAATACTCGTTTCTGAAGTGATGCTTCAGCAAACACAAGTCGACCGAGTTATTCCATTTTACGAAAGGTTTATAAAAAAGTTTCCGACCCCGAAGAAACTTGCTGAAGCGAGCCTCGCAGATGTGCTGAGCCACTGGCAAGGCCTCGGCTACAACCGCAGAGGCAAGTACCTCTGGGAAGCGGGGAAGATGCTTGCTAACGAAGGATGGACAGGACAAAAGCTTCCTGGCGTGGGCCCCTACACATCTGCAGCAGTAGAGGCATTTGCTCATAACAAGCCAACTGTGTTTATCGAAACGAATATCCGCACCATCTTTCTCAAATATTGCTTCAGAGGCGGCGCTAAAAATATTCTTGTGTCCGATGCGCAAATCCTCCCGCTTGTCGAGAAAGCGCTCAAGCAGTCGCACATGGAGCCGCGCGACTTTTATGCGGCGCTCATGGATTACGGCTCGTTCCTCAAGACCCAAGGCTTGCGGATCAACAGCAGGAGCAAGCACTACACCAAGCAGAGCAAGTTCGAGGGCTCCTACCGCCAGCTGCGCGGAGCGGTCCTGCGCGCGGTCCTAGAAAAACCCAAAACAATAGACGAGTTGATTGATATCACTAATCGTGCGCACGGCGACGTGGCAAGAGTAGTGGCCAACCTCGCAGGCGAGGGCATAGTAGAAATAAAAAACAAAAAGATTTCGGTAGCGAAATAGAAAAGGCGCGGATTGCTCCGCGCCTTGACCTAAGGATTAGGTCTGGTCATCCACTGTCATCACCTCCTTCGGACATTAAAGTAGAGTCTACCAAATTACACGCCTAGAATCACGGGGATCACGATCGGGCGCTTGTTGGTCTTCTCGAAGAGGAATCTCGCGACCGCGTCGGTGACGTTATTTTTGACGAAGTCGAAGTTGACCGGCTGCTGGTTCTTGGTCGTGTCTTCGATCGTCTTCTTTACGATGATGCGCGCTTGCTGGAGGAGCTCCTGCGACTCGCGAAGGTAGACGAAGCCGCGCGAGATGATGTCGGGCGATTTGCGCAGGCGGCCGTTCTTGGGGTTGACGGTCGCGATGATGACGAACATGCCCTCGGCCGCGAGCACGGTGCGGTCGCGGATGACGACCTCCTGGATGTCGCCTATGGCGAAGCCGTCGACGAGGCGCAGGCCGGCGGGCGCCATTTCCTTTAGGCGGACTATCTTCTGGCCCTCGTCCTGGATCTCGATAATAGCGCTGTTATCGGGGACGATGATCTCGTCCTCGGCGCGGCCGCACGCCTTGGCGATGTCGGCGTGCACCCGCAGCATGTAGTGATAGCCGTGGAGCGGCATAAAGAAGCGCGGGTTGATTTTCTGGTGGATCCAGAAGGTCTCGTCGCGGTTGGCGTGGCCGGAGGCGTGCACGTCCATCGTGTCGCGGTGGATGATGCGCGCGCCCTGGCGGGAGAGGTTGTCTTTAAGCTTTTGCACTGAGCGCTCGTTGCCGGGCACGATCGAGGAAGAGAGCACGATGGTGTCGCCCTTCTTGATCTTTACGTACTTGTGCGACTTCATCGCGACGCGCATGAGCGCGGCGAACTCGTCGCCCTGGGCGCCGGTCGCGAGGATGAGCACCTTGCTGTCGGGGAGCGACTCGAGCTGCTCGGCGGAGATGAATGTCTTCTCGTTTACTTTGAGGAGGCCGAGGTGCTTTACGATTTCGAGGTTGACCTTCATCGAGCGGCCCTCGACAAGCACCTTGCGGCCCACGCGCTCGGCCTGCTCGACGATGCGCATGAGGCGCTCGAGCTGGCTACTGAACGTGCCGATGATAAGCCGGCCCGGGGTCGTCGCGATGATCTCGTCCATGTTCTTCTTGACGATGCTCTCGGGTATGGAGAAGCCGGCGCGCTCGACATTGGTCGAGTCTGCGGCGAGGAAGAGCACTTTCTTGTCTTTAAAGAAGGCGAACTCCTTCTCTTCGGCCTCGGTGGGGACGCCGTCGACGTGGTCGAGCTTGAGGTCGCCGGTGAAGACGAGCAGGCCGTAGGGCGTCTCGATGATGATGCCCATCGCGTCGGGAATCGTGTGGGTGACGGAGAAGAAGCGCACGCGCAAGTCGCCGACTTTGATTGTATCTTCCTTCTCGACCTCGTGGATGTCAAGCGGCTTCAGGTGGGGGAATTCCTCCTGGCGCTTGCGGATCATGATCGCGGTCAGGCGGCGGGTGTAGATCGGCGGGTAGCCGATGCGGTCGATAACGTAGGGTATGCCGCCGATGTGGTCGAGGTGGCCGTGCGTGATGAACATGCCGCGAATCTTGTCCTGGCGGTCTTC
>DASZPE010000015.1:0-12739 GCA_035550415.1 Minisyncoccota bacterium | reverse complement strand
TGATCGAGCGCACCCAGCGCGGCCGCGTGGCAACGCGCAAGGCTTACGAACACTTGGGTAAAGAAGTACCGAGCGATTTGAATCAGAAGCTGTTGTAATTCTTACAACACACAAGAAGAAGGCGCGCCCCTGGGCGCGCCTGACACAATCTACTCGCCAGCAGCTTCCAAAAATACTTTGAGCTGTTGGGCAATAAAGGGATATTCACTAGTCATTCCATCTACCAGCAACGAGAGAGACTGATGGACCCTTTGTACGTGTCTTGCCGGAAGGCTATTCTGATATCTCGAGTCGTACGAGATCCTATCGCGTCCCTCGAACCCCTTCCATGAATCATAGTTGAGAGCTAATCGAGGATTTTTTGTGACTTCGGCAACGTCCGTACGATACAAACGCCATCCACCTTGATCTTCTTCAAAGTGTTTTACCTTTTTATTCTCCATCGTTTTCAAAAAGTCTTCAGGCAGAAGGCCAAGAAGCATGGTCGTTATTTGAATGATCTCCTGCCGCATGCGATCAATCTCAGCAGAGCCGCGCAGTATACGTTCAACTACTGTGGCCATATTATTTCTCCTATCTCTAGGAGCCCTCTCGGTTTAAGTTGAAGAAAGTACTTACAAGCGGTATCCTACAGCCCATGGCGGGACATAGCAAATGGGCAAAGCTTAAGCACGTTAAAGGTAAGAGCGACGCTCAGAAGGCCAAGACCTTCTCCAAGCTCGTGCGATTTATATCGATCGAGGCCAAGAAGGCCAAAGGCGACCGCACAGCCCCGGGCGTGCGCACGGCAATCGAGAAGGCGCGCGCCGCCAACATGCCGGCGGATAATATCGAGCGGGCGCTCGAGAAGGCATCCGCGACCGGAGAACTCGAGCAGGTCGTCTACGAGGCGTACGGCCCCGGCGGCTGCGCGCTCATCATCGAAGGCTACACCGACAGCCGCAACCGCACCAACCAGGAGCTCAAGCATCTCCTCTCGCAGCACGGCGGCTCGATCGCCAACCCCGGCGCCGCGATGTGGGCTTTTAGTAAAAACGCCGAGGGCAAGCTCGAGCCCATCTCCCCTATCGAACTCTCCGACGAGGACGCGCAGAAGATGGCGGAGCTCTCCGACGCACTTGAAGAGCACGACGACGTGAGCGAAGTCTACACCAATGCCGCGTAAAGACCGGCGCGTACTTTCCTTCGACCCCGGCTTCGAGCGGCTCGGCGCCGCGGTCGTGGAGCAGAAGTCCGGCAAGGATACGCTCGTGCACTCCGAGTGCGTGCGCACGAAGGCCACGCTCGACTTCCCCGACCGCCTCGCGCTCTTGGGCGATGCGGTAGAGCGGCTCTTGCATGAGTACGAGCCCGACGCCGTCGCGCTCGAGGAAGTATTCTTTGAACGCAACGTCTCAACCGCCATCCAAATAGGCTCAGTTATGGGCGTTATTACCTACCTGGCGCGGCAGCACGGGCTCCCGATCTACCAATACACGCCGCTTGAGGTAAAAGTAGCGACCACGGGCTACGGCAAGAGCGACAAGCGCGCCGTCGCCGCCATGGTGGGCCGCCTGGTGGTACTTCCTGCGAAGAAGAGGCTTGACGATGAGCTCGATGCTATTGCCGTAGGGTTAACCTGCCTTGCCAGCGAGCGCGCCTGAGCTTATAGTCACCACTCGTTCACGATATCCACACCGGTCGTGGCGAAAATAGGTTGCAAAGGTTCCCAGGTTTGATACAAATCTGGAATTAGGATTCCCGCAATTATTAACGTTAAAGAACACGAGCATGTATCAGGAGTTCGCATACGATGAGTTCATGATGGACGAGGACAAAGAAGACATGGGCACCTTCGCCGACATGGAGGAGGAAGACACCGATATGGACGACGAAGACGCAGAGAAGAAAAAGGGCGATACCGAAGACGAAGAAGAGAGCGAGGACGAAGACGAGGAAGAACTATAAGCAAAACCCCGGCGCAAGCCGGGGTTTTGCTAGCATGTTACAGAAATTCTAATTTGACAAAGCGATGTTTGCCGATGCGAAGTGTAGTTGGTCTTTCAAAGTTTGAGTTTATATCTTTTATTTTTTGACCCCCAATTTCAGATATGGCTCCTTGTTCAACGAGACGGCGCATTTCTGTTTTAGAAACCCTAACTAGTTCAAGCATTTGATCTGAAAGTAAAAGTGCGTACCAAGGTATGCCACGGCCAAAATGAAGAGTTGGAATGTCGTGCGGCACTTCTCCTTTGCTAAAAGTATTCTGCCAATCCGTTTCCGCCGTCATCGCCGCATCGTCGCCGTGGTACATCGCGACAATCTCGCGCGCGAGGCGCATCTTGGCGTCCTTGGGGTGGCCCGAGGCGATCTTCTCCACTTCGCCCATGGGAACGCGCGTGCAGAGCTCAAAATAGATTTTTACCTGCTCGTCGGCCATGCTCATGACTTTGCCGTACATGTCGGCAGGCGCCGCAGTGAGCGCGATCACGTTGCCCTTGCTCGAGCTCATCTTGGTGCCGTCGAGCCCGTCGATCAGTGGGTTGAGAACAACATTCTGGGGCGCCTGCCCGAAGTGTTCCTGAAGCGGGCGGCCCGCCAGCACGTTGAACTTTTGGTCGGTGCCGCCGAGTTCTACATCCGCTTGTATGGCGACGCTGTCGTAGCCCTGCATCAGAGGGTAGAGAAGCTCGCGCAGGCTGACGCGCTTGCCGGCCTCGAGACGGCGCGCGATGTTTTCACGCGCGACAAAGTCGGCGACGGAGAACAGGTCCGCGTGCTCCCCTATCTCGCGATAGGTGAGCTTTTTGAGCCACTCGCTGTTGTAGCGCATCTCGACTTGTGAGAAATCAAGGATTTTCCCTGCCTGCGCAAAGTACGACTGCTTGTTTTTTTCTATAACCTCGCGCGCGAGCATGGGGCGCTCGCTCTCTTTGTCCGATGTATCGCCTATCACGGCGGTAAAATCTCCGACAATAAACACGATCTGGTGCCCCAGTTTCTGGAAGTCGCGCAGCTTCAGGAGCGGCACCGCCCGGCCGATATGGAGGTCGGGGCTGGTGGGGTCGATGCCGAGTTTTATGCGCAACCGCTTGCCTGACAGGAGCTTTTTACGGAGATCCTCCTTAACAATGACTTCGGCGACGCCGCGCGTGAGCAGTTCATCGACTGCCTTCTCATCCGTTATGACCGCCGGCGTGCGAGAAAAAAGCCCCATATATCGAATGACCACACTGTAGCACACCCGCAGGCGTGATAGAATCGGATTATGCTTCATAAGCTTCTGCGGATCCCCAAGAAGGCCTGGAAGTTCGTCCGCAGGCACTGGAAGGCGATCGTGATGTGGGGTGTCAGCGCCTGTTTCCTTCTTACCGGCGCCTTCTTCCTCTGGGCGGCGACGCTCCAGATCCCCGACCTCTCTTCGCTTTCGAGCGCCCTCCAGGAGCAGTCGGTCAAGATCTACGACCGCACCGGCACGGTACTGCTCTACGACCTCCACGACGACAAGCAGCGCACGATCGTGCCGCTCAACCAAATCTCGCCGGAAATCCAGCATGCGGTCATCGCGATAGAGGACCCGGGCTTCTACCAGCACGGCGGCATCGACCCCAAGGCAATCCTGCGCGCCATTGTCTCGCACCTCTCGCTCGGCCTCCTTGCCGCATATTCCGGCGGCTCTACTATTACGCAGCAGGTCGTGAAGGGTTCGCTCCTCGTCAACACACAGACTATCTCGCGCAAGTTCAAGGAGTGGATCCTCGCGATAAAGATGGAGCAGGTCTACACCAAGGACCAGATCCTCCAGCTCTATCTCAACCAGGTTCCTTACAGCGGCAATATCTACGGCGTCGAGGAAGCCTCGGAGACCTACTTTGGCAAGCGCGCCAGCGACCTCACGACCGCCGAGGCGGCATACTTGGCCGCCATGCTCCCCGCGCCGAGCTACTACTCACCGTACGGCAGTCATCTCCAAGCGCTCGACGACCGCAAGAACCTCGTGCTCGAGAAAGAGGTCGAGCATGGCTACCTCACCGCCGACCAGCTCAAGGCCGCAGAGGCCGAGAAGGTCGTCTTCCTCCCGCAGAAGACCACCTCGATCCAGGCGCCGCACTTCGTCTTTTATGTCGAGCAGTATCTTGAAGATAAATACGGCGCGGACGCCGTAAACTCCGGCGGCTGGAAGGTCACGACCACGCTCGATGCCGACCTCCAGGCGCAGGCCGAGGCGACCGTGAAGGCCGGCGCGCTGTCCAACACGACTAAGTTCAACGCCAGCAACGCGGCGCTTATCGCGATCGACCCGACGAACGGCCAGATACTCTCGATGGTCGGCTCGCGCAACTACTTCGATACGCAGATCGACGGCGCGTTCAATGCCGCCACGACCCCGCCGGGCCGCCAGCCGGGCTCGGCCTTCAAGCCCTTCGCCTATGCCGAGGCCTTTATCAAGGGTTATACGCCTGACACCGTGCTCTTCGACCTGCCGACGCAGTTCTCTACCTCATGTGCTGCGAGCGACAACACCGACGACACGCCGCCGTGCTACTCGCCAGTCAACTATGACAATAAATTCCGCGGGCCGATGACCTTGCGCGATGCTATCGCGCAGTCGATCAACGTGCCATCGGTCAAGGTGCTTTATCTCGCCGGCATCGACGACACATTGCAGCTTGCCAAGTCGATGGGCATCTCGACCCTCACTAACGCCGACCAATACGGCCTCACGCTGGTGCTGGGCGGCGGCGAAGTGACACTGCTCGACATGACGAGCGCGTACGGCGTCTTCGCCAACGACGGCGTGAAGTACCAGCCGACCGCCGTCCTCAAGATCGAGGACAGCCAGGGCAACGTGATCGAAGACAACTCACAGCCCGCCGGCGTGCAGGTGTTGCCCAAGAACATCGCCGAGGAGATCAACGACATCCTCTCCGACCCTGTCGCGCGGGCGCCGCTGGGCGAGAATTCTCTCGTCTCCTTCCCCGGCCACGACGTGGCGGTAAAGACCGGTACCACCAACAACTACAAAGACGCGTGGACCATCGGCTACACGCCCAATATCGTGATTGGTATCTGGGCGGGCAACAACGACAACACCTCGATGACGCACCAGGTCTCCGGATTTATCGTCGGCCCCATGTGGCACGACGTCATGCAGTACGAGCTCGGCCGCACACCCACCACGGCCTTCAGCCGCAGCGACGAGAGCGACGAGAGCGGCCTCAAGCCAGTCATGCGCGGCATCTGGCAGGGCGATGTCTCGAGCGTGCAGAACGGCATCGAGTACGTGCAACAGTCGGTGCACGAGATACTCAACTGGGTCGACAAGGACGACCCTAACGGCCCCATCCCCGCTAACCCGAGCGACGACCCGCAGTACGAGCGCTGGGAGTACCCCGTGCGCATCTGGGCGCAGCAAAACGGCTACCAAGACGGCCTCGTGGTCCCCGTCGGCAACGCCCCCACTCCGTCGCAAACCCAAACCTCAAACGGAACGACTACAACGACGTTTTAGTAAGACTCTAGTGCTTTTCAGCGACAACATATCGACAACCTTCGTCTGATACTTCTCGGAGTTCGAGCTTACCGATTCATCGGCATTGCTAGGTAGAAGAAGGAATCTTCTGACGCATCTTTGACGAGGAGGGGTTTCCCGGGGCCGTTGGAATGGAGACGCACGCTCTCACCTGCTATTGGCTGGAGACTGTCGGCTAAGTACTTGCTGTTGAAGTTGACCGCAACCGGCTCGCCGGAGATGGTGGCATTGAGGGTAGAAATTTGCTCGCCCACGTCCGGGTTGCGCGAGGTAAGCAGGACTGACTTCTTAGACGGCTCGATCGCGAGCGACACTTGCGCAAATTTGTCGGCAAATATTGAAAGGGATTTCAGCGCTGAAGACATATCTTCGCGCAGCACCACCGCCTCGGTAGAAAATTCTTTAGGGATTATCTGGCGATAATTCGGGAAGGCGCCGTCAATCAGCCGACTGGTGAAGTACACATTGCCCACATGCGCCGAGATCTGGTGCTCGTTGTAGTACACCTCAACATCGCCGCTGCCTCCCTCGAGAATACGATTAAACTCTACCGCGTTGCGCGCCGGGATGAGGAGATGCGGCACGCTCCCCTGCGAGCGCAGACTCACCGTCTTCTCCGCGAGGCGGAAGGAATCGGTCGCAGCCGCGATAAGCTTATTACCCTCAGCATACAGCAGCACACTTTGAAGCTCCGGCTTAATAGCCGAAGTCGACGCACAGTACGCTACACTTCGCAGCAAACGCGCTATATCGCCCGCCTTGGCACTGAACGACGACGAGGCTGATACCTGCGGCAAGGTAGGAAAATCTTCGTGTGGCACGACTTTAATCGAGGCTGAAGCGCGGTCAGTTTCTACCTTGAGCGTGCCGCCAGCAAGCGTCGCAGTGACTGATTTGCCGCGCGCATTCCCCAGGAAGCCCGCGAGTACCGAGCCGGGCACGGCGGTAATCCCCTCTTGCGATACCTTGGCCGGGATCGACACCTCGACGCCGCACTCGAGGTTGGTGGCGCGCAGGATCACGCGCCCATGCTCGGCTACCATCAAGATGCTCCCCAAGACCGGAAGGTTGGCGCGCTTCTCCACAAAGCGCGATGCGAGCGAGACTGCCGAGAGGAGCTGTTCTGTTGGGGATTCGAATTTCATATCAGTCTTTATAATCTTATTACTACTATTAGGGGTGTGGAGAGTGGTGATAAGTCGGTTATATGCCTCTCTGTAAGAGTATTTCGTGTCTTGAGAAAAAGGATAACCGCGTACCGAGCTGGGGATGAGTGTGGGTAAAACTTTTTGTCATGGTAGTTAGTGGTGAGATTTCAACAGTTCGCGAAGGAGTTATACCCATCATTTCAACATGAGCCGGATCTGGTGGATTTCTTGCCCGAGCACTGAGTCGGAATGAAGGTCATTTTTTACTTTCTCGCAGGAATGTATGACGGTGGTGTGGTCGCGGCCGCCGAGCTTCTCGCCGATCGTGGGGAATGATATGTGGAAGTCCTCGCGAAGAAGGAACATGATGACCTGCCGGGGGCGTACGACCTCCTTGCGGCGCGTCTTCTCATAGATACTCGCTTCCTCTATGCCATAAAAGTTGGCGATCGTCTTAACGACTTCTTGCACCGATACGGCCTTTTTGGCGGCGTTCCCTGCCCCGCGGAGCAAAAGCTTGGCATCGGCGAGCGTAATCGGCTTGCCGCGCATCTCAAACTGGATCAGCAGCGTATTAAGAGCGCCCTCCAGCTCGCGTACGTTACCCTCGACGGTCGAGGCTAAGTACTCCATCACATCATCGGCAACGATAAAGTTATGCTGCGCCGCCTTGGTGCGCACGATCGCGAGCCGCGATTCGTGGTCGGGCGGCGTTACCGAGACGATCATACCCGCATTAAGGCGCGACTTGAGGCGGTCCTCGAGGCCTTGGATGACGTTGGGATGCTGGTCGCTCGTAAATACAAGCTGCTTGTTGTTATTGTGAAGAAAGTTAAAGAGATGGAAGAACTCTTCTTTTATCTTGTCCATTTTCGCGAGGAATTGCACGTCGTCCATGATGAGCACGTCATATTGGCGGTATTTTTCCTTGAAATACTGCACTTTGCCCGAAGAAAGCGAAGATACGTAATCCATCGCGAATTTCTCCGAGGTCATGTACTGCACCTTGCGGTCGGGCGCATTAACGCGGAAGTGGTTGCCGATCGCCTGGATAAGGTGTGTCTTCCCCAACCCGGTTGGCCCATAGACCAGGAGCGGGTTATAGGCGATCCCCGGTTTGCGGATAACCGCCTGCGCGGCGGCATGCGCGAGCTCGTTGAAGGGGCCCACGACGAAGGACGAGAGCGTAAAACGCGGGTTGAGGTTGGTCTTCTGATGCACTGACTCCAGCGGCAGCTCAGTCGGAGCCGCTGCCGGCAGCTCTTCGGAGGGCTTTTTGGAACCCCGGGAGATCACATACTCGACCGTGCGGATATTCTCGGAGAGCCCGCGCAAGGTGTGCAAAATATCCTTATGGAACTTGGTCGAAAGCCAGTCGCGGGCGAATTGCGACGGCACGCCGAGATACGCCACCCCCTCCTCTACCCGCAACAGGTGCGTGTCCTTAAACCACGTATTGAAATTTGCCTTTGAAATGACCAACTCCAGCTCGACGAGTGCATTTTCCCAGAGTTCTTTTGTCGTGGTCATAGTCTGCACAGTACGTCTAAGGATACGCTCGTGGGGTGGGTTGGTCAAAACGAGCTTTTTTGTGCACAAGTTGTGGAGAACCTGGGGATAGGCTACTATAGGCCCTATGTCACAGACGTATCAGCCCAAGAAGCGCAAGCGCGCCCGCGCGCACGGCTTTCTTAAGCGTACGGCCACTACGGCCGGCCGCAAGACGATGAAGCGCCGCGCCCGCAAAGGCCGCGCTCGCCTCACGGTATAAATGCTCCCCTACCACCGCCGTCTGCGCGCGGAGGAAGTGCGCGAAGTCCTCGCCCGGGGTACTACCCGGCGGGCGGGCGTATGTTCGCTAAAATACCTCTCAACCACAACGGTTTTCCGCTGTGCGGTGGTGGTCTCCAAGAAGGTCGCGAAGACCGCCGTTATGCGCAATACCCTGCGCCGCGCCGGGTATCAGGCGCTGGGAAGAGCTTCCCTGCCCCCTACCGGCCATGCGATACTGTTTGTACAGTCCATACCGCCGGGAGACCCTGCGGCGGCCTTCAATGCAAGCCTAAAAACACTGCTTCATGTTTGAAACTCTGCTCATCAAGCCCCTCTATAACGTCTTCATCTTTTTTATCGGGGTTGCCCCCGGCGGGAGCGTCGGGCTTGCCATTATCGCCCTGACTATCCTCATGCGCGTGCTCTTTTACCCCGCCTTTGCGGCCTCGATCCGTACCCAAATGGGCATGCAGTCCGCCCAGGCAGAACTCGATGAGATCAACCGCAAGTACAAGGACGATTCCGAGGCCAAAGCCCGCCACACCCTTGCGCTGTATAAGGAAAAGAAGATCCGTCCCTTTGCGAGCCTTGTCGCTCTTATTGTCCAAATCCCCATATTCTTAGCCCTTTATTTCGCTTTTTTCCGCGAAGGGCTGCCGCATATCTCGACGGGGCTCCTCTACCCCTTCGTGCACGCGCCGGCTATGGTCAACGTGCAGTTCTTGGGAGTATTTAACCTGCTTGACCCTCACAATATTGCGCTCAGCGTCCTCGTGGGCGGGCTTCAGTACCTGGTGGCATACTTCAGCACCTCGCGCACCGCTGCCGCCAACACCTCGCTCGCTCCCGAGAAGCAGGCGGCCCAGCGCATGCAGGCCAATATGATGCTCTATATGTTCCCGGTCATTATGGGCGTCATTTCCTATAGCGTTCCGGGGGCGGTGGCGGTTTACTTTATTACCGGCAATCTGTTCTCGCTCTTCCAGGAGTTCCTTATCCGCCGGCAGCTTGCCGCGAAATAGCCATATACGAAGGCGTTTTTTACGGAGCGTTGCATAAGGCGGCGCATGTAGGGTATTGTGTTTTTATGGATGCCGCCTCGCTCAAGACTCTCACCGCTTCCCTGCTCGCGGCGCTGGGCTATGAATCCGAGGCTATAGATATAGTCGGCGAGCAACGCACGGTGGTGGCGATTTCATCGAAGGATTCCCGGGACCTCATCGGCCCGAATGGCGACCACGTTCGCGCGCTCAACACAATCGCGCGCCGGTTGGCTGAGACTAAATACGGCGAGGAGGCAGCAAGCTTCCTCATCGACATCAACGGCTATTACGAGGAAAAGATGGAGGCGGTGCGCGCCAACGCGCGCATGCTGGCGCAGCGCGCGCGGCTTTTCAAGCACGATGTCGAGATGGAGCCGCTCAGCCCCTACGAGCGCCTGGTCGTGCACGAACTCTTTTCAAACGACCCCGACATCAAGACCGAGTCTGCGGGCGAAGGCAAGTTCCGCCATATCGTCCTGAAGTACCAGGGTTCCTAGTCGGTACGGTATCTCTTAGTGCGTAGTGAGGCGCACGCCCCACAAAGAGCGGTCGCCTTTTTTAATAAACACGAGGTACGAGTCATCAGGCGCGATATTCATCTCGGCGATGTCCGACAGCACGCCGCCGTCATCGGTGCCGGGAGAAGCAACTACAACACTGTCCCCCGTTACCGTATTGAAAGAAAAGATCGTGTCGGCGAGTGACGCAATGCCCTGGTGCCACAAATCGAGATAATTTGCAGGCAGACCCTGGAACGGCACTGCGCAGTACATAACTGGCGCGGCAACTGCGCTCCAGACGCACTTCTCGGGGATAGGATCGAACGAAAGGGACGTGTCGGTTCCCGCTTGCACCGCATGCACGTACGTCGAGCCGCCGTTGTCGGAAGTCCGGTACACGATCTGGCTAAACGTGCGGTTAGCTATAGCGCTGAGACCTGAGTCGTAGAGAAGCGGAACTATGCCGCCGCTTTGCGCGTTGACCGAGAAGGCCGCGCCAGACGCGTCGGAAGAATTTTTAGTCTGAAGCAGCAATGTCGATGCTGAAGGCCAGGTAATGAGAAAGTCAGAAAGCGGCATTGAAAAAAGCTTTTTGCTGTTGCTCCCGTCGGCCTTGGCGGTGTATCCGTCCGCTCCTGCAGCAGTAGTAAGAAGATATGCAATGCTTGCGCCGTCGGGAGAGCTGGCAAGATCCTCGATATTGTCCGGCAGGAACGTGATGTGCACCGGCCGCGTAGCGGGCGCGGTGGTGGTTGCCGGCGGCGGGAAGCCGAGGTAGACGCTCTTAATGGTAGCGCCGTCGAGGTATTGGAGTACGACCGCGCTTCCGCCAAGCCATACGCCGCGCATAGTGCCCGGTATCGTCGTGTTGGATATTGCCCGCGGTACCGCGCCCGCGCTGTCGAGTACTTGGTCGAATACATGCCCGTTTTCCTGAAGGACATAGCGCGCCAGCGTCGTAGTCGGATTGAATGTCTGGATGAGCGTCGCTGTCGTTACCGGGCCGTCGCTTATCTTAAAGATAGTTTGTCCGCTGACGGCGGGCAGCGAAGTAACGGTGTTTGTTCCCGTGTCGGAGCCGCTGCTGGAAGTAACCGTTATCGTGCGGTCGTCTCCTACGCCAAAGCTGCTCGTTCCTTGCGATGCCAGCGGCGGGGCCGAATTCTTGAAAAAAAGGAACCACGCGCTCCACGCAACGAGCAGAATCGCGATTATTCCTCCGAGCAGGTAGACCATGCGCTGTGTAGTCATAGTTATTGATTGGGCACGCAGCTTACTTCTACATAGGTACCCTCAGAGTCGCTGCCGGTATGGTTGGAAACATGCATCGTGCCGTTGCAGGTGCTCTTAAGATCCTGATATTTTTTGTTTCTCGTCGCGGTATCATCGGATTGATAAATCAAAACCGAACCCTGCGGTACAACGGTAATAGTGGGGATATTCGAGCCCGTACCGGTGCCGCCGCTGCCGGAGGTGCTGACGCCCGTTGCGGTGCCACTTGGGCCAACAGAGCCCTGCGTGTGAACTTGGAAGTTGAAGTTAAGAAGCTGCGGGTTGATGGTATTGAGGATGAGCCATGAGCCGGCGAGGATGAGGATGCCGTACACTGCGGCCCACGCGCGGTCCATCGCCGATGCTTTGACATGTGCGACGTCAGAGACCATATATTGTACGCCGGCGAACGCGAGCATCATGACGGCGAATATAGCGCTGAGAGAGAAGATGATCCTAAACCCAAGCGTCAGAAACGAGCCGAGGTCGGTCGGCTGCGCTTGGTCGTAGCCGGGGATCGGCTCAAGCGGCACGTATGAGCAATTTCCGCTGCTGTCGCAGTTGAGCCCCGCAGATCCGCCGCTTCCGGCAGCAGTTGCAGCAAAAGTCGTATGAGCGCCGGCAAAGAGCAGAGCGGCGCAGGCGAATATCGCTATATATGAGTGCTTTTTCATAGGCCGAATGAAGAGTCTGACGTGCTGGTCTGCCCGCCGAAGAAGATCTGCAGCGCGGTCTGGGCCGCTTGCACTATTTTAGACGAATCCATGTTCTGAAGCTGTACCTCAAGAGACGCGCTCCCTCCCCCGCTTCCGGCCTGGCGCAGTGTCAGTACTCCGCTGGCTGAATCCGGGCCCGTCGTACTCGACCCATTGAGCGTCCAATTATAGGATAACAAGCCGCTCTTGGCGCTGTCGCTCGAAAAGTAGTACGGCTCCGCCTGAAGTGTTACCTCTTGGCCGGTGAGCGAAATGCTTGAAGGAAGCGCCTGGTCGAAAAGTATCCCCCGCAGCGGATCTTTTACATACATGATAAGACCGGGGTCAACTGCCGGGATAGTCAGGTCGGCATCTCCAACATGCGAGCTGTTGAGATATACCGCGACCGAAACTTCTTCGTCGGCGTGCAGCTGGCTGCCCTGCACCTCAAGCGTGGTGCGGCCCTTCCCTGATTGATCAACGACTGGCGTGCCGTCGACCTCCCATTGATAGGACAGCGCCGATGGCGAAACGGTCGCGCCGTTTACTACTACTTGCGGGAGCGCCAATACTTTGAAGCTCGAACCCGCCGAGTAGAGCGCCTTGCCGCGGTAGAATGGCGGCACGGTCGTGTTTGCCTCCCATAACAGGCGGATGGTTGTCGGAATGAACGTAAAGTCGCGCACGATAGTGCCCTGCACGGAAGAATTTATGACGACATGGATGCGCGTCTGCGTGCCAAGGCCTCCAACGGTGAAAGAAAGCACCTTTTGTCCCGTACCCGAGAGTACCGTCT
>DASZPE010000014.1:0-2624 GCA_035550415.1 Minisyncoccota bacterium | reverse complement strand
TGATGATGGCGGCAGTCTTGGCCGAGGGTACGACAGTGCTGCGCAACGCGGCGATGGAGCCCGAGATCGTCGCGCTCGCGGAATTTCTCAACTCGTGCGGCGCAAAAATCCGCGGCGTCGGCACGCCGACGATCACGATTGAGGGCGGCGGCATGCTCCATGCGGGCGGGAAGCCATTCGCTACCGTGCCGGACCGGATCGAAGCGGGGAGCTTTATTATTCTTGGCGCGATTGCGGGAGAAGAAGTAACGATAGAAAAGTGCGAGCCGCTCCACGTCGAGATGCTGGTTGAGTTGCTTCGCGAGTCGGGCGTCGATATTGCCGTCGGCAAAGATTCGATAACCGTGCGCGGCGGAGACTCCGCAAAGGTGCTGCAGCCGCTGTCGGTGCGCACGCACGAGTACCCCGGCTTCGCGACCGACTTGCAACCGCCGATGGTGGTGTACCTCACGCAGTGCGCAGGCGAGAGCACCCTCTTTGAAACGATTTACGGCGGCCGGCTCAATTATATTAATGACCTGGTAGGGATGGGCGCCGATATTACGCTCTGGAACCCTCAGCAGATCACCGTCAAAGGGCCGAGTATTATGCACGGCCGCGAGCTCGAGAGCCCCGACATCCGCGCGGGCTTGGCCTTTGTACTCGCGGCCGCCGTCGCGCATGGCACTTCCACCATCGATCATGTGTATCACATCGACCGCGGCTACGAAAAGATCGAAGAGCGCCTCGCGAAGCTCGGCCTTTCAATACGGCGAGAACAAGTATAAAATGCCTATGCAATGGCATTTTTCTCTCCAAAACTGGGTATCGATTTGGGCACTGCCAACACGCTCGTGTTCGTGCCGGGGAAGGGCGTCGTATTAAACGAGCCGTCGGTGGTCGCTATCACCGAAGATAAAAGAATTCTCGCGGTCGGCGCCGAGGCCAAGGAAATGATCGGTCGCACGCCGGAAGAGATCATCGCATACCGCCCGCTCAAGGACGGCGTCATCGCCGACTACCGCGTGACGCAGGCGATGCTGCGCTACTTTATCCGAAAGGCGATGGGGAAGTTCCATATCCTCAAGCCCGAGGTGATGGTGTCGGTGCCGACCGGCGTTACCTCGACCGAGCGCAGAGCAGTCGTCGAGGCGGCGATTCGCGCCGGCGCGCGCAGCGCGTACGTCGTTAAGGAGTCGGTGCTCGCGGCTATCGGCGCGGGGATCCCGATCCAGGAGTCGCGCGGCAACATGGTGGTCGACATGGGCGGCGGCACGACCGACGTTGCCGTTATCAGCCTCGGCGGCATCGTCGCCTCGACCTCGGTCAAGTGCGCGGGCGACCGGCTCGACCACGCGATCGTCGACTATATGAAGAAGGCCTACAACCTCGGCATTGGAGAAAAGACCGCCGAGGCGATCAAGATCGGCATCGGCTCCGCGGTGCCGGTCGAGGACGAGCTTGTCATGAGCGTGCGCGGTCGCGACTTTATTACCGGGCTGCCGCGCTCGACCGACCTCAAGACCAACGACGTCGTGAAAGCGATCGGCAAGGAATTGCGCGAGATCATCAAGGCGATACGCGACGTGCTCCAGGACACACCGCCCGAGCTCGCCAGCGACATCATCGACCGCGGCATTACGCTGACCGGCGGCACCAGCCAATTGCGCAATTTCCCGGAGCTTATTCTGCGCCGCACCGGAGTGAAGGCGCAGGTCGCCGACAATGCGCTCTTTTGCGTTGCGAACGGCACGGGCGTGGCGCTTGAACATCTCGATACCTATAAGAAGGCCATCATCGCGAAGCGGTAACTACAGACTATGGAAGGCGCCCAACATCACGCCTATATATATGAGGGGCAGCTCGCGCGCCTCGGCGCGCTCGCCGAGGACGCGCGAGAGCGCTTTTCGTTCGCCAATCCTGCCGATCCGGATATCGATGTGCTCGAAATAGAAAAGTTCGGCATCGAGGAGGCGCGCGACCTGGCGGTCTCCGCGCAGCTTGCTGGGCTCTCGGGCCGGCGGCTTTTCATACTCGGCGTCTCATCGATGACCACCGAAGCGCAGCAAGCACTCCTTAAATTATTTGAGGAGCCTAAGTCCGGCACGATGTTCGTGCTGCTCGCACCTCCCGGCGTTGTCATCGCCACATTGCGCTCGCGGTTTATGCCGTATCCTGAGATCCGGAAAGGAAATGCTTCACAAAAGGTCCTCGGGTCGCCGTCTGGGTCGGCTCAACCAGACCATTTTGCTCAACATTTCCTTTCCGGATCATCGAAAGTGCGCACCGACGAAATCGCCAAGCTCCTCAAAGATGAAGAGGGTACAAAAGAGCGCGTACGCGAGTTTTTAAATACTCTCGAAGTATCACTGCGCGCAGCGCTGGTGAAATCAAAAGGCGATACAAAGATTAGAGAAGGCCTGGAGGACATCGCGAAAGTGCGCGCCTATGCCAACGACCGCGCTCCGGCCATGAAGATGCTGCTCGAACATCTTGCAGTTTCGCTTCCTATCGTGCCATGACTCCTGCCAAACTCGACGAACGCAGAAAAAGGTTCCGCAAGCTCGACCGGGCGCTCCAGAAGCTCTTCCCCAATGTCGGGACCGAGCTTATATATAGAACGCCGTGGCAGTTTATGGTAGCGG
>DASZPE010000013.1:0-2117 GCA_035550415.1 Minisyncoccota bacterium | reverse complement strand
GAGTTCGCCCATCACGAATACGCGGCAGCGCGACAGGAGCGCCGGAATCACTTCAAAACTTGGGTTCTCGGTCGTCGCGCCGATGAGCGTCAGCTCTCCGCGCTCGACGAACGGCAGCAGGAAATCCTGCTGCGCTTTGTTGAAGCGGTGGATCTCGTCGATAAAAAGCACCTTCGGCTTGATCGAAAAGTCGAGTGCGCCCTTCTCGCCGACGATGCGCTTGATATCTTCTTTGCCGGAGTCGACCGCGGAGAGCTCGTAAAATTCCGCGTCGAGCGCGTTGGCATAAATACGCGCAAGCGTCGTCTTGCCGCTCCCCGGCGGGCCCCATAATATAAAGGAGAAGAGGTGCCCCTCCTCGATAGCGACGCGCAGAGGTTTGCCCGTGCCGACCAGATGCTCCTGCCCGACGAAGTCGTCGAGCGTTGTCGGCCTGATCCTTGACGCTAATGGCTCCATGCGGGCAGTATACTACTCCCTATGGGCAGAAGCGACGAGGAACTTATAGCGGCGTACCTGGCCGGCGAGGAAGGCGCCTTCGCGCTCGTGGTCGAGCGGCACCTCAAGAGCGTGTACTCCTTCGCGCGGCGGTTCGCCAACCGCGAAGAAGACGCGGAGGATATCGTACAGGATACCTTTCTCAAGGCGTGGAAGAGCGTCAATCGCTACGATCCGGAATCGAGCAAATTCAAAACGTGGCTCATGCGCATCGCGCGCAATACGACGATCGACCATATGCGCAAAAAGAAGTCGCTGCCGATGTCGTACTTCGACACCGACGACGGCAACGTGGTGCTGGAAGGTCTCGAGGACGCGGCACCGCTCCCCGACGAGGCGTTCCTGCGCACGCAAAGCGATGAGAACGTACGCAGAGCCGTGGAAGAGCTCAAGCCCGCGCAGCGCGAAGTAGTGCTGCTCCATTATATGAGCGGCCTCACCTTCGAGGAGATCGGCCAGGCCCTCGACAAGCCTCCCAATACGGTCAAGAGCATCCATCGGCGGGCGCTTATCGCCCTGCGCACCCTCCTGCACCAAGAACCCTAACCCTATCGTATATATGAACATGCACATTCGGGAACTCGACGCTCCCTCAGGCCTGCTCGAAAAGACGCTTGCGCGGCTCAGCCTTGCCGCGCGCCGCCGCGCGCAGCTTGCCTTCGCGCTGCACAGCATCTTCGCGCTCGGCTCGCTGGCGGCTCTGCTGCCGGCCGTGGCCTATGCGGGCCAGCAGTTCGCTGCCTCCGGCTTCTCAACGTATCTGTCGCTGATCTTCTCCGATAGCGGCGCCGCTGCGACGTACTGGCGCGAGCTGGGGCTCTCGCTCATGGACTCGCTCCCCTCGCTGGCGCTTATCGCGGTCATCGTGCCGCTGTGCGTGTTTATCTGGGCGGTCCTCACGATCCCCCGCAGCGCCCGCAGCATGCTGCGCTACGCGTAATTTTATTTATTTTTATTTTTTCACGTATGGATCTCAAGAATCTTGAAGACAGGCTTTTCTCTCCTATCGGGCGCTGGGTCCTGGGCGGCATCGCGGCGCTTATCGTGGCGCTCCTTATCTTCCACGCGGGCATGGTCGTGGGCTACAACCGCGCATTCCAATTCCACGGCGCTCCGCGCGAGTTCAGCGTGCGGATGGGCGGGCCGGTAGGCTGGGGGCCCAGCTTCTCGGTGCCGACCAGCTTCATCCCCGAGGGCCATGGCATCGTGGGCACCATCAGCGAGTCGGGCTACCCGACCTTCACTATTACCGCGCCGGACGGCGACGACGTGCCGGTCGTACTTGCAACGACGACGCTCATCCGCGGCCCGCAGGGCGACGCTTCAACAAGCGCGCTGGTGCCGCAGCGCCAGATCATCATCCTCGGCGACCCCGACGATGCGGGCCGCGTGGATGCAAGCTTTATCCGTATCATTAAATAATTTCGTATGTCCGCTATCACCCGCTGGTCCAGCTCGGTCAAAAAGTTCGCGCTCGCACACAAGGTCTGGAGCGCGATCATCGTTGTCGCGCTGCTCGGCGGCGGGTGGATCGTCTACGGCAAGATGACGTCGACGACCGGCGAGACGCGCTACGTGCTCGGCACCGTCGCGACCGGCACCGTCGTGGCAAATGTCTC
>DASZPE010000012.1:0-2147 GCA_035550415.1 Minisyncoccota bacterium | reverse complement strand
CGCCGCCGAAGTAGCCGAAGCGGGCGGGCCCGCTTCCGATAACCATATTTTGCGCCACGGTAAATCCGAGCCACGTCGCTCCGCCGTCGTAGGTTGAGAATGCGAAAACATCGATGCTGTTCCCCGCTGAAGTCAGCGTCGGCGCAGTGCCTCCGGGCCATTGCACCGCCGTAGGCCAGGTCGCCGCGCGGCTGCCGGTACTGTCCTGATGGAGAATGAGCGTAAAGGAGCACTCGTTGCCGCTGCCGCTCGGGTTGCTGAAGGTGAAGGCGCAGCTGGCATTGAGGATAAGGTTGTAGACGTTGCCCTGCGAGAGGTCGAGGGTGTACGAGGAGCCGGTGTTGGTGCCGCTGGCACCACCGACCATCGTTTCCGCCCAACTTTTGAAGACACCGTTGTCGAGACGGCCATCCTGCATGTCCATGCGGCTGCGCGAAATGCGGACCATATAGAGCTATTGTACCGCAGGAGCGGGGCTCGCGGGGAGCCGGGCCCGAGCGTTGGCCGGGGGCTTAGAAAGCCGAGTGAAGCGAGCCCGCAAGATTGCCTCGCGCATCGGCGAGCGGTCCTTTGGCCGCTGCTGTAGCCGTATCGTTGCTGTAGTCGACGCGGTCGACCAAGGACGAGGCCGCCGGGAAGCCGCCGCCGAAGTAGCCGTATGACGGCGCCGCGACCGCGGCAAGATAGCTTCGCGCGGCCGAAAGCGGCCCCTTGGCAACAAGCGCGGTGGTGTCGTTGGAATAATCGACGCGGTCGACGCGCGAGGATGTTGCCGGGCTTACCAAGCCGCCGCCGAAGTAGCCGAAGGCGCTGGTACCGGTGGCGGCCAAGTTGCCGCGCGCCGCCACAAGCGGCCCCTTGGCTACGGCCGTAGCCGTGTCGTTGCTGTAGTCGACGCGGTCGACCAGCGACGAGGCGGCGGGCGTGGACGCGCCGCCGAAGTAACCGAAGGCGCTGGTACCGGTTGCCGCCAGGCCGTAGCGCGCCAGCGAAAGCGGGCCCCTGACGGTAGCCGTGAGCGTATCATTATTGAAATCGATGCGGCCGACGCTTGAAACCGCGCCGGGAGAATTGCCGCCGCCGAAGTAGCCGTATTGGAGCGGCGTGAACGTCTGCCCCCGCGTTATCATCCTGTTGCCTAACATAGAAGAAAAGAAAAACCGCCCGACGCCGGATGGCCGAACGGAAATAGGCGCCTATGTCGAGGCTGGTCCATAGGCGTGCGCTAGGGTTCGAACTCGCTCGACACAAGCCCCAGGTAGAGCCGCTTTATTTCGGCGTACCACCGGTTGGTAAATACTGCGTTGTGCGTCAGGGTTGACATATCACCGCATGTGTCCTGTGGGACATCATCATTATGTATGGCGCCTTGCGGCGCACAAGCACGCGCGCTGTGAATAGCGCATTGGAGAATAACTTTTAGAAAAGAGAAGCGGTCGCGAGACGAGCTAACATTGCATCGTCTGAAGCGCCCACGGGTTGGTGTTGCTCGTGTTGTTCTTGATGATGTCGACCTCGGTTGTCGAGATCATGCTCGCGCCGGAGAGCTGGTTAGCCCAGCTGGTGCCGGTGCCAGAGTTGCTCGACTGAAACACGCAGAATGCCGAAGACGTGTCGGTAACGTTGGAAATGCTCACCGGCGTCGTGGTCGAAGTGATATTGGAGCCTGTATCGACTTCGGTTGAGACGCCGGACATGTTGACCACATACGCCTCGATGGTCGCCGTGCCCGACGAGGCGCCGCGGCCCGTCGTAATCGTCGTGGCGTCGGAGAGATAGCAATACGGCACGATAGAGAGGTTGCCCGAGGAACCCGAGAATGTATACACGACAAACGCGCTCGTCGTGTCGATGGAGTTCGAGAGCGTCGTGCTGGTGCTCGTGCCGCTGGCGGTAATGGTCTGGTGCTCCACCGTAGTCGAGTCGGTAAACTCGACGACTTGGAGCGTCGCGGATGCCGCGGTGCCAGAAGCCCCTCTGAGAACATCGCAATTGGAGGTCGAGCTGATGTCCGCGCGGAAGAGCCCCTCATGCGTGGCGGAGCTGCTGCTGCTGTTGAGCCTCCCCGAAACGAAGGCGAACGCCTTATCGGTGCCGCCGAGCGTCGTAAGCGTGTTGCTCTGCGAGGTCGTCGACGTGCCGAAGGA
>DASZPE010000011.1:0-8361 GCA_035550415.1 Minisyncoccota bacterium | reverse complement strand
AAAGCGCTCGCCCGAAGGAAAAACAAAAGGTCATCAGCTTAACTTTGCTTAAAAGTGGATAAGTGCTAGTGCGAGCAGAAAATCCGCCCATTTTACGGGGCGGATTTTTCTTACAAATAATGCTGATTAAGCAATTTTTGTTTGGGATTCTGCAAGAATGCTTCCTTCGAAAGCATCGCAGCAACTCAAAGAAATTATAGCGCGCGACTACGGTGTCGCAATCTCTGACGACCAAGCACAAGAGCTGGGCGTTTCTTTGTTGCGTCTCACGCGCGTAGGCCTCGCGGCTCTCGCCCGAGCGAACGACCAAAAGGTCGCTCGTTCAGGCGAGGGAGAAAGTTCCCTCGAGCCAAAGACCAGCACGTAGAGATACGTGCCTCTTCGAGCCCCGGGGCGTACCTCGTGCAGGGCTCGTAAAAATAAAACAGGCATGAGGCAGGCTCCGTGATCCCGCGGTACAGGGATGCCGAGTGTCGGCAATGAGCCAGCCACTGATTGCGGCGTAGCGAGAGGTCTCTAACGCAATCAAGCACACCACTGGAGGCAGAAGCTAGCCGGTTGGACAGATGAGACCAAGTCGCCCTCCGAGAGAAAACGGAGCAAGGGCACGGCGAACCCTCTGAAGCGACGAGCTGTGGGGGTAAGGGGGCTCAGACACTGGGCCAAATGTCAGCATTATCAACTCATTGAAAAAACCATGGACTAGCTATGTAGTGTGTTCTCGATAGTGTGTCTGTAGCAGGATTAATAATAAAAAACCATGAAAACGAAACAAACGAAATTGAATTACAAGGCGTATCCTCGCAAGTCGAGCGAAGCCGAGGACAAACAAGCTCTCTCAATCGACTCGCAGATCGATGAGCTCAGGAAGCTGGCGACAAGCAAAAAAATTGCGTTGCGTGATGAGGACATTATGCAGGAAGCCCACTCGGCAAAAACTGCATTCGCACGCCCGGTGTTTGAGCGACTGGTAAAAGAGATCGAACAAGGAAAAGCGCAGGGCATTCTCGTGTGGCACCCGAACCGCCTCTCGCGCAACGCCGTCGATGCTGCACGTCTCATCCAGCTCATGGACGAAGGCAAGCTCCTCGAGATCGTTACGCCGAGCCAGACCTTCCGTGATACACCACAAGACAAATTCTTCTTCACGCTACTGACAAGCCAAGCGAAGATGGAGAATGATGCGAAAGGTATCGACGTCAAACGAGGACTACGCAAAAAGAATGAGATGGGTTACCCGGCCGGTGTTGCCAAGCTCGGTTACATCAACGACTACGGAAAAAAGGGCGATCGCAAGCTCATGGCCGACCCGGAGAGGTTCGAGCTCGTAAAGCAACTGCTTCTCATGTTTCTCTCGGGCAAGCACTCGGCACGAGCGCTGCTCCGGTACTCGAGAGATGTCCTACATCTCAAAACGATTCAGCGCAAAAAAGAGGGTGGCAAAGCGATTCAGCTCTCCCGTATCTATGCGATGCTGCGCGATCCGTTCTACGCTGGTTTTTTCTACGGCAAAGACGAGAACGGAGAGATGGTGCGATACGAAGTCAACGAGGCCGTCCCACGAATGATCACCGAAGCTCAGTTCTGGGAGATACAGACGATGCTTGGACGTCACGGCGTCCCTCGGCCGATCATCAACAAAGACGTTTTCCCCTACATCGGTCGAACAAAGTGCGGGAACTGTGGCGGCACGGTGATTGCTGAGCACAAGCACCAGCTTATTTGCCCCAACTGCCGGCATAAATTCGCGTACAAAAACAAAGAAGCGTGCCCAAAATGCGACACGCGCATAGATAACATGGAGGGGGCAACATACCTCCACTACATCTACTACCACTGCAACTGGGGCCAGAACGGGCATTGTAAGGAGCGCAGTCTGACGGAGCCGAAAATGAACGAAACGATGGCGGACCGGATCGCCAAAGAGTTAGAGGCGTCCACCGCACTCAGTGAGTGGTGTATCGCAAACCTAGAGTTGATAGCCAGCGAGGAGCGCAAGAATGAGTACGAGCGCAAGGTGGGACTGGAGCGCGAATTAGCCCAAAAAGAAAAAGAGGGTGAGGAGCTCGTCCGGATGCGCATGAAAGGACTCATCGAGGACGACGAGGAGTTTCTGCGCCACAAGGAAACTCTGGAGACAGACAAGCGTCGTATCAAGCAAGTGTTGGCCGACATGCGAGGTACGGACACCGCCAGCCTTGAGGAAGCCAAGAAAGCATTCAAACTGATCGTGGGTCTAAGCGAAACCTTCAAAAATGGTACGTTTGAGGAAAAACAAGAGGCGCTTTCGGCCCTTGGTTCGAACCTGACGTTGAAGGACAAAAACCTCAACATTATCAACAAAAAAGTATTCTCAACGATCTCAAAAGGCCTACTTGAGGCACGCCGCGAAAACCCGACGTTCGAACCTAGAAATTATGAGGCAGATAAAGACGAAACGGACGCTCTCGCGTCCGTCCGTCCAACCTTGCTCCGCGGGTAGGACTCGAACCTACAACCAACTCCTTAACAGGGAGCTGCTCTACCATTGAGCTACCGCGGAATGTGTGGCGAACATTCAGATTATACATAGTTTTCGGCCTTTTTCGAGCGCCTCCTACCGGATGCTTTTCTTTTTATATAAATGTGGTATTATACGACCAGCTGATGTAGGGAGAAAATACATGCCCCACCAGAGAATTCCGCTTGATACCTTCCTCTCCGACATTCGCCTACGGCTGCCGGAGCGGTGGGTCGAGGCCTTCCGAAAACAGAATATCATTATCCTCGAGGATCTACTCAAAATCCCCGAGGCTGAAATCTTGCGGATTCCGCGTATCCGGCGAGCGGATGTGGGCTCCCTTCGGGAGATACTCGAAGAAGCCGGTTACAACATTGGCGAGCTCGCGCCCAAACGCCCGGACAAACCCGAGTCATGAAGCTCACTACGAACAATCCGCGCGCTGCCTTGGCAGCGCGCGGATTCTCTTTTTCAGATCCTTACTTCCCTACTGAGCGTCTTCCGGCGCCGCGGCCCAGTCGGCCATGAACTTATTATTCCATTCGACCATCTTCGGGTCGTCCTTCGGCATTGCCTTGACGTTGGCGGCCATCTCCGGATGTGCGGCCTCGAGATGCTGCATGCCCTTGTCCATCATCTCCTCAGGAGTATTGGCGCTCATCTTCTCCTCGCACATGCCGCCCATCTGCGCACAGGTCATTGTTTTCATATCGATAGCAAATTACCACTAGTTATCTAAAAGCCCGGAGACCGCCCTCAGTATACCAAGTGATTGGAGAACGCCTCATCAATCCCGCAAAAAAGCGGGTATAGTAGTAGCAATGAGCCCCAAGACGCTGATGCTGATTTTCGCGACCGTCGGCTCGATTGTCGGCGGATATATCCCGACCCTCTGGGGCGCGTCTCTCTTCTCTATGTCGTCGTGGCTCTTCGGCGCTATCGGCACGGCGCTGGGCGTCTGGCTCGTGTTCAAACTGCAGGGATACTGATTTTATTGCGTCACCGCAGTATCGGAATATTGCGTCGCGCAGGAGGTGCTATAAATCGGCCCCGGTACTACGAGATAATTGGGTGCGGGGTTCTCGATAATCGTATGAAGGTCGGTGATGTCGCTGGCACAGTCGTCGCTGCTTGCGCGCGTGCCATTGGCGCCGTCGAGCCAGAGGTCGAGCCACGGGTGGCCCTGGTAGCCGGTGTGGCACGGGCCGTTCTGGGGCGTATTGCCGTCGCCGCAGGTGTCCTCGACGATAAAGTACTTGCGCAAATACGGCAGGTAGAACTTGGTGCCCGCCGGATAATCGAGCGTGTCGGTGCGGCCCGAGATGCTGTGCCCTACTGCAACCGTGATCGGGTCGCTGAAGGTGCCCGTGCCGCCGGCCACCTGGTGGATGATAGGGTTAGAAATTTCTGATGAGCCCGGCGGCGTATTGTCCCAGTACGTGTAGGCGGTGAGGTAGGCCGTGAAGCGGATTTCCTGCGAAGCGTTCTGCGCCGGCTGCGTCGGAGGTACGGAGGTCGAAGGCGGCTGTGTTGAGCCCGTGTTCGAAGATTGCGAGCCAGAGAGTGGATTGGTTACCGAACCGGTAGTGGAGCTAGTCGAAGACGATGACGGATAAGACGAGGTCGCAACGCTGCTGGAACTCGAAGTTGTTTTACCGGTACTTCCCGACGTCGAAGGAGATTGCGCGCCTCTCCCCCATGAGAAAAATGGGAACGATGATTTGATCGAATGCGGATACATGCCGGAGAGCGCCGCGGGGCTCGCGATGAGCGTCTCGCCTACGTCATTGAAGGCTTGCCCGCCGACCGCCTCGCCGTACTGCGCACCGAGCCAGAACCCCAGCGCAAGCGTCGCCACAAATAGGACAATAGCAAGCGCTTGAGAGTACCACGTGACTCGTGTCCACGGTATAGCCATAGGCTCCCTAGGATACCAAACTCTGCTCCGGCATGCACTTGACGCATTTGCAGCCCTTGGGCTTGATATACGCCTCGAAATACTCGGTGTCGTAATCGTAATTCAATTCCTCCCCCGCCCTAATCTTGCGCTTGGCCATGACCCATACGCGGTCCTTATAAATATCGATCTCGCAATTGGGCCGGCAGGAATGGTTGATGTAGCGGGCCGTGTTGGAGCGCGTGGCGCCGTCGATGGTCTTCTTTTTCGTTACCTCAAATAAATAGAGGCTGTTGCTTTCTTCCTCCTCCTTTTTCGTAAGTACGCGGCCGGTGTACTCGATGACGCAGGCGCCTTTCTTGATTTCCTCACGCGTAAAGAGCCCCAAGCCGGTGCGCGAGCGACCGACCCGGAGCTTTACGCCTACCGGAATAAACTTGCTTCTGCTTTTCTTTTTCAAGACCCTGCGGGACTGTTCGTCCGATTACTTCATGTGCGCCGAGACGAGCTTCGTCATCTCGAACATAGTCACCTCGTTCTTGCCAAAAATGACCTTGAGCTTCTCGTCCGCCAGGATATTGCGCTTGTTGCTTGGGTTCTGGAGGTCATGCTTCTTGATGTACTCCCAGAGCTTCTTTACGACTTCAGAGCGCGGCATAGGGCCCTTACCCACCACTGCCTCGAGGTCCGAGGAGAGGTTCATAGGCTTGAGCAGGGCGGGATTCGCTTTTCTAACCATGAATGATTAATTAATGTATAAAAGACCAGTACCGAGAGTATACCCAAAAGCCCCCTTCCTGGGAATACCCCCTTATACACTCCTTCTCGCTTCATTGACACCATAGAATAGCCGCCCCACAATGTGGCCATGCATCGGCTGCGGGAGCTACTCCCCTTACCCCACACAACGCGCGAGCGCTGGGGGGCGACGGGCCTCGGGGTCGTCTATTTTCTTGCAACGGGAGTGAGCGCCGTCCTCCATCAAGGGCTGGCGGTCATAAACCCGGCGGCAGGCATCGGGCTCGGCGTCCTGACGCTTGAGGGCTCAAGCCTCTGGCCCGGCATCTATCTCGGGTCGCTCGCGTGGTATGTCTACAACGGCTCGGCGCCGGTATACATCATCATCTTGCCTATTGCTCATACGCTGCAGGCGCTGGTCGGCACGTATGTCCTGCGCAAGCTCAGCTTCGACCCGCTTTTGCGCCGGCTGCGCGATATGTTCGCCATGATGGGCGTCGCCATCTTCGGCTCGATAATCGTCCCCGCGCTGGGTACGGCGGGCATCTGGGTAACGCGCGCATGGTTCGACCCGTCCTTCCCGGCTGCCGTAACCTTCGGCTCGTGGTGGACCGGCGTCATGATGAGCCTTCTTATCCTTGCTCCGCTTATCATCCGCTGGGGCGCGGAGCCTCTATTCAAGCGCTCGCCGCGGCAGATCGTCGAACTCGTACTCGTGTTTGCGGCGCTTTTGTCGATAGACTGGGCGCTCTTGTGGGTCGGCATTTCTTCCATCAACGGCGTGTCGCTGGTGTACGTCATGCTGTTGCCGTTCTTCTGGCTGGCAATACGGATAGGCCCGCGCTTTACCATACTCGCCCTCTTCCTCACCACGTGCCTGGCAATAGGGGCGACCATGTACGGCCCGCATGCCATTACCGACCCGACCGCTCTCGGCAACCGGCTCTTCCAGATAGAGATATTCATGGATATCATCGCGATCATCTTCTACGTTATCGCGGCGCTCCAGGAGGAGCGCGTCGAAGCGACCAAATCGCTCACCTCATATATCGACAAGCTTGAAGAAGCGCTCAACCGGCTGAGCCTGCAGGACCGCGCCAAGAGCGACTTTATCGCGATCCTCGCGCACGAGCTGCGCAACCCGCTTGCACCCATCGTGAGCGCGCTGGAATTTTTGCGGCTGGGGCCGCCGCGCCCGCCGGAGGAAACCGAAACGCTCGAGCTTATGGATGACCGCCTGCGCACGGTGCAGCGGCTGCTCGACGACCTGCTTGACGTCTCGCGCATCGAGCGCTCCAAGATAGAGCTCCAGCGCGAAGCGGTCGACCTGCGCACGGTGCTCGAGCGCTCGATCCGCTCCGTCGGCAGCCGCATCGAAGGCCGCCGGCAGGAATTGCAGATTGAGGTCCCCGGCGAGCCGCTGATGCTCTTCGCCGACCCGGTGCGCATCGAGCAAGTCATTTCGAACCTTCTCACGAACGCGTGCAAATTCACGCCCGAGGGAGGCGGCATCTTCGTGTCAGCCGCGCGCGAGGGAGATGCGGCGGTCGTGCGGGTGAGGGACACCGGCATCGGGATTGAGCCCGCGATGCTCGAGCGCATCTTCGAGCCGTTCCTGCAGCTGGAGACCGGCGAGCGCCGCGGCGACGGGCTCGGCATCGGGCTCTCGCTCACGAAGCGCCTCGTCGAGATGCATGCGGGGCAGATCGAGGTTATGAGCGAAGGCACAGGCTCGGGCAGCGAGTTTATCTTGCGCTTCCCGCTTGCCGACGCCATGATGCCGCCGGCGGCTCCCGCGCCCGCAGTACAGCAGGCGCCGGTGTCATCTACCCTTGCACGCGTCCTCGTCGTCGACGACAATGCCGCGGCGGGCCGCGGCATCGGCAAGCTCCTGACGCTCAAAGGCTATGATGTCGAGTATGCGCACAGCGGCGCGCAGACGCGCGACATGCTTGCCCTCCAGAAGCCGCAGGCGATCGTGCTCGACATAGGGTTGCCCGACACCGACGGCTACACGCTCGCGCGCCTGCTGCGCGTGCAGGACGGATACAAGGGCGCGCTTCTGGCGCTGACCGGCTACGGCCAGCAGGAAGACAAGGACCGCGCGCTCGAGGCAGGCTTTGACGCGCACCTCACGAAGCCCGTCGGCATCGACGAGCTCGTCGCGGCGATCAATCGTGCAATCGCCGGCGGTGAGCATGGTACGATGGAGGCATGAGCATTATCCAGAGTATCATTCTGGGCATCATTGAGGGCATCACCGAATTTCTCCCGATCTCTTCGACCGGACATTTGATACTGGCGAGCTCGCTCCTCGGGCTCGCGCAGAGCGATTTTCAAAAAAGCTTCGAGATCGTGATACAGCTGGGCGCGATCGCGGCGGTTATCGTCCTCTACTACAAGTCGTTTCTCAACATCGAGATCCTCAAGCGCGTTGTCGTCGCCTTTATTCCGACCGGCATCATCGGGCTCGCGCTCTATAAGGTCGTCAAAACGTATCTCCTCGGCAATGAGGCGGTCGTACTGTGGGCGCTCCTGCTGGGCGGCGCGGCATTAATCGCTTTTGAATACTTCCACCAGGAGCGCGCGTCGGCGCATGCCGAGATTGCGCACATGTCCTACCGGCAAGCGCTTGCGATCGGCGTCTTCCAATCGCTCGCGATCGTGCCGGGCGTATCGCGCTCGGCCGCCAGTATCGTGGGCGGGCTCCTCGTTGGCATGCGCCGGGTCGCCATCGTAGAATTCTCCTTCTTGCTTGCGGTGCCGACGATGCTGGCGGCGAGCGGGCTCGACCTCGTTAAAAGCGCGTCGGCATTCTCGGGCGGCGACATACTCGTGCTTGCCGTAGGATTCATCACCGCGTTCTTCGTGGCTATCGCGAGCATCCGCTGGCTCCTCGCCTACGTGCGCGGACACAACTTCGTCCCCTTCGGGATCTACCGCGTCATCGTTGCGATACTGTTTTTCTTCCTGGTGCTGCGCTAATCATGCATCGCGCTGCGCTTCCGACATGATGCGCTTGCGGATGTAGTTGGCAGCGCCGAGCGCAACTGCCAGCACGACGATCACCGCCACCGTAATAAAAGCCTTGCCGAGCGCGTTGTTGACGGAGATATATACATTGCCGAGGAAGTAGCCGACCGCGACGATCATGGCCGACCAGACCGACTCGCCGATCAGGTTAAGCCCGACGAATTTCCAAAACGGCACGCGGCTCATGCCGGCG
>DASZPE010000010.1:0-3500 GCA_035550415.1 Minisyncoccota bacterium | reverse complement strand
GTCTTCGAAATCTCCTGATCTTTTTTGGAGAGATGCAGCGCGCCGAAGTACTCGTGTGCGTCCTTGATCGAGAGGCTCGTGATCTCGACGATGTTATAGCGGCCTTCCTTGCGGCGCACGCTCGCCTCCGGGATGGGCTCGTTGGGGTCCTTAATCTCCTTCTCGAGAAATACATTGAGTGCCTCCGGGCGCAGGCGCGCGCCGTGGCACACCGGGCAGGGCTCTTCGCCCATGAAGTGTTTGGTGCCAAGCCCGTTGCACTCGGGGCACGCGCCGTAGGGCGAGTTGAAGGAGAAGAGCCGCGGCTCAACCTCGGGGAACGAGAACCCATCGTACGGGCACATGAACTTGGCCGAGATAAGCCGCTCGCCATGAGCGTCCTCAATCTTGACCAGGCCGTCGCTCGCCTCCAGCGCGCGCTCTACGGCCTCGCTCAAACGTTCAAGAGATGCAGCCTTGTTGCGGCTGAACTCAGTCACGAGAATCTCGTCGACCAACGCGTCGATGTCGTGCTTCTTATATTTAGAGAGGATGATCTGCTCGCGCAAATTCTTAACCTCGCCGTCGATCTTGGCGCGCTCGTAGCCCTTGCCGAGGAGGTCGTAGAGCAGCTGGTAGTACTCGCCCTTGCGGCCGACTACGAGCGGCGCGTAAATCTTGACCGTGTCCTCGGCGATCTCGACACCCATGACCTTCTGCGTCTTCTTAGGGCCGTGCTTGCCGACGTTCTCGACAATACTCCCGATGATCTCTTCGTTGGAGAGCTTCTTGATCTCGCGGCCGCAGACGAGACAGTGCGGCTTGCCTACGCGCGCGAAGAGTATGCGCATGTAGTCATAAATCTCGGTGATGGTCGCCACGGTCGAGCGCGGGTTGTTGGAACGCGATTTCTGGTCGATCGAGATCGCCGGTGAGAGGCCCGTGATCTCCTCGACATCGGGCTTCTGCATCTGGCGGAGGAACTGCCGCGCATAGGCCGAGAGCGATTCAACATAGCGGCGCTGGCCCTCGGCAAAGATAGTGTCGAACGCCAAAGACGACTTCCCGCTTCCGGAAAGCCCCGTAAAGATCACCATCTTGTTGCGCGGTATCGACAACGAGATGTTCTTGAGGTTGTGGGTCTTGGCCCCTTTGATATGAATATGGTCCTCCATAGTGATACACAAGTTCCCCGCCCACGCACCTTGCCCCGCGGATCGCTCCGAGGGGTACCTATACACAAGTTCATTATACCACAAAAAGAATATCTAGTCGCAAAAAATAAAAGGCCCCCGCGTCGTCTGCAGACTTCGCGAAGGGCCTTGTTCGACCTGGATGATGACCAGCATGTGTGACGGTAGTCCGTCGTTGGACGGTCCTCCCGTCTCAGCTTGATCTCATCAAAGATCGCTGCTCTCAGCATTGCGCTTCGAGCGTCTTACAACCTCAACCCTTTCGAGCTATCGTCTGCATCCATCGCTGGAAACAAATGACTTTTCAAAAGAATTAAAGATGTTCGACAGAACAAGATGTGGATCGCGGATGCCTCCGCTATCCGGACTGGCATTGCGCTTTGCCAAACCTATCTCATTCCGATCGTATCGGGTCATCCTGACTTTCGTACGGCCCTTCTTGCGAAGAAACCAACCTTGGCCAGGTCCGATGATCTACGGCTTTTCGGATGTATCGCATTGCTGCGACGTACCCTGGTTGGACGTTGGGTGCTCCCTCTGTCCCGCCGGTAATGTAGGAGTTTACTCTTCCAACAATGGAGAGCAAGTGAATAACATATTGGAGAATATTTTTAAAATTCTGCAATATCTCAGGCCTTTATTTTCTAGCTTTTTTTGGTTTTCCAGTGCTTCCCTCGCCGGTCAGCGCGTAGATTTCGTCTCTTATGAGCGCGGCGGTTTCGAAGTCTAAATTCTTGACGGCCTCGGCCATATCGGCGCGCTTAGCTGCCAAGAACTTGCGCGGGTTCTTCTTATATTCCTCTTTCTCTATCGAAATCATTTCGTTGACCGCCTTGCCGTGCTCGGTGCGAAGCTCTGCGGTGATGTCCTTGATCGCCCGCTTCACCGTCTGCGGCGTGATGTTGTGCTCTTTGTTGTACGCTACCTGGATCTCGCGGCGGCGATTGGTCTCGTCTATGGCAAACGTGAGCTGCGGCGTCATTTCGTCGGCATAGAGGATGACGCGGCCGTGGATATTGCGCGCGGCGCGGCCGATCGTCTGTATGAGCGATGTCTCCGAGCGCAAAAAGCCCGACTTGTCGGCATCGAGTATTGCCACCAATTCCACTTCGGGCAGGTCGAGGCCCTCGCGCAGCAAGTTGACGCCGACCAGCACGTCGTACTCGCCCTTGCGCAGGTCGGTGAGCGTCGTGATGCGGTCGAGCGTCTCCACGTCGCTGTGGAGATACGCGGCTTTTATCTTGCGGTCCTTGAGGAACTCGGCCAAATCCTCGGCCATCTTCTTGGTGAGCGTTGTTACCATGATGCGGCCGCCGTGCTCGATGACCTTGTCGGCCTCTTCAAGGAAATCTTCTACCTGGCCGCGCGCGTCGGTGTCGCGGTTGCCGGTTACCGGGCGTACGATGATCTCCGGGTCGACAAGCCCGGTAGGCCGGATGATCTGCTCGACTACATGCGAGCCGCTCTTCTCCTTTTCGTACGGCCCCGGAGTGGCCGAGGTATAAATCACTTCTTTGACGTCTTTCTCGAACTCCTCAAACTGAAGCGGGCGGTTGTCGACCGCCGACGGCAAGCGGAAGCCGAACTCGATCAGCGTATCCTTGCGCGCGCGGTCGCCCGCGTACATGCCGCCGATCTGCGGCACCGTTACATGGCTCTCGTCGATTACGGTGAGGAAGTCGGGCGTGCCATCGGCCTTGTGCGGGAAATAATCGAGCAAGGTGTAGGCCGGCTGCCCCGGCTTGCGGCCGTCAAAATGGCGCGAGTAATTCTCGATGCCGTTGCAGTAGCCGATCTCGCGAATGAGCGCGAGGTCATGGTTGGTGCGGCGCTTGAGGCGCTCGGCCTCGAGCATCTTGCCCTGGCGCTGGAGCACCTCGAGCCGGTCGGCAAGCTCGCTTTTGATTTCTTCAATCGCGCGGCCGCGCTCGTCCTCCGGCGTTACGTAGTGCTTGGCCGGGAAGAGGAAGAGCGATGCCGACGCCTCCTTCTCGGCGCGTGTAACGGCGTCGATGACGCGCACGCGGCCGATCGCATCCCCCTCAAATTCGACGCGGTAAATGACGCGCTCGCCGGTCGGCATAATCTCAATACTGTTGCCCAGCGCGCGGAATTGGCCGGGGCTGAGGTCGCCCGGCGTGCGCTCGAAGTAGAGCCGGATGAGGTCGCGGATAAGGGTCGCGCGGTCGGTCTTGGCGCCGGCGCCCAATTCAAGATGGATCTTGCGATACTCCTCCGGCGAGCCGAGCGAGTAAATGCACGAGACCGAGGCGACGATAATGACGTCGCGGCGAGTAAGGAGCGCCTGGGTCGAGGCGTGGCGCAGGC
>DASZPE010000009.1:0-3553 GCA_035550415.1 Minisyncoccota bacterium | reverse complement strand
CGGAATTGATCTTGGGATGGGGATGGAGTTCATTCAAGACTATCTGAAGAGCTGCTACTTCCTCTCTATCAATCCCCTGCCTGAGCTGCGTCGGATTTTGCCGCAGTTCGAGTGGCGCTTCTTTCGGAGCACGAAAGGCGGCCCGGGCGTCAAGGAAACCGGAGATGTCGTGGATCAGTCCGACCTGATCTGGCTAATTGAAGGAGGCTTCCACACCTCCTTCACCATCGTGACTGCCACCCGCAAAGAGGCTCGACCTCCGAAGAAGATGTTCTTCATCGGTGAAAACAAAGATGGAACGGATGTCAAAGCGTGGGCAGAGGCATTTGAAGCAAATTTGGTTTCACCGTAGCACTGCAGGGAGCCTCAAAAGGGCTCCCTTTTTCATTTTACAAAATCGAGCTGGCTTCTTCAGATTCGAACTAACTAACTAGTTTTGTGCCTTTGTCAAATTTGTCCTCTCGTTAAGCAGGGGATTGACGCCCATCGTTATTAATAGTAGTACATGCACAGTCTAATTTCTCCTCGGGGAAGGAGATTGCACCATGCACCGGGCGATTTAGCAATTATTGTTAGTTTTTAGACAGATATATGAAGACAAAAACACTGAAAAAGAAGGTCGTCCGCCGCGCTGCGCGCAAGCCGGCCGCGGTCAAACTCGCCGTGAAGTCGACCCCCAAGCGGGCCGTACGGTTCTCTCTCGTTATGATTCCGATGGGCGTGGCCGCGCTCGTAATTGCATTCGTGCTCTCGATGCTGCCGGCCCATATCACCGTTGCGCAGGCGTATGGCGGCTCCGACGACACTAATTGGAACCAGCAGGACCATCATGATAATGGCGATAACCACAATGGCGGCGATGATAATTGGAATAACGGCGACAACGGCGACGACCATCATCACGGTCATGACGGCGACGGCGGCAATGGCGGCGGCTGGAGCAACACCCCGCCAGTTGCAATCAATCAGACGCTCACTACTGCGGCGGACACGGCGCTCTCGATAACGCTTGCAGGCACCGATGCCGACAATGATGCGCTTACCTTCGCGACCTCGAGCAGCCCGACGAACGGCGCGCTCTCGGGCACGGCTCCGAGCCTTACCTATACTCCCGACAGCGGCTGGAGCGGCAACGACTCGTTTACCTTTACCGTAAGCGACGGCCATGCGACCACGAGCGGCACTGTCTCGATCACGGTCAGCGCTCCCGTTACTCCGCCGACTCCGGTCTGCAGCCAGGGCGTGGGTTCTCCGCTTCTTGTCGACGCGACGCAGCACATCACCGGCGATCCGGACTCTTCTGTCCCGGGCCAGAACTGGGCGACCGACACCTTCACCCGCCACATCCAGGTCTGGCAGGAGACGATCGGCAGCGACACGCACTACTGCGCGGAGGCTGACGACAACGGCACCTTCGCGACCAACGGCACCATCAGCCCGCAGAGCGGCACGGCGCTTCCGCAGATTGTCACCGGCACCATGGTCGGCGGTACGCACGGCGAGATCGTCGGCGGCACGCTTACCTCGGATCAGCCTGCTATTGCAGACGTAGATTGCACGACGGCTCCCAGCGGCTCGTGCGACAGCCTCACGTCCAAGTGGGTCGCGTATTATTTCGGCAATTCCGCAACGTACAGCTACTCGCCGAGCCCGGCCGACTCGACCGGCAACTGGGGCTGGACGTACACGGCCGACTGCAATACGCACGACACCTGGGTCAACCAGAACGCAGGCAACAGCGGCGACATAGTCGCCGGCAATGACTGCTCGGTCGTTACTGCCACTAACCAGAGCGTCACGACGGCATTCAATACGCCGATCAACATTACGCTTGCGGGCACCGACAGCATATCCGGCAAGGTCATCATCTTCGCAACCTCGAGCAATCCGTCCGATGGTACGCTCGCGACCACTTCCGATGCGGCAACGTTCACCTATGCGCCAAACTCGGGCTTTAGCGGCAACGACTCGTTTACCTTTACCGCAGGTGATGGCATGTCGACTTCTACGGGCACGGTTTCTATAACCGTGAACGCGCAGGACAACGGCGGCAATGGCGGCACGTCAAACAACAGCACGCCCCGCACGGGCGGCGGGGGAGGCGTCGTGGTCAGCGGCCCGCTCTCGATCGGCTACGTCAACACCAATACGGGCGGTTCAACGGGCTCGACCGGCGGCTCCGTCCTCGGCGCTGAGACGGAGACTCCCAACAGCTGCAGCGCGTACCTCACCGGCTACATGGGCTATGGCAAAAAGAACGACTCCGACCAGGTAAAGAAGCTCCAGAGCTTCCTCAACACCGAACTCGGCCTCAGTCTCACCGTCAGCGGCACCTTCGACCTGCCGACCCTCGACGCCGTGAAGCAGTTCCAGATCAAGTATTGGGACAGCATCCTCAAGCCGTGGGTGCCGTTCGGCCTTCCGAGCGACCACGCCGCGACTGGCTACGTCTACAAGACGACGCTGCGCCAGATCAACAACATCGAATGCGCGAGCCTCAACCTCCCGCTCCCGCAGCTTCCGTAATCAATCAAAATAGTTTTTAACAGAAACACCCCGCTTATGCGGGGTTTCTGTTTTCTACTCAAGGTCGAGGAAGGGCTCGAGGTAGTGCACCGCCACGCCGCCGAAGTTTTTATAGGGGTCAAAGGCGGTATAAATATCCTGGATATTGGCGAGCAGGTCTGCCTTGGTCATGCCGTAGAAGGTCACGTAGGACGGGTCGACGTTGCCGGTCTCTTGCGCGACGATGACGTTCGTCGAATAGCCGCTCGAAGCCTCTTTGACCTCGGCTTGCGAGATCTGCTCGGTACCATTGTCGCCCGCGAAGAAATTGCGGTATGCCATGACAACGACCGTACTCCCGGGCCGGTGCTCGAGTACCTGGAGCAGATGCGTATAGGCGTACGCGTCGGTGCCGTCGTAAGTGAATGACGGCGTCCACGCAACCGCGGAGTCGTAGAAGTGGGGTATCACGACCTCAAACTCGCCCTCGATGCCTTGCATGTGGGCCACCGATCCGTCGATGAACTCAAGAAATTGCTCGAGCACGGCGGCCTTATTGTCCTCATACTCGGGCAGGAGATACGGTTCGACGTCGTACTGGAGGCCGTGCACTTGTGCCGAAGGATACGCCTTGTTATAGGCGGCGAGCATGTCGATCAGCGCGTAGCCCTTCCAGCGGTTTTCGGGATATGCCCAATCTTTGGCGCCGCCTTCGATAAGTATGGCGATGCTTTTCTGGTTGGCGGCGCTCACGATGCTCGCGAGGGCGGCGAAGTAGGCTTTGGTCTTCGCATCCTTGCTGGCGCCGTTCGGGAGCGCGGCGATGTCGAGGTAATCGTCCACCGTAATATAGATAGTATTGAATCCGTTTTGCGAGGCGACGCTGAACATCCGCGCCGCATAGCCCGGCGCCATCTGAAGAGGGCTGTCCCATACCCAGATGCCCACTTCTTTTCCGCCGGGCGCTTGCGGCAGGGCTGCCGATGAAGCCGCCGATGCGTGAGGCGGCACAGCAGTGACGGTTGCCGGAGCGTTTGCGCCTACGAAT
>DASZPE010000008.1:0-2604 GCA_035550415.1 Minisyncoccota bacterium | reverse complement strand
TATCGTAAACCGCAGGTCGCCAGTTCAATCCTGGCCTCCGGCTCAAATGGAGAACAATCAAAGAGACGAGCGCATCAAAGAGCTGGAGGCTGCCATGCAGCTGCCGGATTTTTGGCAGAACCCCGCCGATGCGCAGGCGATGATCAAAGAGCTGCAGGACCTCAAGGCCGAGGCAGAGGGCGGCAGCAAGTACGACAGCGGCAACGCGATCATGACTATCGTTGCAGGCGCGGGCGGCGACGACGCGGAAGACTTCGCACATATGCTCTACGAGATGTACCGCAAATATATAGAGAAGCGCGGCTGGACGTACAAAGTCTTGCACGAAAATCAGAATGACCACGGCGGCTATCGCAACCTTTCGATAGAAATTTCCGGCAAGCGGGCCTACGGCACCCTCAAGCATGAGTATGGCGTGCACCGGCTCGTGCGCATCTCGCCGTTTAATGCCAACCAGAAGCGCCAGACGTCATTTGTGCTGGTAGAAATTCTTCCGGTCCTCGAGAAGGTAACTGATATCGAAATTCCGGAGACCGACCTTGAGATTACGGTTGCGCGCTCGGGCGGCCCCGGCGGGCAGAATGTTAATAAGAGAGAGACCGCCGTGCGCGTGGTGCACCTGCCGACGGGGCTCAGCGCCCACGTCGACGGCGAGCGCACGCAGGGTGCCAACAAGGAGAAGGCGCTCGCGATCGTGAAGGCCAAGCTGCTCCACCAGATGGAGGCCGAGCGCAAGGACACGATCAACGACCTTACCCGCAACGTGAAGATTGAGTGGGGCTCACAAATCCGCTCGTACGTGCTCCACCCCTACAAATTGGTGAAGGACCACCGCACCGACGTCGAGGTGCGCGACGCCGAAGGCGTGCTCGAGGGCAATATCGAACCGTTCATAGAGAGTTTTGCACTTCCGGGGTCGGGGGAGTAAAATGGATGGGTTGTCATGATATATTACGACCGCGTCACGAAGGTGTACGCTGACAACTCTGTTGCACTTGAGGATGTCAGCTTCTCGGTAGAGCCAGGCGAGTTTATCTCCATAGTCGGGCACTCCGGCGCGGGGAAGACCACGCTCGTCAAAATGCTACTCGCCGAGGAGAAGCCGACCAGCGGCTCCGTATTTTTTGAATCCGTAAATGTCCACGAGATAGCCAACCGCCGCATCAACGACTTGCGCCGCAAGATCGGTACCGTCTTCCAGGATTTTAGGCTGCTCCCGCAGAAGACCGCGTACGAGAACGTCGCCTTCGCTATGGAGGCGGCCGGCCGCAGCGAGGAGGAGATCCGCTCCGATGTCCCGCACGTGCTCGAACTGGTCGACCTGGGCGAGAAGATGAATAACTTTCCCGACGAGCTCTCCGGCGGCGAGGCGCAGCGCGTCGCCATAGCACGCGCGATCGTCAACCAGCCCGACGTCATCATCGCCGACGAGCCGACCGGCAACCTCGACCCGGTCAACACCTTCGAAGTGGTGCAGATCCTCAAGAAGATCAACGACCTCGGCACCACCATCATCCTCACGACGCACAACAAGGGCGTTATCGACAGCCTCAAGAAGCGCGTCGTGACGCTCGACCGCGGGCGCGTGGTGCGCGACGACCGCGAAGGCAAATACATCCTGTAATATAGCTATATGAACTGGGTTAACGCAAAGAGAGTCGTGCGCGCGGGGCTGCTGGATTTCTGGCGCAACGGGTTCGTCTCCTTCGCGTCCGTGCTCATGATGGTGCTGACCCTCTTCGTGATCGGGCTCGCCATCTTTATCGGCGTCGTGCTCGGCACGACGCTGCAGGAATTCCGCGACAAGGCGGACATGAACGTCTACTTTACGACCGACGCGCCCGAGGAAAGCATCCTCGAGATCAAGTCTTCGCTTGAGGCATTGCCGCAGGTCGACTCGGTAAGCTACATCTCGCGCGACGACGCGCTCGCGCAGTTCCGCGAGCGGCATGCTAACGACCAGCTGACGCTGCAGGCGCTCGACGAGCTCGGGGCAAACCCGCTCGGCGCCGTGCTCAACGTGAAGGCCAAGGATCTCTCGCAGTACGACGCGATCGCAAGTTTCCTCAACAACCAGGGCACCCTAAGCGATGCCGCATCCTCCTCGCAGATCATCGAGAAGATTGACTACTACGACGACCAGCACCGCATGGCGATCGAGCGCCTCGGCCAGATCACCGACTCGGCTAAATGGATCGGCGGAGTCATTATCGCGCTGCTGGTGCTCTTCACGGTCGCCATTTCGCTCAACACGCTGCGCCTGGCGATCTACTCCTCGCGCGAGGAGATCCAGGTCATGCGGCTCGTCGGCGCGGGCAAGAGCTATATCCGCGCGCCGTTCATGGTCGAGGGCGTGCTCTACGGGCTCATTGCCGCGGTGGTTACGCTCCTCCTCTTGTACCCGCTGACGTGGTGGCTCGGGAGCGCCACGGAGAACTTCTTCGGCGGGATCAATATCTTCGACTACTACATTACGCATTTCCCGTTCTTCATGCTGGTGATCGCGGGCTCCGGGGTGCTCCTCGGCGCGGTGGCCAGCTTCCTTGCGGTCCGGCGGTATCTTAAGGTTTAATAGGAAAAATGCCGAAATATATATTCGTAGTT
>DASZPE010000007.1:0-15963 GCA_035550415.1 Minisyncoccota bacterium | reverse complement strand
GATGTCGGTTGCCGAGACAACGAGCGTCGAGGTGCCCAGCGGAAGCGTTGAGAACTTAAGTGCCTGTGTCGGGTTAATAAGCGCGCCGTTGATCTTGTAGGTCGAGGTGGCGATAGGGGAGTTCTCGGGGTCCACGATCGTCGCCGCTACGCTCGTGGTCGCGTTCTGATAGTACGAATTGCCGTTGAGTGGTGAGGTAATCGTGATGACCGGCGGATTGATGTCGAGCGGCTGGATGGTGAGCGTATTGGTGCTGGTCGAGACGCCAAGCGAGAAGCCGATCAGCTGCCCCGGGCTTGTGTTAGCCGGCGTCGAGGTTGAAATGACGCCCTGGTTGCAGACATCAGAGGCATTGATTGTGAAGCTCGTGTTGGTTGTGCCTTGCGTGCGCACCTGGTAGTTGCCGTTGAGCGGGTTGGCGATAACCGCGTACTCGGTCGGGACACTCCAGCCCGAGTAGAGCGAGTGCGGGATCTCGCTAAGCACGACATTGTTCGTGAAGTCCTTGCCGAGATGATTGCCGTTGGGGTCGGTCACCTGCAGGTCGGCGCCCGGCGTCGTGGTGATGAAGAGCGCGCAGCCGACGGGGTAATTATTGGCGACCGTGCTCGCAACCTTGTTCGTGAGCGAGTTGAAGATAAAGCCCTCCGCCGCAGTAGGAAGGTCGCGGTGATCGGCCGCTACGACGTCGCTCACCGGGTTGACTACGTTCTCTATGCTTGCGCGCGGCACCAGCTCGTCGCCAAGGTCGGGGAACGTGTCGGTAATCTGTCCGTCGGGCCAGGCGGGCGGCGTGGTGGAGGTGCCGAGGAGATACGCCGACGGCGTCGTGCCCTGGTTGTCGTCCCCAAGCACGGTCGTGATGCGCACGCGGTTGAGGAGGAGGCTGAGGTTGCTGATCAGGTTGTCGAGGAATGAGTTGACCGGGTAGCCGCTCGGATAAACGCGCTCGCCGACCGAGTTGTCATAAAGATAATCGTAATCCGGAAGGATATCCTTGAAGGACTGCACGGGCGCGTGCTGTACGAAGTCGAACGTGTTTGCATAGCCCTGCGTATTGGCTTGCGCCTGGAGGAAGACTTGCGCCAGGCCGTCGGAGAGCGGCGAGTTGAAGTTGATTTTGCCGTCCTCCCATGCGGAGTATGCGGCGGGGAGACCCTGGAGCGGCGTACCAAGGAAGACGATCTGGTCGACGTCGTTGCCATAGCCGGCGCTCTCTATATATTGCTCGGCAATCAGGCCGCCCGTGCCGTGCGCGATGATGTCGACATGGCTGCAGCCGCAGGTAGCCTTGATAGAGGCAATGGTGTTCTGAAGCTCGGTTGCCGTGCTTGCCGCCGGTTCCTCCCAATTGTAGGGGAAGAGGAACAGCGTCTGGCCGTTGACGTAGCCGTTTGAGGTAAGGGTATCGATCAGGTTTTTGTTAGTAAGGAAGATAGGGTCGATAACGGAGCCCGAGTCGGTCTGCCAGGAATTGAGGATGTCAGGCACGATAACGACCGGGTTGTACTCGCTGGCCGGCTTGCCGCCCCACTTCCACTGGATCATGGCGAAGTTGCCCGTCGGCGGGTTGATATCGGTCGAGGATCCGGTGCGGAAGGATTGGTCGAAGGTATTGGCCTCCGCGGTGCTGCTGTAGCCGTAGACGACCGCAAAGTAATCCTGGTCCTGCGTTGCGCCCGCAAAGGTCGTGCTGTTTTCCTGCACCAGGGTCGGGCTGCCGCCGATCACTTGGTCGCCGGCCACGAAGGTTGAGTTGCCGGGTGTGCCTTTGTAGAGCGCGATGATCTTACTGCCGCCCAGTACGGTGGAGGGGATAGTGTACAGACAATTGGGCGTGGCAAGCGGCTGGTAGTGCTTGCCGTTCTCGAAGCCTGCTTTGTACGGATCGCACGAATAGAAAAACGGCTGGCTGGCGTACGACGGGTCGAATGAAAGGTTGGTAGTGCTGGCGGACGCGACCGAGGCAAATGAAAGGAATGCGGTTAATAAACTGAGCGTACCGAGTACGTATCGTATATTCATATAGATATAGAATACTATCCTGAGAGGGGGACGTATACCGGTCTTCATACAACCTGTGTAAAAGCCCCTGGCGCGCTTTTTGGAGGGGGTACAATAGACATATATAAGTAATTGTGCTCTTTGACACTCTCTTTATGAAGAATTCCTCATTACACGAGATCGCGAAGTTCGGCGCCGGCCTGATCGCCGCGGACTTCCTGTGGTTCCTCTGGTTCTCCCAGCAGCATATCCACTCCGCAAACTTCTTCGGCATGACGGTCACTACCGACATGCTCTTGCCGGGGCTTATCTTTGATATTGCGCTCTTCATCGTGCTGGTGCACTACGGCTGGCACATAGGCAAGATCCCGGCTATGCGCGAGCGCTCGTATATCTTTATCGCCGGCGTGATCTTCACCCTCGTGGCAGTCGCGCACCTCTGGCGCATCTTCGCGGGTGCCGACCTTATGCTCGGCAACTGGGACGTACCGGTGTGGCTCTCGTGGTTCGGCGTCGCGGTTACGGCCTACCTGGCATACATGAGCTTCCACCTCGCTGCGCGCATCAAGGGCAAATAAGAGCGCCATATTCTTGTTCGATAGAAAAAGGCCCCGCGGAAGCGGGGCCTTTGCATGAGATGGGCGGAACTGTTACTGCGCCGCCGAGGTGGCGTCCCTCGACGAGTCGATGACCACGTGGGGAACAGAAACCGTTTTCGCGTCGACGGTCGACCCCTTACGGACTTCGATCTGGACGACATCGCGTCCAGGGTCCTTCGGGTCAGGCCAGAGAAAGAGGCCCTCCAGCCCTCCGCCGATCCTGACCTTCTCAGAGAATTGATACGTCCTTTCATCCTGCGCCATAGCGCCCTCCTCGTTGCAACTGAAAAAGAGCATACACCACGGATATTTTTGAGTCAAAGAAAAAGCCCCGGCCGAGGTCGGGGCTTTGTTGCGGTCATGCAGCGTCAGGTCGTGCGGAAACGCCTCGCGTCTATCCATTCGTCGTTGCTAGCCTTCGGGTAGTCGTACCATCCGCGGGCACACCACGTGTCGACCATGTGGCAGAAGGCGGCGAGCTCGTTCATGACGCGGCGCAGGGGAGTGTAGTCTTTGTATTCCCCCTCGACATAGGTGAGCGCGTTGAGCTGTGCTGGGGTCAGGCGGAGCCCGTACTCCGCGAGCTTGTCCTCGCGGAATTTTTTGAAGGCCTCCTTGGTGGTGAGGCCATCGCGGTTGCGCACGGCGTCATCGACGACCTCGATGCGCCACGGTTTCTCCAAGTCATGGAGAAAGAGTATCAGCAGTGCATCCGAGAGCGAGAAGGGCAGCGGCCGGCCGAACTCCTCTATAAAGGGGTAGAGGTGCCGAGCAAAATTCATCGCATCGGTCACGTGGTCGATATAGCCGCCGTCCCACGCTTGGTGGTTGTGGGTAGAGCCGCGCGCAATCTCGAACAGTGCGCGGTTGTCGCTGAGGATGCGGCGGCACACACTGCGATGGGGCTCGTCGATGATCTCGACGAGCGCGTCGACCGGGAGGTACCCGAGCCGTATGGTGATTACTCTCATGGCCTATCCTTTCCAAAGAACTGCGCGCACTATAGCAACCCGCGGGATGCGAGGCAAAGGCTCTTTGCTCACCACTCATGGAGCCTTCATGTGGCCTCCGTTAGCGTTATGGTCTTAGCCCTAACTTTGCTCATCATGGCAACTGTTATAGATACCCCCGACACCGTTACTACCAGAGAAAAGACCGTCGTAGAGCGCAACGACGTTACCGGCTGGGTGGTCGCGGTCATCATTCTTCTTGCGGTCGTCGCAGGCGTCGCGTGGATGTACTACCATCCGGCCGCCACCCCCGCCGCAGCGCCTGCTACTTCCAACGGCGGCGCGAATATCAACGTGACCCTTCCGTCCGGCTCTGCCGGCGGCACCTCAGACGGCAGCACGCCCGGCAACGCCAGCAACCCCGACACGTCTACTCCTCCGCCCACGCAATAAAACTGCAAGATAAACAGAGACACCCGTACGGGGTGTCTTTTGTTTCGGGCATCCTGCATGTCGGTTTGGTATACTGGAGTCTCATGTATAAAAAGTTGCGGACGCATGTCCATAACCGCGTGCTGGTGCAGCTCGTCATGTTCGCCGTCGTCTCGCTCGCGCTGCTCGCGGCGGTCTGCTTTGACGCCGTGGCGGGGGAGATCGGGCTCCCATTCGTCGGCCTTGCCTTGGCAATCGGCATCGTGGCCGGCTTCTTTGTCGGCAAGATATTCAAGCTCGCCTGGCACGAGGACACCCGCAAGGTCATCATGAGCCTCGACCGGACGAGCTTTATATTGATAGGCGTCTATATTCTCTTCCGCATCTTCGGCGACCAGCTGCTCGGCCATTATATCCAAGGCGCTACGCTCTCGGCATTCTCCTTCGCGTTCCTCGGCGGCCTGCTCGTTGGCCGTCTCGCGAGCATCTGGCACAGCGTAACCAACATCCTCAAACAGCAGGGGATAGTATAAAAAGAAAGAGCGCCCGCCGGTCGAAACCGTGGGCGCCCGAGCTTGGTCATTCCCAACCGAGGATGACTGGTGTGTCGTCGGCCAGCTGGTCGATAAAGGCCTTGATAGCCTTGTTGTTTGGCGTAGCGTCCCCTGGCATGTCGAGATCTTTCAGCTGCTTGGCCGAGACCATCGCCATGTCATATCCGACCTCGTCGGTGCGGGTGTACTCAGTGCCGGTTTCTTCGCTCAGAACGATGATCTTGAGCTCTTCCGGCAATGCTGACACCTCGACATGTTTAGGACGCGCGGCTTCTGCTGGCTCGTCCGGAAAGTTCGAGAACTGCCCGAAGATCCGGTAGTCGCGCGTGAAGACGAGCTGCGTTTTCGGGTGCAGCACCCCGAGAGGATGTTCGGGGAATTCCCCAAAATCCTTTACGAGAGGCATCAGTTTGAGACGGAGCATGCAACCCCCTGCTTTGTTTGCAATTGAAAACGAAAAGAACGTACTTAAAACTTTACTTTTAAATACGGTATTTGTCAAGATAGTGGAAGCTACTAGACGATGTTAGAACCTGTTTGATATATGGCGGAGCAATACATTTGGCGGATTTGAGTGACTCTGAGAAGGTCGAGCGACCATTTAGGAGTCAATAGCAAGCAAATGTTAGAACCTGTAGAGTAGGGCCATGCCCAAGAGGTTTCGAGTTTATGCAAAAGTTCTCGCCTACAGCCTTCCCAAAGAGCCAACGGAAATAGCTGGTTGTGTAATTCACAGAATGTCTTTTGCCGAACAGCGCAAGAGAGGATTTAAGCCTTTGAATATTAAGCCAGCAACCTTAACACCTGCTAGCTTCTATAAAAGCTACATGTCATTTGGCACCCCATCAGACACTAGAATCTTTAAAACAGGCTACGTTATTTATACCGATATAGACAACCGCGAAGCTCATGATACCGGGGGTCTGATCGGAGTTGCCATCAGACGATTTGATAAAGTGGCTGGAGCTCTATCGCTGGCTTCCGCTGACTGGTTTTCAAAGACCCACAACAGACCTCCTCTCTATAAAAGTTGTGACTATCAAATTTCTCGCATATACGAATTGAAAGACGATGAGGAAGCTCCAATTGAGCCAGATATTGTTAGAGGCGGGGGATCGCAAATAAATCTTCCTGCAGCAAATGTTGCTTTTTCATCACTAGACCACAATTTAATCCAAAGAATTTTAGACAGCAGGGAACCAATTTTTAAGAGAGCACTTAGATATTTGCTCAGCAGCGAGCGAGCCCTCTACTTAGGCCTACCAATGGAGAAAGTTATGCTGGATTTAATCAAAAGCATTGAGATAGTGGTGAAGTCTTTTGGAGGTAGGAACAGGAAAACCTTTAAACAACGCTTAAAAATATGTGCAAAGAAGATCGGACTCACCGAGGAGGAGCAGGGCCATATTACTGATCTGTGGAAGGCCAGAAATAGGGGAGATGTTGCCCACGCTAGAGAACAATCTTGGGCGGAGTTCCTGCCGCCCCAATATCCTGTCCCTTCAGATGTCGAGATGAATGCCTACTTTAGATCCGACCTAGGCGTTGCCGTCCTTTTAAAGTTTTTCGACTACAAGGACGGCGAAACAAAAGTCGAATTGGATAGTGGTAATTATTGGGGTCCCGGAAGTTTCGTAGATGTGAATATGGGAAGCTACTACGCTTACCACCCTCATCACCAGGAACGTCGCAACATGGTAGCCGCTCTTAAAAGACAGCTGGCAAACAAGTTCAATGTCAAAATCAAAGATGTAACCCTGCGCTTTCACCAGGGCAAGGAGTTTATTTTTAAGATTCGTCGATAGTATAAAGAGGTTCTAAATCAGTCCAATGATCTCTCCCAAAACGAGAAATATTAGAACCTGTTCGAATCCATACACGAAAGGCCCAAAACAATGTTTGGCCTTAAGTGTTTACTGTTGTGGACACTTTGTCGGAAAATTGGAACCGCCTAGAAAACTACATTTTTGATGCCTACGAGCTGATTAAAGCGGCCGATTTACCAAGTCTTTCAAAGGAAATTGCAGCATAGAGACTCACATAGTGAGTATTGAATAGGAAATATTATTTCAAAGAAAAAGCCGCGAGCACTATTGGTGCGCTCGCGGCGTTTTTTGCCAGAGTTAGCGGTAGCTTAAAGCTCGTGGCGGGCTCGAAGGTCTTTCCAGAGCCGATCGAGAGTTGAGGCGGGGTAGTAAGCGAGGAAGTCGCCGATTGTGTCCTCGTTTTTCCAGCTCTTTGTCCCACGAACACCCATACCGTAGAGGTTCCATCGATCGTCCCAGATAGGACTGCCAGAGAAACCCGGACGACTGAAGAGGGTCATATAGTTCATACGTGACCACCCTTTCTCGGTACATTCACGAATTCCTTCCTCGTCGGTGTGCTGGAGGGTTTTAACCCTCGCGTCGCCCTCGGCTTTCATTTCCTTCCATGGCGCAGCCATGATCACGAGGTTCGTGTGGATTTTGATCGTATCGGATTGTCGCCCCAGAATGAGCGGGGGTCCTCCAGATCCCACTGCGTTGCAGCTATTGTAGACCACCGCCGGCAGGAATTTTTCGTTGTTGGGCCGTTCAAAACGGATAGGATCAAATCCTTCCACTGGCTTTGCGATAAAGAACGCAACGTCGTCGGCGGGATTGTTTGGCGTAAGATACTGCTCGATTGTAAGTTCAGTAACCGCGTCCAATAATCCAAACCGATATGCCCTCGGATCGTTTTCAGGATCCAAGGCGTGCCCGACGGAGGCCAACACATGTCGACCGTCGGGGAATGTGTCGAACACAAAGCCGACTGAACGTCCAGTGGGCGGTATCCCGCGGCGGGTGATGGTAAACACCGGCGCTCGCTTGATCCGCTTGAACACCAAGTCCACCTTGGGGCGCACGATGCTGTGCATTACAGGTCTCCTTCGAAGTTGCTCCGGTCAATACTAAAACACAAAGCAACTACTAATGGAAGTGTGGTTCCAATTCCAAATCTCCTGACACTAAAATGTCTTGGAAAATAAATAAAAAATAACGGGTGGAAGTGGGCGGAGTTGAACCGCCGTGCAATATACGTCCGGAAACACATCTACAAGAGGTAGGCTATCTTGATTGCTTAGGCCCTGTCGTAAGAGATAGACAGAATAAAACGGGGCTGCAGCTTCTGTAGCTTAACTTTCAAGCGAAGCGGTCTTGAAAGCCAAAGCCCGATATATAACACCCTGACTCCCTACTCAGGCACTCAGGAGGGGATGGACCTTAGGCTCGCGCAGTGGCGAACGAAAGATCATTCACCGAGAAATACGGTGAGCTAACTGATTTTGCAGTTATGGTTTGAGACTTTTTAAGAAGATTCTCACTTCTCTCTCGCATGTCTGCGGATAGATATATTGTCTAAGCCTGTCACTCCCCAGCAGGGCAGAAAAGTTTTCTGCCCTCATGGGAAGGGCCTAGCGATTTTTCAAAGTCCTTCTGATCTCGCGGTCCGTGTCGCGCTCTTTTAAGACGGCGCGCTTGTCGTACTTCTTACGGCCGCGGGCTGCCGCGATGCGGAGCTTGAGATTGGTACCCTTATTATACACCGCCAATGGCACTATTGTCAAGCCTTTCTGGCCCTCGTACTCGGCCAATTTAAGCAATTCCTTCTTGGTAAGCAGCAGCCGGCGGCTGCGGGCAGAGTCGTAGTCAGCGGGGGTGTTGCCCGCCTGGTAGGGCGGGATGTCCATGCCTACCACCCACGCCTCGCCGTCGCGCACTATTATATGTGCGCCGTCGAGCTTGCCGTGGCGCGAGCGGAGGCTCTTGACCTCGAAGCCGAGCAGCTCGATACCCGCCTCGTATTCCTCGAGGAGTTCGTAATTGAGCCGCGCCTTTTTGTTCTCTATCAGGTTCACCACGTGAATATATCACGCGTTATGGTACTATGTGTCAATCATGGCCGAGAGCGATAAGAATAAGCCTCAACAGGGCTCGGGTGAGGGGAAGCGCCGCGGGCGCTCGCCTATCCCGCCGCTTCCCAAGATGCCGCGGGGAGACTCGTTCTGGTTTAATCTCGCGACCAGCGTGATGGTGCTCCTCATCCTTGTCGGCGCATACACCTACCTCACGCAGGGCACCAAGAACGCGCCGAAGGAGATCGCGATTTCCCAATTGGCGCAGGATATCGAGGCAGGGAAGGTCGCCTCTATAACGGTAACCAACGAGACGCTCGACATCATTTACGCCGACACGACCGAGAAGACCGCCAAGAAGGAGCCCGACACCGCGCTCACGACGACGCTTTCTAATTACGGCGTGCCGAAAGAGGCGCTCGACAAGATAACGATCGATATTGAGCAGGAGAGCGCATGGCAGTACTGGTTCAATATCCTGCTGCCGTTCCTCGGCCCGGCCCTCCTCGTCGTCTTCTTCGTGTGGTACCTCTCGCGCCAGGTGCGCGGCGCGGGGATGCAGGCGTTCTCTTTCGGCCAATCCAAGCCGCGGCTTATCGACCCCAATGACGCCAACTCGCGCGTGACCTTCAAGGATGTCGCCGGCGCCAAGGAGGCGAAGGAAGAACTCGCGGAAATCGTCGACTTTCTTAAAAATCCGAAAAAATTCCTCGACATCGGCGCGCGGATTCCCAAAGGCATCCTCCTTATGGGCGCGCCGGGCACGGGCAAGACCCTGCTGGCGCGCGCGGTAGCCGGCGAAGCCGGCGTGCCGTTCTTTTCTATTTCCGGCTCTGAGTTCGTCGAGATGTTCGTGGGGGTTGGCGCCAGCCGCGTACGGGACCTCTTCCTCACGGCCAAGAAGGCGGCGCCCGCGATTATCTTCGTCGACGAGATTGATGCCGTAGGCCGCGTGCGCGGCACCGGGGTGGGCGGCGGCAACGACGAACGCGAGCAGACACTCAACCAGATCCTGGTCGAGATGGACGGCTTCGAGCCCAACGAAAAGGTGATTGTTATGGCGGCGACCAACCGCCCCGACGTGCTCGACCCGGCCTTGCTGCGCCCCGGGCGCTTCGACCGGCGCGTCACGATCGACCTGCCCGACCGCGCTGACCGCCTCGAGATACTTAAGGTGCACTCGCGCAAGAAGCCCTTCGCCGAGGACGTAAACCTTGAGGTGATCGCCGAGCGCACGCCGGGCTTCTCGGGCGCCGACCTCTTCAGCCTCATGAACGAGGGCGCCATACTCGCTGCGCGCGAGAACCGCCGCACTGTGGCGCAGTACGACCTCATCCGCTCGATAGAGAAGGTGATGCTCGGCCCCGAGCGCAAGTCGCACGTGCTTAACAAAAAGGAGAAGGAAATCACCGCGTACCACGAAGCGGGCCACGCGCTGGTCGCCTCGGTCCTGCCGTACGCCGACCCGGTGCACAAAATTTCAATCATTTCCCGCGGGCGTGCTGCCGGCTACACGCTTAAACTCCCGCTCGATGACCGCAAGATGCAGAGCAAGAAAGAATTCCTCGACGATATCGCGATGAGCCTGGGCGGCTATATTGCCGAGAAAGAGATCTTCGGCGATGTGACGACCGGCCCCAGCAATGACCTCCAGGTCCTGACCGGCCTCGCGCGCGATATGGTGACCCGCTACGGTATGAGCGAGAAGATGGGCACGGTGGCGCTCGAGGGCGAGGGAGGCCGCGCGCTCTTCGGCCGCGGCGTCGAGGACAAGGCGTACTCGGAGAAGGTCTCCGGCGAAGTCGACGGCGAAGTAAAGCGCATCATCGACGAGGCCTACAAGAAGGCGACCGATATCATCATGAAGCATCGCACGTTGCTCGACGCGATCGCCGCGCGCCTTATCGAGAAAGAGACGATCGAGCGCGACGAGTTCGAGGGCATGCTGGTGGCGCACGGCATCCCGGTCAAAAAGAAGGAGGAAATCATCGTCGAGCCCGCGGTCGTGAATTTTTAAAGATTAAAAAGGGATAAAACAGAAGAAGCCCCGCGCCACCGTTAGGTGGCGCGGGGCCTTGGGGTCATGCGAACGTCTGCCGCAGGTAGCCCTTCCATTCCCGCCGCAAGCGAGGAGAGAAGGCCAGCCAGATAGCAAACACAATCCATATCGGCGCTCCCATGATCAGCAGCACCAGCAGGATCGCAAGAAGCATGACGGCGCCGAGGGGAACTGCGATCGGCGCAAGAACGAAGGTGATCAGATCCTCATCTTTTAGCATGGGATTACTCCGTGGTGAATGAACCTATACGCACACTACCCTAGATATAAAAAAAGAGAAAGCCCGCCGCGGTTGGGGAACCGCGGCGGGCAGAAGCGATCGTCACACGGGGTTGTCGTGGCAGATTTTCGCAAGGAGGGCGCGCCGCAGCATGCGGCCGTAGTACATCTGATTGATGTACAGCTGTTGCGGAAGAGAGTCGAGCTCCCGCGGCAGCTCTTCGTTGCGCGGCCACGGATGCATGATCCGCGCGCCTTCTTTCATCCTGCTCACGAGCTTGCGGTCGAGAATATAGGGAGGACTGTCCCGATGCTCGGCCGGATTCTCGCTGCGTTCCTTCTGCGCGCGCGTCTGGTAGACGAAGTCGACCTGGCCGATCAGCCACTCAAGGTCAGCCGTCTCGTTCACCTGCAGGTTCTTCTTGGTGCGATGGAGCTCGAGGTAATACCGGAGTGCACGCTTCATGCGAAGATGATCCCGCGACACCAAGCTGATCTTCACGTTATTGAACTTGGTGAGCAGGTACGCGAAGGAGTCTGCAGTGCGGCCGAAGAGCAGGTCTCCCACGAATGCGATCGAGAAGTCGTCGAGCCGCCCGATCGTAAGGAAGACCGTAAGCGCGTCCAGGAGCGCTTGGGTCGGGTGATGCTCCTTGCCGGAGCCAGCGTTGATAAGCGGTACTTTGGAAACAAGCGCCGCTCCCCAGATTGCATCTTCCTCCTCGTGCCGCATCACGATGATGCCTTCCGGATCGATCGTGCTGATCGTCAGGACGATATCCTCGATGCTTTCGCCCTTCTTGTCTTCGGTCGTGTTCGCGACCGAGTGGTCGATGAATGCGCCGCCGAGGTCTTGCGCTGCCTTGAAGTGCGAAGATTTCGTGCGCGAGCTGCTCTCTTTCTTGCCGCCATACCAATGGACCGTGCGGCCTTGCATGATAGGGAAGGGAGTCTTGTCTTGTCGGCATTGCTCCAGCAATTTCGCGAGTTCGAAGAGCTCGAGGATGCTGTCGCGCGTGAAGTCCTGCGCTCTCAGAACATGGCGCAACGTGTGCGGCGAGTCCGCGAGCAGCTTCTCCGCTGTTGTGCGAGCCTTTTCGCTCATGGGTACTTCTCCTTGTTGATGTACGGTAGGGACTCTAAGGCGCGATAGTAGCACAGACGCCTCATTTCAGATAGAGTTGTTGCATTGGGCGCGTAGCTCAGCGGTAGAGCAGCCGTCTTATACACGGCCGGTCCTAGGTTCGATCCCTAGCGCGCCCACTCGTTTTGTGACCACGAAGGACACCTACTCAAAATGCATCGACTGCGCTCGGCGGGCGAGTGCTTCTGCTAAGAGCGGATGCTTCTTGAGGTTCTCGTCTCTATGGACGAGGGTAAGCGCTTCGCTGCGCGCGGCTTCGACCAATTTGAGATTCTTTAATGCTTCCATGCCGATGTCGGAGATGCCCCATTGCTGGCTGCCGCCGAGCTGCCCCGCGCCGCGCTGCATGAGGTCCATCTCTGCCAACTCGAACCCGTTCTTGGCTTTTGTTAAGGCTTTGAGTCGCTCCATCGTCTTCTCGCCGCGCGTTTCGGGGCACAGGAAGCAGTACGCCTGGATAGCGGAGCGCACTACGCGCCCGCGCAATTGGTGAAGCTGCGAGAGGCCGAAGCGCTCCGCGCCCTCAATCATGATAAGCGTCGCGTTGGGCACATTGACGCCGACTTCTACGACCGAGGTCGCAACCAAGATGTCTATTTCATGATTGGCGAAGCGCTCCATGACATCGTCTTTCTCTTTCGGCGTCATTTTGCTGTGAAGGATCGCGATCTCATACCCGGGGAATATATCTTTCTTGAGCCGCTTGGCCTCCGCGGTAACCGACTTGGCCTGGAGCGCGAAGGCCTTCTTGGGGTCGGGCTCGTCGATGCGCGGGCAGATCACGTACGCCTGGCGGCCTTCTTGTAACTGCTCGTGCATCTGCGCGTACGCGGCTGCGCGATCGCCGGGCTCGACGATCTCGGTCTTGATCGGCTTGCGGCCGGGCGGCATCTCGTCGAGGAGCGTCAAGTCGAGGTCTCCATATATAGTGAGCGCGAGCGTGCGGGGGATCGGTGTCGCGGTCATCGAGAGCAGATGCGGCAGCCGCAATTCTTTCTTTGCGAGCGCGCGCCGCTGGTTGGTGCCGAAGCGATGCTGCTCGTCGATGACGACGAGCGCGAGATGCTTGAACTGCACTGACTTTTGGATAAGCGCATGCGTGCCGATGAGGACCGGGATCTCGCCGTTCTGGACCCACTTGAGCAGCTGCGCGCGCGAGATGTTCGTCGCCTCGCCGCGGCGGACTTTGGAGGGGAACTTATAGCAGCCCGAGCCGGTGATGAGGCCGATATTGATGGGGAACTTCTCAAAGTACTTGATGAAAGATTCAAAGTGCTGCTTGGCCAAGATCTCGGTCGGCGCCATGTACGCGACCTGGAGCGTGCCAAAATCCTGGCCGTTGGGCCGCGTGCGCACGGCGGCGTATGCAGCCGTGGCTGCGACTGCCGTCTTGCCGCTCCCCACATCGCCCTCGAGTAAGCGCGACATCGGGTGGCCCGACTTCATATCAGTGAGTATGGCGTCGATTGCCTTTTCTTGCGCCTTGGTCGCAGCGAAGGGGAAGTCAGAGACGAATTCATCAATTGCCTCCGCTGGCGCGTCGACGGCGAAGCTCTGCTCGCGCGATTGTAGGAGGCGCTCGCGCTGCCGCTCGAGCTGGATCAAGAATACTTCCTCGAAGGCGAAGCGCTTGCGCGCAGCCTCGGCATCTTTCAGATTTTGCGGCGTGTGTACCCAGATAAGCGCGCTGCGCAGCGTAGGCAAATTATATTTCTTGAGCAGATCCGCGGGGATCGGGTCCTCGACCTCGTCGAGCACGCCGGTACCAAATACTTTTTGCACGGCGTGGCGCATCCAGAGCGAGGTGATCCCGCCGCTCTCGGGGTAGATGGCAAATAACTCTGGAGTAGCAGCAGAAGGCTCCGGAATAGAGCCGGTTGCCGAGCCGAAGATCGAGGTCAGAGGCTCTGTTCCGGAGCCTTCCCCATACAGAGCGGCTTCCGTTGCAGATACACGCTCAAGCTCCGGGTTGGCAAGATATTCTTTGCCGGGCGCGCCGCTTACTTTGCCGACCGCCTTCACCAAGACGCCGTTGCCGTACATTTTGGCAATGTAGGGCTGGTTGAACCATCTACATTTGATGCGGCCGGTCTGGTCGCGCAGATATCCTTCGGTCAGCGGGATGCGGGATTTCCATCCCTTCTTTGCCTCAAGCCGCTCGAGCGTGCCGACGAGCGTAACTTCTTGGCCGCTTACGAGGCCCGAGATGCTCGTGCCCTCGCCGGCAACGTCGTAGCGCGCGGGGAAGTGGAAGATAAGGTCGCGTACGGTGCGGATGCCGAGGCGGTGAAGCGCGCTCTTCTGCGGGTCGGTCAGGCGGAAGGCGGCCGTGATTGGGTCCGTGAGGCGCATGTGGCTATCATATACTTTCTGCGGATAAAGAATATTCCTTATAGCAAACGGAGCGCTCATGGAGCGCTCCGGGATTTGCGGTACTCGTATTCCGCGATTGCGAGATGGTCGCGCAGGCGTTCGAGCTTCTGATATTTCTGTTCAAGAAAGCCGGTAAGGCTACCGAGATACTCGGTCCCGCGCACGGCGGCGATTGCCGCCGCGGTTACGAAAATCTCGACGCGGAGCTTGCACGCCTTGGCAAGGTCCGCTACTTCCTGCGCCAGCGGTCCCGCAAGCAAGTCTTGGCGTACGATATCGATCCGCTCGACCGTTGCCATGTCGTCGGTGCCAAAGAGTTTGAGGAGCTCTTTGGCGGTGGTACTCCAATCGTCAATATCTTGTATCGGAAGTCCGTCTACGAGTGTCACGAAGCACCTTTCATAATGAAGACCTCTCCCTCTACTGGTGTACCGTCTCCTGCATGAAGATGTCAAGAAATTGCGGGAATCGCCAACGGTCCTCAAAAAGGCTAGAATAGATGCTACGTGAAAGGGGGAGACCCCTCATGCGTCTATATATGAGGGACCAAGAGGCAGCATTCGGCGAGGCCTATGAGCGCTACAGCGACGAGCTTTTTCGCCATTGCAGCATCCGGCTCTCGGACCGGGAGCGCGCGCTCGAGATCACCCAAGAGGCCTTTCTCAAAACCTGGCAGTATATCGCCAATGGCCACGAGGTGCGCGAGGTGCGGCCGTTCCTGTACCGTACGCTCCACAATCTCATCATCGACGAGTACCGCAAGGCGAAGTCCTACTCGCTCGAAGGCATGCTCGATGAAGACACGCACAGCGTCGAGGAATTGCTTCCGGCCGACGAAACCAATACGCTGGAGGCAGCCGTAGACCGCTTCGAGGGCAGCCGCGCGCTGCAGGCGCTCAAGGAGCTTCCCGATTCCTACCGCGAGGTGCTCGTGATGCGCTACGTCGACAGCCTCACTCCCAAGGAGATCAGCGAAGCGATCGGCGAGAGCGAGAACGCGGTCTCGGTGCGCATCCACCGCGGGCTCAAGAAACTCAAAGACATTCTCGATTCCAAAGAAAAAATGATATGACCAATCCGCTCAACAAGCTGACTACCACCGCCCACGGCATCCGCCTCTCGCACGACGAGAAGGCGGTCATGCGCGCGCGCCTGTTTGAGGCGATGGAGGGCGCCACATATGCGCCGGTGCGCCGTACCACGGTGCGCAGCTCGTATTCTATTTTCTCGATGCGCTTCGCGATGCCGATCGCGGCGCTGCTCCTCCTCGTCTTCGCGGGCGGCGGGACGGCCTTCGCCGCGCAGGGGGCGCTGCCGGGTAGTGCGCTTTATCCGATCAAGATTTACGTAAACGAAAATGTCGAAGGCGCGCTCGCGGTCACCGATGCGGCGAAGGCTTCCTATAATATTTCAGTCGCGCAGACGCGCCTTGAAGAGGCCGAAACTCTTGCAAGCCAAGGCAAGCTCGACGCCACCACTACGCAGCAGCTTCAGGCCAACCTCGACGCGCACGTCGCGCAGGCGCAAGCCTCGGCCGCAAGCCTCGCGGCCAGCGACCCGACCGCCGCGGTTGAGGCGCAGGTAACGCTCGACTCGTCGCTTGCCGCGCACGGGAGCATTTTGGCGGGCATCGGCGACACCAGTACTGATACTGCAACGCAGGAAAATGCCGCGGTGCTCGCGATGAGCGTCGCGCCGCATGCTGCCGATAGCGGCGAGTCCTCAACCGGCGGCCCGGTCGCCATGAAG
>DASZPE010000006.1:0-5403 GCA_035550415.1 Minisyncoccota bacterium | reverse complement strand
GATGCAGGTCAAGAATGTCTATGCTGCAATCAACACCGCGAGGCTCGACGGCTGCAAAATAATTGCAATTGAGCAAGATGCGCGTGCCGCTTCCCTCTTTGATTTCAAAGCTGACCCAAAGCAGAAGCTGGCGCTCGTGCTTGGCAACGAAGTTCGCGGCATTTCCAAGGCAACGCTCGCCAAGTGCGATCAGATACTTGAAATCCCTATGCGCGGCAAGAAAGAGAGCCTTAACGTGTCCGTAGCCGCGGGGATTGCGATGTTTATGCTCATACAAAGGTAGAAGGCCGTCCCGAAGGACGGCCTTGGCGTGTTGTGGTGCGATAGTTAGTCAGCAAAGACGCCACGCGCCAACTTATCATTCACGGTCGCTTCGACAAAGCGGCGCATCACCGGGAAGTGTTCGGTTGCCTTGAGCTTCTTGTCAACATGGTCGTGATAGGTGTAGCCGAGACGCCTGAGCGTCGTTTCGTACGGCCCGTAGAGTTCGAAGCAGGGTTCGACTTTATCGAGCGCGTTGACGAACTGAGCCTCAAGCGTCATCTTGGCGTTATACTCCTCCCAGCACGACTGGGCGAATGAGCTGATTTCTTCCGGCAACTGCGCGAATACCGACAATGCGTCTTCTCGCTCGCGCGCTTCACCCTCCTTCGTCTTGAACTTGTAGGGCGTATCGCCGTGAGGCATCTCGCCGAAGTCGTGAAAGGTAAACATGCCATGCACCCGCTCCATCCTGAGCGGCCCGGGCAATACTTCTACTCTGACGAAGTACGTCCCAAGATAATGGAGTGCGTAGACGTGTTCCGCGTTCGACTCGCTATGCACCGAAAAATCTCGTTTGGTGCCGTAGCGAAGAGTACGCTTCATGCCGTAACCGACACGCAATTGTTCCACGACGCGGAGAATTCCTGCGTCGGAGAGATTCAAGAGTTCGCTCATCGGAGCCTCCGTTGTACCTGGGTCTGGGCGCAGTGTAGCAGAGCTACCGGCCTGTACCAAATCGTGTCGTCACAAGTCGACTTTGCTCGTCAGCAAAGTCGCTCGCGACCCCGGCTCGCGGTTTTGCAAGTGCAAAACATCGCTGCGCCTCGGACAAAAGCACAAAACCCACCTCAAGGTGGGTCTTTGTGTCTTTTGTCCGCCCAGCAGGAATCGAACCTGCGACCATCTCCTTAAAAGGGAGCCGCTCTACCGACTGAGCTATGGGCGGATGTACGTAAAATACAACAAAAATCCTTGTTTTACTAGAGTTTTTAAAAAATCACCCGGCATCAACATGCCGGGTATAACAAACATTTTTAGTCTAGACAACGTCAATTTCCATCATTACTCTTGCAATGCCTTTCACTTCGTTAGTAATCCTTGTAGAAATTCGAGAGACCTCGTCCATGGAACAGTCTTTCGGAAATCTGACAAAGACCGAAGGGCCGTAAAAGCGTGCATCACCCATGACTGCAACGGCATCGGGGCCAAGACCTGTAACAGAACATCCGAGGGGTTCAACTAAGCGCTGAACCGCATCGATGAGTTCTGATGGATCTGTTTTTTTCTGGTCCATCTCCTACCTCCAAAGAACGTAAGACGCTATATTACAATCTCAACGCGAATCGCTCAAGTAAAAGCTCAAGGTCTCCTGCTCCTCTATGGCTGTCATGATAGAGGAAGGTCAGCTCACGGCTGAGCTTCGCGTCTTTCATTTGGCGCGCTTTCCAGGCCAGGAGGCCGGCGAGCGCCTCGGCCTTCTCCCCTGCCCTCAGCGCTTGTGTGAGGCCAAGCCAGAGCTTCTTCTTGTCATGCGCGCCGAGTGCCGCGGCGACGCCGTACTCGTCGAACTTCCACTCTTTCTTGGGTTCCTTGGCCGCCTCGATCTTGGCGCCTGCTTTGGTGAGGAGTTCGGTCTCCCGCTTGAGTAATTTTTCTTCTTCAAAGATAAACGTGTGCGGCGACTCTGCCAGATCTTCCGCGATTTCTAAAAACTCTTCCCCACGGTCGCCATATACCGCGTTTGCGAGTACGAACGTACGCGGGCCGCCCAAGAGCGTCTGCGTTCCGGCGATCATGGCCAGTTCTCCCGCGCCGAGCGACTCCCACCGGAGTTCCTCGGCGCCCTTCTTTTTATTTTTACCGACGGTAATTATCAGCATAGTGAAACAACTTCGCGGAGTTTACAGCTTGAGCTTTTCCATCTGGCCCCAGTTCTTGCCCACCTTCCCTTCCGCAAGGAACGGTATGCCGCGGCGCTCACTCTCCGGCACGACATTCTCCATGATCTCTTTTATTTTTGGCGCGAGCGCAGCAACCTTGTCGTCGGCAACCTCGAAGACCAGCTCGTCGTGGACCTGGAGGAGCATATGCGCGCCGTCGTGGAAGTTCTGCGCCTTGAGGTAATCGACGATGCGCACCATCGCAAGCTTCACGATGTCGGCCTGCGTGCCCTGCATCGGCGCGTTGATCGCCATGCGCTCGGCGGCCGCGCGGATATACGGGATCGGCGACTTGATGCCGTCGAGGTAGCGGCGGCGGCCGAAGTAGGTCGAGATGTAGCCGTTTGTTGAGGCGAAGGCCTTGGCCTCGTCAAGATACGCTGCGAGCCGCGGGAACGCGGCGAAGTATTGATTATAAAATTCTTGCGCCTCCGCGCGCGTGGTGCCGAGCGACTGCTGGAGCGACGTGACGCCCATGCCGTAGAGGATACCGAAGTTGATCACCTTGGCGCGGCGGCGCTGCTCGTAGCTCACATCTTCCATCCGCACATGGAACACGCGCGCGGCAACCTCCGCATGCACGTCGCGTCCGGCCTTGAATATCTCGCTGAGTCCCGGGTCGCCGGAGAGCCACGCGGCGATTCTGAGCTCGATCTGGCTGTAATCAAAGGAGACCATGCTATAGCCCTTCTCCGCGATAAACGCCTCGCGTATGGCACGGCCGAGCTCGGTCTTGATAGGGATATTCTGGAGGCCCGGGTTCTGGGTCGCGATGCGGCCGGTTGCCGCGCCGATTTGGATAAAGGTCGTATGCACGCGATTGTGCTCATCGAGGAGCGTCGGCAGGTTGTCGATATACGTACCCAAAAGTTTCGCTAATTCTCTGTACGAAAGAATATCGGCGACGATGGGGTGCAAGTCGCGCATCTTCTCGAGCTCGCTCTCGCGCGTGGAGCGCGCACCGCTCGCGGTCTTCTTCTGCCGCGCCGGCGTGAGGCCGAGCTTGTCGAAGAGTATGTCGCCGAGTTGTTTGGGAGAATTGATATTGAACTCCTCACCCGCCGCCTCGTAGATGCGCGCGGCGATCTTGTCTAACTCCGCGTGATAGTCCTTGGAAAGTTTGGCGAGGAACTTCTTGTCGATGCAGACACCCTTCTTCTCCATAGCACGCAGCACCGGCATGAGCGGGAGCTCAATGTTCTCGTACACGAAGCTGAGGTTATTCTTCGCGATCTCGGCCAAGATATTTTTGCGCGCCTCTTCGAAGGTGCGCGAGCGCCCCGCGCGATAGATATCCTCGAGCGTGGGCCTTGCGATATTGGAGTCGAGGACCGAGACCGCGAGCGCCATCTTCGCAAGCTCATCGGGCGCGATGTCCTCTGCAGATTCGGCAAACAGCTCATCGCCGGGGATCGCTGCGTCTGTAACATTGTCTTCAGAGATGCTTTCCACGAGCGAACGCACGCGCGGCACCAGCGAGCGGAACTCGTAGCGCGAGAGAATATCTTCAACCTCCTTGGGGTTGATGCTCTCGCGCCACTCTTTTGGCGGAAGCGAGAAGTCGATCGGCGCGTCGCGGCGGATGATCGCGAGCGTCTTTGAGAATTCCGCATCCTCCTTCCCCGCTTTTATCTTCTCGAGCATCGAGCCTTTGATGCCCGCGTTCTCGAACCAGTCGGGATGCTTCTCTAATTCATGGTAAATATTCTCGACCGTGCCGAACTGCGAGATAAGTATCGTCGCGGTCTTCTCGCCCACGCCCTTGATGCCGGGGATATTGTCGCTGGGGTCGCCGCGGAGGCCCTTGAAGTCGGGGATGAGCTCGGGGCCGAAGCCGTAGCGCTTCTTTACGCCCTCCTCGTCGTAGAGCACGGTGTCGGTAAGCCCCATCTTGAGCGTAAATACCCGCACGCGGTCGTCGTCGATAAGCTGCATCGTGTCCATGTCGCCCGAGGCAATAATGATGTCGAGATCTTTCTTGCGCTTCATCTTCTCAACGATGGTGCCGATGATGTCGTCCGCCTCGAAGCCCTCTTTCTCATACAGCGCGACGCCGAAGGCGGCAAGCACCTCGCGCGAAGCGATGATCTGCGAGACCAGCGCGTCGTCGGTCTTCGGCCGATGCGACTTGTACTTTTCGTACGCAATGTGCCGGTGGGTGGGTTTGGGGAGATCGAACGCTGCGGCAATGTAATCGGGCTCGAGCTCCCCCGCGATGCGCACCAGCATAGAGATGAGGCCGTATAAGGCACCCGTCGGCTCACCCTTGCTTGAGGCGAAGTCGGGCAAGGCGTGATACGCGCGATGCAGTATCGCGTGCGTATCGAGGATTACGAGTCTTTTGGTGCCTTTGGCCATAAGGATTGTATGCAGAGTTTACTCCGAATCGATTGAAATGTACCGCTCGCCCTCGGGGGCCCCTTCTGCCGAGAACCTGAGCACCATATCCGGCTTGGGGAGCATGCCCTCCACCCGCTCGGGCCACTCGATACACACGAGCGCATGCGGGTCGGCCATGAATTCCTCCGGTCTCAGTGCGGAGAATTGCTCTGGCTTATCCAGACGATACGCATCTATATGTATAAGCGTCGTGAAGTGAGGGTGCCGCGTGACATACTTTTTCATAAGTACGTACGTGGGGCTCTGCACGACCTCATCCACCCCCACTTCTTTTGCCAAAGCCTGGGTAAAAGTCGTCTTCCCTGCGCCGAGGTCGCCCCTGAGCGCCACCACGGCCGCGCGGCCGGTATGCGGCAGGCGCGCAAGCACCTCGTTGGCAACATCGGCAAGCTGGTCCTTCCCTACGGCAGACATGACGCTAGTGTACAATATATAGATATGGTGGTCTTTGCCGATGCCGAGGAACAAAAGCGCGTAGACTTCTTGCGCAAGCGCGAGGAAGAAGAGCTCGCCCAAATGCTCGCGGGCAAATACGGCGTCGAATACGTCGACCTCACCCTGGTTGCGATAAACACCGACGCCCTGCGCCTCCTCACCGAGGCCGAGGCGCATGACGCCGAGATGGTCGTCTTCGGCCGCGTCGGCAAGCGTCTCTCGGCCGCCGCGCGCGCGCCGGAGAACCCCAAGGTAAAAGCACTCGTCGCCAAGCTCACCGACATGGGATACGAGGTGACGCTCTTTATCGCCTCGCAAGAGAGTTTGGGGCGCGCTTACGCGCGCTATGCCGACCTCTCCTACG
>DASZPE010000005.1:0-17922 GCA_035550415.1 Minisyncoccota bacterium | reverse complement strand
AGGTCGCTCTCAAGGACCGACAGCGCGGTGGCTGCAGAGTCGACGCCGACGGTCTCGATGCCGGCGCCTTGTATGCGCGCCACTATGTCCTCGAGGCTCAGCTGCGTCTCTTTGCCATCGTGTGGCGGGTTGAATACCACTACCTTGTTGGCACCCCGGAACGCGTCGTCGTATTGCGCGAGCGTCGCGCGGCTGCGCCAGGCGATCGTGTTGGGCTCGAATACGACCACGAGCCTTCGGCGGGGGAAATGGAGCTTCATGGCGGCGATGGCGCTCTTGAGCTTGTCGTAGGAGGAGCCGAAGCCCTCGTAGACCGGGATCGACGTGTGATCGGACTTTTTGTCGAGCCGGCGGCGGATCCCTTTGAAGGTGGCGACTGCCCGCACAATCTGCTCCGGCGTGACAAGCCGGCGCGCGAGAAGGAACGCCGCCACGCCGACGATGTTTTCAACATTATGCTCGCCCAGGAGAGAAGTTTCTAATTCCGCAATCTTGGAGGTACCCTGCATGAGCGAAAAGGTAGTTGTCTCGCCCCAGGCGACGTCTGCTGCGCGGAAGTCGCCCTCATGCACGCCGTAGGTGATGACGGGCCGCGAGATCGAAGCGATGAATTGCTTGCTCAAGCTCCCCGCCACCGAGACGACGAGCGTGCCATCCTGCGGCAGTAGCTCCACGAGCTTCGTAAACGGCGCGAGATAGCTTTCAGGGGTAGGGAATACGTTAAAGTGGTCGTGCGCAAGCGGAGTCACGAGCGCATGAGCCGGATGCATGAGGAGAAACTTGGAACGCGGGTCGGTGTTGGAGGCGGGGTACTCGTCGCCTTCGAGCACAAAGATGTTCCCGGCGCCCATGCGCGCGTTCGTGCTCGGGGTGTAGGGGATCGCGCCAATAAAGTATGACGGGTCGAGGCCGGACTCCTCAAGAATATGCGCCATGAGCGCGGTCGAGGTCGACTTGCCGTAACTGCCGACCACGACGACCGACTGGCGCTGCTGCGAGAGCTCGCCCAGCACTTCGGGGAAGGAGAGAATCCGCACGCCGCTCATCTGTGCCGCGCGGACCTCCTCGTTGGTCTCGGCCACGAGCTTGGCGTTTTTGCCGATGACAATAAGGTCGGCATCGGATGGAATGTTTGCCGCACTATAGGGAGTGGTGTAGGCGAGACCCTCTGCCTCCAGGAAGTCAGAAATCGGCGGATAAACCTCTTCGTCCGAGCCGGTTACTACGGCGCCGCTGTCGCGCAGGAGCTTGGCGGTGGCTGCCATGCCGACGCCCCCGATGCCTATAAAATGGGCCTTTTTGATATCCATATCAGCAATGAAACCATACTAGCATCTGCCGCGTTTAAATAGTAAAGCGCCCGGCGGAGATCCCGCCGGGCGCGTCAATTGAGGTACTTCAGGCATAGTGCGCCACGATCGAGAGGTTGCGCCGCGCGCGGCGCGCTGGGTCAGAGTCGCGGGTGGTGTAGAAGGGCCACCCTTCGGAGATCTGCATCCCAAGCGTAATATTCGCCTCCGGCACTCCCGCCTGCACGAGCTGACTGCGGATCATCCCTGACGTGCTGATGCGGCCTTTTTGCTGCTCTTCCGGCAGATGCCAGCCGGGCAGAGCCTCCGGTCCGAACCGCTCGAAGATCTCTTCGCAGATCTGCTGGTTGTTCGTGTATACGGGATGATCCCAGGGATACGTGAACAGCTCGGAGTCGATGGCGAATTCGATCCGGAAGCGCGCCTCTCGGGGGTCGCAATCAAGCGCTTTGAGCAAGTTGCTCGCGGCGTTGTTGAGCAGAGACCGTACCGAGCCGTGAGTCACGCCGACACGTACGGGAGCGCGGAGCCCTGGCTTCACGTGCTTGCCGATGATGACCGCGCACCCGCCCGCCGTAAGCAGATGGGCCTCTCCGGGCCGGATGAGGCATCCATCGGCCGGCTCTGCCGTATTGCGCAGCACCTCGAGCCCGTTATCGAAGACGATGCGCGTGGTAAGCAGGGCAGAGTCGATCATGCGCCCATTAGCTTTGGCCGACGATGGCGCGAGGATGCGCTTGATGCCCATCTCATCGGCGATCGCTGGCAAATGCCGCGCGAGGGCCGAGCCGTTGCCGACGTCGGCCTGTGTCTGGAGCGAAGTGGTGGTCCAGTCGACATCCGCTTCGTTCTTGTAGTGGTCGCCAAAGCCCGCTACTGCTACCGCACCGTTGCTGGAGCTGTAGTAGTACAAGGCTCCGGTAACGGAGGGTATCTGTTTCGTAAGCATGTACTACCTCGATGTTGGTGTTGAATGTACCTGCGGATAAAATACCAATGATATTTGAAAAAGTCAATATTTCGTGGTAGATTCTGCCTATGCAAAAGCTTTCCATCGTTGCCACCCCGATCGGCAACTTGAAAGATATCACTCTGCGCGCGCTTGAGGTGCTCAAAGGGGCCGATGTGGTCGCCTGCGAAGATACGCGCGTTACGAAGAAGTTGCTCGCGCATTACGATATTCACACGCCCGTGACCGCTTTCCATGCCAACAGCGGAGCGGCGGGATTTGATAAGATCGTCGGCCTCCTTGAGGAAGGCAAGCATGTGGCGCTGGTGTCCGACGCCGGTACGCCCGGAGTGTCTGACCCGGGGCAAGAACTCCTGTCAGTCGTGCGCGAGCGCGTGCCTGAGGCCAAGATCGAGGCGATTCCCGGCGCCTCGGCGCTCCCTGCAGCGCTCTCGATAGCCGGCTTGCGGGCGGCATCCTTCACCTTTTACGGCTTTTTGCCCCTCAAGAAGGGCCGCGAGACTCTCTTTAAAGAGATCGCCGGGAGCGACCGGGCCAGCGTCATGTACGAGTCGCCGCACCGCATCCTCAAGACTCTGGAGGCGCTGGCCGACCTCTTGCCCGCACAGCGCCGGGTCGGCGTTTTCCGCGAGCTGACCAAGCTCTATGAAGAGTCCATCACGGGATCGGCCGCCGAAGTGCTTGCAAAAGTCTCGGCCGACAGCAATAAACAGCGCGGAGAATTTGTTGTAATTGTCGAGGGGCGGTAGAATGAGGGCATGTCGAAGGAGACATTTGTCATAGTACTCGGCGTCTGGCTCGTCGTGGCGACCCAGATCGGCGTGCCGTTCCACCCGTGGCTCTCTATTATCTATGCCATCTCCGGGCTCCTCGTTGCGCTGATGGGCTTCCTCCTGCGGACGCAAGCGCTCGCGCGCGACGGCAAGCGCTCCGCGCACCGACCTTTTGTAGAAAACTCCGATACGCTCGCACATTCAAGCCTGCATGACCGCAAAGAAGGCCTCGGGTCACTCAACTAGGAATACGTTTATCATCCTCGGCGCGTCCGCGCTTGTCGCGGGCGCGGCTTTCGTCTTTGCCTATGCGGCATTGCCGGGGCTTCTTACCGTAACGTATTCCGACACCTCGACGCCCGGCGTCGTCGTGCCGACGATCCCGCCGCTCGACAAGCTCTCGTACGATACGAAATTGCTCGCGCTTGCGCATGTGGCGACGTCAACTAACTGGTACGCGGCGTTTCTTGCAGGCATGACAACGATCACGCTCGCCAACTCGACCACGACGGTGCATGTCACCCCCAAGCTCTGGCCCGCGCGCGCAGCGTATCCTGAGGACAGCCGCGCGCTCTTACCCTTTAACCGCATCGTCGCGTACTACGGCAACTTCTACTCGACCGGCATGGGCGTGCTTGGTCAGTATCCGCCTGATGTCATGATCCCCAAGCTGCTCGATGCCGCGCAGCAGTGGCGCGATGCCGACCCGTCGACCCCGGTTATCCCCGCGATCCACTACATCGCGGTCGTGGCGCAGGGGAGCGCCGGCGCGGACGGCAAGTACCGCGCGCGCATGCCCGACGACCAGATTGAGAAGGCGATTGACTTGGCGCACCAGATCAGCGGCATCACCTTCCTCGACATACAGGCGGGGCTCAGCACCGTCGAGATTGAGGCGCCGCTCCTGGAGCAATATCTCAAAGAGCCCGATGTCGAGCTTGCGATCGACCCTGAGTTCGCCATGCACAACGGCGTTGCACCCGGGCGCGTGATCGGCACCCTCGACGCGAGCGACGTCAACGCGGTCGCGCAGTATCTCGCCACTCTGGTCGACGAATATAATCTTCCGCCCAAGATCCTCGTCGTGCACCGCTTCACCGAAGACATGGTCACCCATGTAGACCAGATCAAGCCGCTGCCGGAGGTAGAGATCGTCATGGATATGGACGGCTGGGGCGGCCAGGCTAAGAAGGTCGGCACGTACACCTACGTCGTTGCCGCTGAGCCGGTGCAATTCACCGGCTTCAAACTCTTCTACAAGAACGACACGCTCGCCTCGAGCACGATGCTTAGCCCCAGGCAGGTGCTCGACCTCACGCCCTCGCCGAGCTATATCCAATACCAGTAGAATAGAGGCATGCGCCTCCGGCAGGAACATATCGTCCAAGCGGCTATTGTTGTTGCTGCGGCAGGACTGCTCGTGCTGTGGCCGGGAGGCATTGAGGAGGGCGCGATGGTCATAGGCCATACGGCAGATCCGTGGGGCGATACGACCCTGCATACCCTCTTTGTCGGCGACGTGATGCTCGACCGCAACGTCGCGGTGCACGCTGCGCAGGCGGGGGACGACGTACTTTTTGCCGGCGTCGAGCCTCTGTTTAAAAGCAAAGACATGGTGATCGGCAACCTCGAGGGCACTATCACTGACAATCAGTCGATCGCACAGCAGGACCACTCGATCTTGCGCTTCACCTTCGACCCGCATTTCGCGGCGTTTCTCAAATCAATCGGCTTTACGGCACTCTCCCAAGCCAACAATCATTCGCTCGATTTCGGCCAGAGCGGCTACCTGAATACCGTCGCATATCTGCAGGCTGCGGATATCGGCTCCTTCGGCCATGCGCTCAACGAAGAGAATCTCTCGCTCGAGCTCAGTGGCAAAGGGCAGACGTTGTGTCTCGTCGGCTATATGGAGCTCTTCAAGCCCGACCCTACGAGTGTTATAAACGAGATCGCGCGCCTGCGCCCGCTGTGCAGCGAGGTTGTCGTCATGCCGCACTGGGGCGTCGAGTACATGCATGACCCGACCGCAGCGCAGGTGAGCCTCGCGCACGAGTTCATCGACGCGGGCGCGGATGTCGTCGTCGGCGGCCACCCGCATGTCGTGGAGCCGCTGGAGATTTATAACAATCACGCGATCTTCTACTCGCTCGGCAATTTCCTCTTTGACCAGCCGTTCTCGCCGCAGGTCAAGCGCGGGCTTGGCGTAGCAATAGACTTCTCCGCGACCTCGACTCGCTTTACGCTCATACCCACCAACACCTACCTCGAGGCCTCGCTGGCCGATGCCACGACCTCGCAAGCAGTAATCAGTGACGTAGTAACTGACGCGCTGCCACCAACCATAGCCAATTCTATAAAAACAACAGGCTCATTTGAGCTTGTAAAGTGATATAATTAAATTAATGCAGGAAGACCCTAATAAGATAACCTACTTCGCTCAGACGAACTCCCGCGGGAAGGAGGTGCCCTTCGGCATCAAGCGCAAAGACCGCGTGCGCCACATGTACGTGATCGGCAAGACCGGCATGGGCAAGTCGACGCTTCTGGAGAACATGGCGATCCAGGATATCCGCAACGGCGAAGGCATGGCCTTCATCGACCCGCATGGCTCGACCGCCGACCGCATCATGGAATATATTCCCGAACACCGCATCAAGGATGTCGTGTACTTCGCGCCGTTCGACATGGACTACCCCGTGGCCTTCAACGTCATGGAGGACGTGGGCTACGACAAGCGCCACCTTGTCGTCTCGGGCCTGCTCGCGGCCTTCCGCAAGATCTGGGTCGACGCATGGAGCGCGCGCATGGAGTATATTCTCTCCAACACACTACTTGCGCTCCTGGAGTACGAGGGCTCGACGCTGCTCGATGTCAACCGTATGCTCATCAACAAGGCCTTCCGCAAGAAGGTAGTTGAGAACGTGAGCGACCCTATTGTGAAATCATTCTGGGTCGACGAGTTCGCCAACTACACCGACCGCTACACGCAGGACGCGACGCCTGCGATCCAAAACAAGGTCGGCCAATTCACGAGCAATCCCTTGATTCGTAACATCGTGGGGCAGGCGAAGTCGTCCTTCGACATCCGCCAGCTCATGGATGAGAAGAAGATCCTCATCATGAACCTCTCCAAGGGCCGCGTCGGCGAGGTCAATGCGACCCTGCTCGGCTCTATGCTCGTCACCAAGATATATCTCGCGGCGATGTCGCGCGCCGACGTGCCGGCCAACGTGCTCAGCGCATTGCCCAACTTCTACTTCTACGTCGACGAGTTCCAAAACTTCGCTAACGAATCGTTCTCGGACATTCTCTCTGAGGCGCGCAAATATAAATTGAATCTCATCATCGCGCACCAGTATGTCGAGCAAATGGAGGAGGAGGTGCGCGACGCAGTCTTCGGCAACGTGGGCACGACGGTGGCCTTCCGCGTCGGGCCGTTTGACGCCGAGACGCTCGAGACGATCTTCAGCCCGCAATTTACGCAGACCGACCTGGTGAACCTCGGCTTCGCGCAGATCTATCTCACGCTTATGATCGACGGCGTGGGCAGCCCGCCGTTCTCCGCGACCACCTTGCCGCCGTTCGACCCGCCGCCGCAAAAGTACGTTGAACAGGTGATTGATAACTCGCGCCGCGAGTTCGGCAAGCCGCGCGCGGAAGTCGAGGAGTGGATCAAGAAATGGCAGGAGAGCGACCCGGTCGTCCCCGAGCCGCCTAAGCCCAAAAAGTCGTATAGCAGCGCATCATCCTCGAGACCTGCACCGAGCCGAATATCGAATTCCGTTGCGGCGAAACCTGACTCACAAAAGGTCCTCGGGTCGTCGTCTGGGTCGACTCAACCAGACCATTTTGCTCGGCAGGTTTCGCCGCCACCGGCCGAGTCTGAGGCACACGATTTCTCTCGCCCAGAGCATAAGCCTGCTCATCATGATCGGGCTGAGCATGTGCCCGAGCGCCCGCCGCTGGAGGGTACCAATAGCCTTAAGGAAGCTTTGGCAAGAGCCACAAGCCGCCGCGAGTCTCGGCAAGAGGCACCCGCGCCTCGTACTGAACCTGCGCACACGCCAGCGCCAAAGCCCGCGATACCCGACCCATCTATAGATCTACGCGCGGCGCTTACGAGCGTGGCGCCGCAAGCTGCTAAAAAAGAGGAGTCCAAGCAAGAGCCTGCGGGCTTGCCGGAAGACGTGCTTCGGTCTATGCTCGCCGTTGATGAAGGCGAAAATACTGCTGCTTAGCGCGTTTCTCTTTCTGCCCGCGATAGCGAGCGCGTCGGTTGATATTACGCATGTCGAGTACGATCTGCCGGGCAGCGACGCGGGCCGCGAGTGGGTTGAGATAACCAACACGGGTAATAGCCCGGTCGATATTTCTGCATACAAATTCCGCGAAGGCGGCGTCAACCACAAGCTCACGCTTGTAAGCGGCACGTCGACGCTTGCCGCAGGCGCTTCGGCATATATCGTCGAAGACCCGACGACGTTTCTCAGCGAGCACGCAGGCTTGAGCGAAGCGATATTCAAGAGCTCATTCTCGCTTTCCAACTCCGGCGAAACGCTCGCGCTCGTCGACGGCAGCGGCGCGACTGAGACATCTATGACCTACACGGCCGCACCCAAGCCCGCGCCTGCGCCGAAGGCTCCGTCGACCAAATCAAAATCAACATCACCATCACCAAAATCTTCAGCTACAGCGTCGAACTCCGCGAGCGCCTCGAACACATCCAGCAATCTCTCGTATGCGGACCCCGGAGCTTCGGCAGCCGCGGCGGGCGTACCGGCCATCCCGCCGCTCGCGCTGTGGGTAACGGGCCTCGGCGGAGTGATCCTGCTTGGCATCGCCGGCGCGATCTATGCCCGCATGCAAAATCGCCCAAGAGAGGTGGAAACCAGTGGAGCCGAAGCCGAGTTTCAGATAGTTGAAAATTAGCGGAAAATATTGCAGAATATGGCTTTGTGATGGCAGCAGATACGGATAAAAAATTAATCGTCGTAACCGGCGGAGCGGGCTTTGTCGGCTCGCATCTTGTCGAGCGCCTGGTTGCCATGGGGCACCGGGTTATTAGCATCGATAACTATTTCACCGGCTCGGTCGATAATCATATCCCCGGCGCGGAGTACCGCGCCGGCCACACGAAAGACCTCGAGACGCTCGTCCCCGAGACGCCGGATATCGTCTATCATCTCGGCGAGTATTCGCGCGTCGACCAGAGCTTCAACGACCCGCATCTCGTATGGGATTTCAATAAAGTCGGCACGGCCGCAGTGCTCGAATTCTGCCGCAAGCGCGGCTGCAAGATCGTCTACGCCGGTTCCTCGACCAAGTTCGCCGACGGCGGGCTCGGCCGCACGCAGAGCCCGTACGCCTGGAGCAAGGCAAGCAACACCGAGCTCGTAAAGAACTACGGCGCCTGGTACGGCGTGCCGTACGCTATCACGTACTTCTACAACGTGTACGGCCCACGCGAGCGCGCAGGGAAGTACGGTACGGTCGTCGAGATATTCCGGCAGAAGCGCCTGCGCGGCGAGCCGCTCACTGTGACTGCGCCGGGGACACAGAAACGCAACTTTACGCACGTGCATGACATCGTGCATGCACTCGTGCTCATCGGCGAGCAGGGCGAGGGAGATAACTTCGGCATCGGGCACGAGCGCGCATACACCATACTTGAGGTAGCGCAGCTGTTCGGAGGTGAGATTGTCATGGCTCCGGCGTTGCCCGGCACGCGCATGGACTCGATACTCGAGACCGAGAAGACCCGCGCGCTCGGCTGGGAGCCCAAGCATGAATTGGAGGCGTATATACAGAGCCTGCTCACTGAAGCGCGATAACCGCTTTCTTTTTGCTAAGCAAAGCCGTACGCTAAACGTGTGAAGAAAAAAATCCTCATCTTTACGCTGGCTTATTACCCCGCATTCATCGGCGGAGACGCGGTGGCTATCAAGGAAAAGACCGACCGCATCAGCGACATCGAGTTCCATATGATTACGCTGCGCTTCGACCGCTCGCTCCCCAGGGTCGAGAAGGTCGGCAACGTGCTCGTGCACCGCATCGGGCTTAGCAAGCGCGGCATCACGATCCAGGACCTCAAGAAGTTCCCCTGGAAGTACGTGAAATATATGTTTCAGATCACGGCGGCCTTCAAGGCGCTCTCGCTCAACCGGAAGTACCGCTACGACGCGGCGTGGGCGATGATGGCGCACTCGGCGGGCGTGCCGGCCGCGCTGTTCAGTATGTTCAAGCCGCGCGTGCCCTTCGTGCTTGAGCTCCAGGAGGGCGACCCGCTGGGGCATATCGAGCGGGTGATGCGCCCGCTGTGGCCGCTCTTCTCGCGCGCGTTCACGCGCGCGAGCGTTGTCTCGGCGATATCGAATTTCCTCGCCTCGTGGGCGCGCACGCGCGGCTTCGCTGGGCCGATCGAAATCGTTCCGAACGGCGTCGACGTCGCGCATTTCTCGCGGCCGCACGACCGCTTCGCCGTGCGCAAAGCGCTCGATATCCGCGAGGACGAGACAATACTCGTTACCTCGTCCCGCCTGGTGCGCAAGAATGCCGTCGATACGGTTATCCGCGCGCTGCCGGAGCTGCCCGGCGTGCACTTCCTGGTGCTCGGCATCGGCCCTGACGAAGCGATGCTCCGGTCGCTCGCGCGCGAACTTGGCGTCGAGCCCCGCGTGCGGTTTCTCGGGCAGATAAGCCACACGGAGCTTCCGGCGTATCTCCAAGCGTCTACTATATTCATACGGCCTTCGCGCTCCGAGGGCTTCGGCAACTCCTTCGTCGAAGCGATGGCCGCGGGGCTGCCGGTCATTGCGACGCAGGAGGGCGGCATCGCCGACTTTCTCTTCGATGCAAAGCGCAACCCCGACCTTCCCGCGACCGGCTGGGCGGTCGACACAGACTCGCCCGGGCAGATCGCACGCGCGGTTGAAGATATCCTCAGAAACCCCGAGAAGGCGAAGAGGGTTGTAGAAACGGCAAAAAGGCTCGTATGTGAGAAGTATAACTGGGACACTATCGCGCAGGATATGCGCGAAAAAGTTTTTGCAAAAGTGGTATGAAGATTTTAATGTATGCGCCCATATTTCCTCCGGCCATAGGTGGGCCGGCTACGCAATCGCATAGCTTATGCCAGGCGCTTATGCAGAAAGGCGTGGCGGTTGCGGTCGTGACTCCGGGCGACCGGTTCGGCATCTCTTCTCCGGACGGTTATCGCGTCTATCGTTATCGTTGGAAGTTTACCGGCCTATTCTTCGACAAGTGTATCCGGTGGATCGTGGTGCCGCCCTATCTTCTCTGGGTCATCAGCCGCGAGCGGCCGGATATTATTCATTGCCATAGCGTAAGCGGGCTCTCGCTGTGGCTCGGCGTTGCTGCACGCGTGCTCGGCATACCGACCATCATCAAGTTCGCGGGCGACTGGGTGTGGGAAACGCTCTCAACCTCGAAAGTCAAAGGCAAAGAATATCACGACCTCTATACGTCCTCGCTCTCCGCGCGCTTTCTCACCTGGGTGGAACGCTTCGGGCTCTCGCAGTTCACAGTCATATGGGTGGTCTCCGAGTACCGCCGCGGCAACATACAGGAGCTTCTCGGCACCGATAAGCAGGTGCGCCGCATACCCAACAGCCTTCTACTGCCGCTCGGAGGCTATGAAGAAAAACAGCCGGACGATATTCCCATCGTCATTTCTGCAAACCGTTTTATCCCGCACAAACGCCTTCCAATGCTTGTGCGCGCATTCGCCCGCATGCAGATACCGCAAGCGCGGCTCGTGCTTATCGGCGGCGGCGATGAGCGCGAGGCAGAGCTTGTACGCGATGAGATCCGCGCGCAGGGGGTCGAAGACAGGGTTGAACTGACTGGCATACTTCCCTCAAGCGAAATTTACGATCGTTTCAAGACGGCAACGCTCTATGTCTCGTCCTCGCTTGAGGAGGGATTGCCGAATGTGTTTATTGAAGCCATGCACTTCGGTCTTCCGGTAGTGTCGACTGACGTGGGCGGCTCGCGCGAAATCATCGCCGACAATGTGGCAGGCCTCCTGGTCGACCCGATGGACGAGCAGGCGCTCAGCAGCACGATGAAGCGGGTCATTGAGGACGTTGCGTTGCGCAACCGGCTTGCCAAAGGCGCCTTCGAGCATGCCAAACAATACGATCTTTCAATCGTGGTCGAATCCTTCATATCGATGTACCGATCGCTGCTCAAAACGTAAGAGCCTATGAAAGTCCTCATGATAAGCGGCGACCGCAATGCTCTCGTGCCAGGTACGGACGCATACAATCGAGCACAACTCCAGCGCGAGGCGGTCGGAGATCTTGAAGTCGTCTACTGGGGCCGCGGGAGCGTGCATCTGCCCGACGCTTCCGGCTTCGATGTTGTTACATCGCAAGACCCGTTCTTCCGCGGGCTTGTGGCGCTCATTGCGGCTCGCCGCGCTGGGACGAAACTCAATATACAAGTGCATGCCGATTTGGCAGGGCACGCATGGTGGAAAAGATGCATCGCGCGCTTCGTGCTGCGGCGCGCAGACTCCGTGCGCGTGGTGTCGCAGAGGCTGAAAGCTTTTCTTGAATCGTGGCATCTGCGCGCGCCGATCGCGGTCTTGCCGGTGTTTATTGATATCGAGCGGTTCAAAAATAGCGAGCACAAGCCGCATCCCCGGTTTACGAAGGTCATCCTCTGGATAGGCCGCTTCGAGGCGGAGAAGAATCCTCTGCAAGCGATTGAAATCTTGGCTGAGGTGCGCAAAGCGGGAGTGCCTGCCGGCCTGATATTGTTGGGGAAGGGAAGCCTGGAGCCGGCACTGCGCGCCCGCGCGCAGTCGCTTGCCGAATATATAGAGTTTGCCGGCTGGCAAGATCCGGCCGCGTATCTCGCTATGGCGGATGTCGTCGTATCGACATCGCGCCACGAGAGCTACGGCGCGAGCATCGTCGAGGCGCTCGCGGCGGGCGTCGCAGTCGTGGCGCCGGACGTCGGCGTCGCGCGCGAGGCGGGGGCGGTCATCGTGCCCCGCGCCGAGCTTGGCGCGGCGGCGGTACACATTCTCAGATCGGGAGTACGGGGTCATCTCAATCTCAGCCTCTTGCCGCGCGACGCGTACGCGCGGGAAGTGGTCCGCATCTATGCGCTCGGTTGACGCTTTGCGCCGTGTCCGTATAATCCCCCTATGAATTATCTCATCACGGGAGGGAAGGGCTTTATCGGCTCGCATATCGCCGAGCTTCTTCTTAAGGAAGGGCACAACGTCCGCGTTATCGACAGCGGGCTCATGGGCAGCCGGGAGATCCCCGGCGTTCAATACTTCGTCGCCGACATCCGCGATATCGACGCGATCGAGCTGTACTTCGAGGGCGCGGATGTCGTATTCCATACCGCGGCGATCGCGCGCACCCCGTGGTGCGTCGACGACCCGGTCTTGTGCTACCAGACCAACGTGATGGGTTCGATTAACGTGCTTGAAGCCGCGCGCCGCAAGAATGTGAAGCGCGTCGTGCTCTCGTCATCAAACATCGTCTACGCGGCAGAGACGCCTTACAAGCAGTCCAAGCTTGCCATGGAGGCGATTGCCAACGTCTATACCGAGCTCTACGGCGTGCCGACGATGTGCTTGCGCTATTCCAACGTCTACGGCCCCGGCCAGCGCGAGGACGGCCCCGGCCCCAACGTATTCGCCGCGTTCCGCACCGCGTTGCGCGAGAAGGGAGCGATCACTATTACCGGCGACGGCGAGCAGAGCCGCGACTTTACGCATGTCTCCGACATTGCGCGCGCTAACCTTCTTGCGGCGAAGAGTTCCTACACCGGCGCGCTTGACCTGTGCACCGGCCGCAACGTGACGATGAACTACGTAGCCAAAGAACTCTTCAAGGCGCCGGTCAATTATATCGGCGACCGCAAGGGCGATATCAAGCACATCATCCAGAAGCCCGACCAGGCAAAAGAAATCCTCGGCTGGAGCGCGCAGGTAAGGCTCGAAGATGGTATAAAGGACGTATTATGAGCGCATTGCGCGTTTGCTGGTTCGGCATCTACGACCCGTCATACCCGCGCAATGACATCCTGCTTCGCGGCCTGCGGACGAATGGCGCGGAGATAATCGAGTGCCACGCCGATTGGCGCGACAAAAACCGCTACAAGATTTTGCGCGAGAAGCTGCGCGCGCTCGACGGCGCGTACGATATCGTCTACGCCGCGCATCCTTCGCCCGGCCCCGTACTGGTCGCGAAGCTTGTCTCGCGCAAGCCGGTTGTCATGGACGCGCTCTACTCGATGTTCGATGCCGCGGTCAACGACCGGCAGGAGATGCCGTGGTACCATCCGCGCGCAATGAAGCTCTGGATCCTCGATTGGCTCAGCGCCCTAGCGTGCGATGCGATGGTCGTCGATACCATTGAGGACCAGAAATATTGGTCCAGATTTCCGTTCGTGCGCGCGAGCAAGATGCTCGTGCTCTACACCGGCATCCAGGAGCAGATATTTTATCCCGCGGAGCATGAGCCTGCGGGCCGCGAGTTCCTCGTGAGCTTCCACGGATTTTATATACCGCTCCAGGGCGTCGACCGGATCGTCGAGGCTGCCCGGCTGTTGCGCGACGAGCCGGACATCCGCTTCCGCTTCATCGGCTCAGGCCAGCTCTCCAAAAAGGTCGACGGGCTGATAGAGAAGTACGGCCTTACTACTATCGAGCAGGTCGGCCGCAAGACGTCAGAAGAAGTAGCGGCGCTCTCGCGCGAGGCGCACGTTGTGCTCGGCATCTTCGGCGCCACCAACAAGGCGCAGCGCGTCGTGCCCAACAAAGTGTACGAAGGTCTCGGATTGCGCAAGCCGGTCATTACCATGGATACGCCCGCCGTGCGCGAGATATTCGACGATGCCGACCTCCTGCTTATCGACAATGCGCCCGAATCGATCGCTCAGGCGATCCGCTCGCTGAAGGCTGACCCGGCGCATGCGCGTGAGATTGCCGAGCGCGGGCATGCAAAGGTGACGACGCGGTACTCGCCGACGCCCCTCGGCGGGCAGCTCCTTGATTTCCTCGTGCAACTTAGCTCGCGGTAACGGAGTTACGATACGCATGACCATCGGCTTTATCGGGCAGGGGTTTATCGGCAAGAGCTACGCGGACGACTTCGAGCGGCGCGGCTATACGGTCGTGCGCTATGCGCTCGAAGAGCCCTACCGAGCCAACAAGGATAAGATCACGGACTGCGATATCGTCTTTATCGCGGTGCCGACGCCGACTACCATCAAAGGCTTTGATTACTCTATCGTCGAGAGCGCGCTCGGGCTTGTCGGCAAAGGCGCTACGGCAGTGATTAAGTCGACGATCCTGCCGGGCACCACGCGCAGGCTGCAGAAAAAGTTCCCGCGCATCACCGTGATGCACTCGCCGGAATTCCTCGTGCTCAAGCAGGCGGCAGAAAATGCGGCGCGGCCCCTGCGCAATATCGTCGGCATCTGTAGCATGACCCCTGCGCTCAAGAAGAAGGCCGCAGTAGTGCTCAAGACCTTGCCGCGCGCGCCGTTTGAGGCGGTGATGCTGGCTGAGGACGCCGAGATGGTCAAGTACGCGGGGAACTTCTTCCTCTACCTCAAAGTATTGTATGCGAACCTTATCTACGAAATGGCCGAAGCGATCGGCGGCGATTACGAATCGGTCCGAGCCGCGGTCGCAGCTGATCCGCGCATCGGACCCTCTCACCTGGCGGTGCTTCATGACAGCGGGCACAGGGGCGCCAAGCGCGGCCGCGGCGCCGGCGGTGTATGCTTTATCAAGGATGTCGCCGCACTCGCCGAGTACTACGCGCGCCACGGCGGCGACCGCTGGGGGAGCGCGCTCTTTGATGCCGCGATAGAAAAGAACATCGACCTTCTTGTTGCCTCCGGCAAAGATCTCGACCTCCTCGCGGGCGTCCACGGCCGCGCCGCACTTCAGCGGCACGCGCCGCGCCGCAAAGCGCGCGCCAAACAATGAAACTTCTCATCTGCACGCAAGTAGTAGACCGCAACGACCCGTATCTGGGCTTCTTTCATGCGTGGGTCGAAGAGTTCTCGAAGCACTTCGAGCAGATAACGGTTATCTGCCTAAAGGAGGGGGCGCATGCGCTGCCGCAGAATGTGCGTATCATGAGCCTCGGCAAAGAAAAAAATACGTCGCGCCCGACGCGGCTGTGGCGTCTCGTGCGCTATGCGATCGCCTGCCGGAGCGACTACGACGCTGTGTTCGTGCATATGAACCAAGAATATATTCTCGCCGCAGGCTGGCTTTGGAAATTGTTCGGCAAGCGCATCTATATGTGGCGCAACCACTATGCCGGGAGCTTGCTTACCGATATTGCAGCCCTGTTTTGCACGCACGTCTTCTGCACGTCGAGGTTTTCTTATACGGCGAAATATAGGAAGACGGAACTCATGCCGACCGGCGTCGATACTGCGCTCTACCGCGATATGAGTGCCGGCCGCACGCCGCGCTCGATACTTTTCTACGCGCGCATGTCGCCCTCCAAGCGGCCCGACATGCTGGTGGAAGCGCTGGGTATCTTGCGCCAAAAGGGGCTCGCATTCAGCGCGGATATCTACGGCACGCCGCTTCCCAAAGACGAGGAATTTTTACAGATGCTTAAGCGCCGCGTCGATGAACTGCGACTCGCCGACGCCGTGAAGTTCTACCTCGGCACGGCGCCCGCCGAAGGCCCGGCGATTTTCTCCGCGCACGAGATATTCGTCAACTTGGGCGCGAGCGGCATGTACGACAAGACGCTCTTCGAGGCTGCGGCCTGCGGGTGCCTCGTGCTTGCCGCGAGCCGGGATTGGGCACAGCGTGTCGGCGGCGCTCCGGTCACGGATGAAAGATCGCTCGCCGCCGCTCTGGAAAAAGAGCTCTCGCTTAGCGAAACCGAAAGGGAAGAGCAGAAAGCAGCGCTGCGCCGCGCGGCGCAAGAAAACAGCCTCTCCAGCCTCGGCGGGCGGCTCGCGAGCGCGATGCGCGCGTAGCGCGTATACTTACTCTGTATGCCATATATATATTTATTCCTCGCATTTGTCATCAACGCGCTCGCGAGCATCCTGCTCAAGGTCGATGCAGCCTCGGCGCCGCTGTCGCTCGACCGCGGCGTCGGTGCGCTTATTCTCGAGCACAAGCTCCTCATTGCGGGGCTTGCGGCATTCGGTATCAATGTCATCCTCTACTGGCTCGCGCTCAAGTCGCTGCCGCTCACCGTGGCGTATCCGGTCATGGTGGGAGGGAGCTTCGTCATCGTGCTCGGCTACGCGGCGCTGGCGCTCCACGAGGGCGTCAGCATCTGGCAGCTCGCGGGCTACGTACTTATTTTCACGGGCATACTCCTCGTACTCCTCAAAGGCTCGCAGGCGTAATAAAGACCTTGACGCGCTGCTGGTTTCTGTTGTTATAAATAGGATTTTGTAGTACAACAGTCCTGTTATGCGTTTGCAGGATATCGGAGATATCAAGGGCGCGACCGTCATACTCGACATCGACGGGACGCTCACCGTGCCCGGCGGCACGATCGTCGACCCGCTGCTTGTCGCGGCTGCCGCGAAGCTCCGCGAGCACAACGACGTCTATCTTCTCTCCAACCGCGGCGACCGGGCGCGCGACGCGCTTATCGCCGCGAGCCTCGGCATTGCGTATCTCGATACGCCCTATCGCAAGCCGCATCCGGCTACTCTGCACGGCGTAGTGCGCAAAGAGGCTCTCGTCGTCATCGGCGACAAAGTTCTTACCGACGGATTGCTCGCGCTCTTTACCCGCGCGCGGTTTATCCGCGTCGAGCGGCTCGTCGGCGAGCGTGACAGCATCGCAGACCGCGTCGCGCACGCAGTCGACGACATCGCCGCGTACGCCTGGAACGCGCTCCATCTCATGCGCCCGACGCAATGGGTCAAGAACATACTCGTATTCGCGCCGCTTTTCTTCGCGCGGGAATTTTTCAATCCCTCAATCCTTTCCGCGACGACCGCGGCGTTCGTTGCGTTCTGCTTTATCGCGAGCGCGGGCTATATCGTCAACGACGTGCTCGATGTCGCCGCCGACCGCTTGCATCCGCACAAGAAGTTCCGTCCGCTTGCGATGGGCTCGGTGACGGTCGGCATGGCGCTCGCGCTCGCGGCGGCGCTCGCGCTCGCGGCGCTCGGCTTCCTGCTCATATACGCGCCGGGCGCGGTCCTTATTAGCATCGTGTACGGCGTCTCGTCGGTCGCGTACAGCACGTACTTCAAGCGCGTGCCGATGGTCGAGATGCTCGGGTTCATCTGGTTCTACTTCGCGCGCGTGCTTGCGGGGAGCATGGCGGGGAATGTGCCGCTCTCGGCATGGATCGTGCTCGCGATCATTTTCCTCGCCCTGTTTCTTGTCGCAGCCAAACGCTACGCCGAGAAGATGCTCGGCCGCAGCCGCAGCGTGCTGGCGGAATATCCCGAGCGCTTTCTTGAGGGATTGCTCTTCCTCAGCGCGGGGCTGGTGGTCGTCTTTTACGGCGTTTACAGCGTGCTCGGCGTTTCGTCGCCGATCGCGGTGTACTCGACCACACCCGTGCTTGCCGCGATACTCCGCTATCTTCATCTGGCGCTGAAGGGGCAGGCGGCCGAGTATCCCGAACGGCTGCTTCTCAAGGATTGGGGCCTGCGCCTGTCGGGCCTCGCGTGGTTCCTCATTATGGTTGCGGTCTTCTATTGACTTTCATAAAAAATTAAGTATTGTATCTCCGGATAAACAGCTCGGTACGGAGGAGATACATGCCGGCAAAATCCCGTCTTTGGCTCGAGTGGCAGCTGGCTACGCAGCCGCTCGTTCCGAACTACTTGATTCTCGCGAAGCTGCATGCCCCAGCTGCGGTCA
>DASZPE010000004.1:0-4855 GCA_035550415.1 Minisyncoccota bacterium | reverse complement strand
TCTCTGTCTCCGCGCCGGCAACTTCCGCACCTGCGGGCGTCTGCGCAGAAGCAGATACGGGCTGCTGCGTACCCGCATTCGCCGACGCTGGCGAGCCCGCCTCCCGCGGCTCGCCGAAGTATTGCACGACGTAGGTCGCCGGCGCGCCCTGGTACATGCCTTGCGCCACACCAACGCCGATCTCGGTATAGACTGGCTTCACGATATTGGCGCGATGAGTCGGCGACGCCATCCACGCACTCACAACGCTCGAGGAATCTTCAAACCGCACGGCCAGATTTTCTCCCGCCGCCTGGTAGGAATAGCCATAGCTGGTGATCCAATCCCATGGCTGTTTGCCGTCGGGCCCCACATGCGAGAAGTACCCCTTCGCGGCCATATCCTCGGCCTTGGCCTGCGCCGCGGCGTCGAGGTCGGCATTCTCGGTAAGCTGGCCGACGCTGTTGGCCGAGCGCTGGTCGTTGGTAAGCGCGATCACCTCGCCCGGGAGCACCGCCGCGACGAAGTTGAATGCCGACTGCCGCGCGATAAGGTTTGCTACGAAGACCGCCTCGGACGTAAGCACGATAGTGAGAAAGAAGAGCAGCCACGGCCGGCGCAGCATATGCGGGCGGTAGACATTGCGCTTGGAGGGTATGAAGTGGTCCTTCAATTTCCTCAAGAAATCCATGGCATAATTCTAGCATGAAGCGCATCGGGCTCTTGATAGTGCTATTAACACTTCTACCCGCAACCGCCTCGGCGGCGGGCTTTGCCAAGGAGTCGCTCTTTCTCTCGAAGACGCCGGTTACCGAGGGCGACACGGTGCTTATCCACACAGTCGTCTCCAACGATACCGGCGTCAGTTTCGCCGGCGAAGTCGTCTTTACTGACGGCAGCACCAAGATCGGCGGCGTATCCGTTACCATAGCCGCGGGCGGCGCCAATGCCGTGTCGGTCTCGTGGAAGCCGAGCGCGGGCACGCACACGGTCATAGCCGAGCTCACCGGCGCCGACAATGCCGTGGTTGAGAAAGAGTCCGCCGTCTTCGTCATCAACCCCAAGCCGCAGCCGGCGTCAACGGGTACGACGCAAGATGCGAGCGTCGAGTCCTCGCAAGCAATCCAGAACGATATCGCGCAGTACTCTCCGACCGCGGCCAACATTACGCAGCCAGTCTTCTCGACGATCGACGCTGCGCGCAGTAAAGCAGCCGACCTCCTCGACCAGGGCACCGCCTGGGCCAGCGAGCAATCGGGCGGCAAAAGCCCGGGCCAAGTCTTGGGCGAATCAACGACCACCGTATCGACAAATCCTGTGGGCACCGTATGGAAGCTCCTCGCATCGGTCATCTACTATATCCTCACGTTCTTGCGGTATGTCGTCGGACACGCGGGGATCTTCTACCCCGTCTTCGTGATCATCTTCTTCTATATATTGTGGAAGACGTATAAGCGCTTCCGCCGGCCGAGCTACGCGTAAGCCTGCTTGCTCGTGCGCCAATGCCAGAGGGCGAGACAAAAGAGGACCAGCGTGGTGGCTGCGGAGATGCCGCAGTACATGCACAGCGCGTGAATGACGAAATATTGAAAGAGCTCAAAGCCGATCGAGAGCAAGAGCCCGAGGCCGGTATATAGGAGCATTCCCAATCGAAGGCCCTTGGAGTACGGGTCGTAGGCCAGTAGGAGTGCCAAGCCCAGCATCGAGGCGTAATAAAAGAGCCCGATATAGGCGAACGGCACGCCGAAGGGGCTGGAGTAGGGGCTCGTGAGCACGATCTCGCAGCCGCCGATCGCGCAGCTCGGGATCAAGTTCATATAGTGGAAGTACGAGAGGTACAGCGTGTCGGCAATGCCGACAAACGTGGCGGATAGTATATAGAATGGCGTCAGCAATTGCTTCATAAGCCTACTATACACTATTCCCTGTCGCGTTCATCTTCGCGCTCGCGCACTTCGTGTTCGTTCATGCCGAAGTGATGCGCGACCTCGTGCCAGATCGTCTCGCGGATCACCCAGCGAACCGCCGAAAGAAAATGATAATCAGAGGGGCTCCGCAGCGCGTCGGCGCGAGGACCGAGCGATTTTTCAGCAGAAAAATCGTGTACCCTCTGAGCGTCATTTTCTTGGAGCATTGCTTCCGCCTCATCCTCGATCGGCCATTGATAGAGCGTGATCGTGTCGGGCAGGACATTCCCTACCCCGTAGTAGTCGCCGCGCGCGGTGTGCGGGATGCCGCGATAGAGCCCGAGCAGCGTCTCGTTATCCGCTAGTCCCTCCTCCCTGCGGACCTCCTCCGACGGCTCGTCTTCCACCAGGAAAGCGACATTCTCAACTTTGGCGCGGAACTTTTCCGGAATAGCGTCGGGAAATTCTTCCGCAACCAATTTCTCGAATTCCTCGCGGGTCATAGGGAAACTGTATAAAAGAAAAACCGTCGGAGCAACCCGGCGGTTTCATTTGCACTATAGTTTGATGCTAATTGAGTATCGCGACGTCGGCAACGTCGACTTTGACCGACTCGCCAGGTACAAGAAGAGACCCCGGGCTGTAGTACTTGAAGTACCAACCAAGAAACCAGTCATTCTTGAGCCGTGTCTCCTTACCCCTGGGGAGTGCCGCGAGCTCGAGCTCAAGGCCATAGTACGAAGCGTTGATGCCGACGACTTTCGTGATGAACGTCTTCGGACCGATAAACGCCTCGGGGTACGTAAACGCGCACCGCTTGCCGATAATTTCCTGAGCTGACACAGATATATCCGCTTTGCCGAGCGCTATAGTAGCCTGCTCATCGGGGCTCTTCGCATTGAACTCGGCGATACGTCTCTCCCGTTCTTCCTGCTTGCGCTTCCACTCCACCAGGTCGTTATATTCCCTTTGCGCGCGACGGATACGTTCCTCCTGCCGAGCCGTTCTCCATCCCTGGAAACGTAGTGCTAATGAACTAACATTCATGAGGTCCTCCTCAAGAAAGATGAAACCACATCCAGCAAAAGAGTACTATTTCTTGAGCAGGTTCGCAAACTTCTCCTGTACCTTTTCCACCTTGGGCTCGATGATGACCTGGCAGTAGCCCGCGTCTTTGTGATTCTCGTAATACTTCTGATGATAGTCTTCGGCCTTGTAGAAATTTTTAAGCGGCGCGACGGTCGTGACAATCGGCTTCGTGTATTTCTTGGCGATCAATTTGATATAGTGCTCGGCCTTCTCCTTCTGCCGCTCGGTGGTGTAGAAGATCGCCGAGTGATACTGCGGCCCCACGTCGTTGCCCTGCCTATTGGGCGTTGTCGGGTCGTGCGTCTCGAAGAAGACTTGGAGGATTTCCTCAAATGCGAGCAAGTCGGGATGATACACGATGCGGATGACCTCGATATGACCCGTGTCGCCGCCGCAGACTTGCTCGTACGTCGGATTATTTATATGCCCGCCGCTGTAGCCGGGCTCGACCGACACAATCCCCTTGAGCATGGTAAAAATAGCCTCCGTGCACCAAAAGCACCCGCCGCCCAGCACGATTTCTTCGGTATCCATAGCGGTAGTATAGCAAAAACCCGCCGGGGGCGGGTTTTTGCGTGAGCAAGAAGTCTACTTATTTATTCTTGCCATTGTTGCCGAAGTGGAACCAGCTTCCGATGTTCCCGTGGAACGGGAACCAGCCCCAGTGGTTGCCGTTATTCCAGTTGTTGCCAGAGCCGTTGTCGTCGCCGTCATTGTCGCCATCGCCCTGGCCATTGCCACCCGAGGGCGTTGTCGTGGCCTTCTGCATGTTGGCGAAGTTCACGACGGCGGAGGTGTGGGAGGAATTGAGCACCACCTTGGTGTCGGAGCTCGTCTGATTCCAGCCCGCGGGCTCAGACTCCTCGACGAAGTACGTCCCCGCCGCAAGATTATTGAACGAGTAATGGCCGCTCGAATCCGTCGTAGCGGTTGCCGTAATAGGCGCATTGTAGCCGGCGCCGCTATGGAGCCACACGGTCCAGCCCGAGAGGCCCGGCTCGCTGCCGTCCTGCGTGTCGTTGCCGTTCTGGTCGTTATAGAAGGTGCCGCTGATGCTGTTGGGCGTCGTGGTCGGCGTCGACGAGGTTGCGGCAACGGTCAGCATCGCGCCGGTGCAGGTGCTGGTCGCCATCGCGTCATACTGGTCGCCGGTATACACCGCTTGCCAGTAATACGTCCCCGGCGTATTGAACTGATAGGACGCCGAGTTCGGGATCCTGCCGCTCGTTACCGTTTGCGAGCCTGCATTGAGATACGACGCAGTGCACGCGTTATCGGAGTAAACATTGTACTGCACGGTACCGGTTGCATCCCGCGAAGCGGCGGAGATATGCGGGACCGCGTAGACATACGTGCCCGCCGCGACGCTCGTGCTGGAAAGCATAAGTGACAGCGTTGGCGTATAGGCGGCAGGATTGGTCGCAGTGACCGCTACGCACGTGCCGTTAGCCGCGCCGAAGTTCGCGTCGCCGCCGTAGCTGACGAAATACGACATGCCTCCCGCCGGGAGCGTCGTAGTTGCAGACTGGGCTATGCCGTTTGCAAGAGCGACGCCGGTCTGGCTGACCGGAGTACCGCTGCAGCTGGTGCCGTTATAGAGGCTGACAATAACCGTACCGGTCGGAACGGTGGTCGTCGACGACGAGGCGACCGCGACGCTCGCCTGGAGGGGCGTGCCGACCATCGCTGACGTGAGCGATACATTGCTGCCGTTAACCACGGTCGTGGTCACGGCCGGCGCCGTATCGGCTTTGACGAGGGTGCCGAGACTCAGCGCCACCGCTGCCGCGGCGACGATGCCCGCGAGCGCGAACGGTATCTTAGTTCGTAGAGTACTCATAATGATAATTCCTATGATTACTTACTAATGCCCGTTCGCG
>DASZPE010000003.1:0-6484 GCA_035550415.1 Minisyncoccota bacterium | reverse complement strand
GGCGGCCTTCTATCAAGATGTTGTCTTTGATCGCAAGCGGGATGCCCAGCAGCGGCGTCGTCTCTCCCCTGGCGATGCGCTCGTCGGCGGCCTTGGCCTGCGCCTCGATGTCGTCGAAGACTTCGAGAAAGACATTGAGCTCTTTGTTGCGCGCGTCGATGTTGGCCTTGCAAGCCTGCGCAAGCTGAAGCGCCGTTATCTCGCGCGCATCGAGCTTGGCGCGCGCATTGGTTATGGAAAGTGCGGCGAGGTCGTTACTCATCTTTTTGGATTATCTTGCGCACGACGTTGTACGCGCCTTCGCGCTTGGGGAAGGCCGCGCGCAGCGTCTCTTCTTTATCTATGAGCGCATCACCAGCCGCACGCGGCACGTCCGCCCGTGTGACGTTGTGATTGAGGGGCACCTCGCCCGTGGCCGCGAGCGGTACGCTCGATACCTGGCCCACATACTCGAGGATATTCGAGATGTCCTTTTGCAGGGCGGCCTTCTCCTCCTCGCTGAGCGTGAGCCGCGCGAGCTCGGCGAGACCCTCGACGTCTTCCTTCGATATCATGCTGCCTATACTAGCTTATTTGAGCATTTTGAGGAATTCCTCCTCGGTTACGACGCGCACGCCGAGCTCGCGCGCCCGGTCGAGCTTGGACCCTGCCTCATCCCCCGCCACGACATAGCTCGTATTCTTCGATACCGATGAAGACACATCGCCGCCGAGTGCGCGGATCTTCTCCTTCGCTTCGTCGCGGGAAAGAGTAGAGAGGCCGCCGGTCAGCACGAATGTCTTGCCGGCCAAGGGCCGGTTCGCGCGTGCGGCAGCCTTTTCGGAAACAATGGTGATGACTTTTTTAAGCCGTCCGATCAATTTCTTATTCTCTTTGTCGGCAAACCACTGATGGATCGCCTCTGCCACGACCTCGCCGATGCCGCTGATACCCTCAAGCTCCTCCGCGCCCGCCTCGGCAACGTCGTCGATTGTTTTAAAATTCTGCGCCAGGAGTATCGCCGTCTCCTCGCCGACATGCGGGATCGAGAGGCCGGTGATGAGCCGCGAGAGCGGTACGTGCTTGGCGGTCTTGGCGATCGAGGCAATGAGCTTTTTGGCGCTGACCTCGGCGAAGCCCTCGAGGGTGAGCACATCGCCCTCCTCGAGCGTAAAGAAGTCGTCGAAGTTGACTACCAGGCCGCTCTCAAGCAGCGCGTCGACGGTCGACTCGCCGAGCCCTTCGATATTGAGAGCACCCCGGCTCGCGAAGTGCCGCAGTACGCGGCGCTTGACCGCGAAGGAGTCGCGCGCCACGCACCGCCACGCCGCCTCGCCGGGTATGCGCTCGATCGCCCCGTCGCCACCGCACTCGGCGACATGGGTAGGCCATTTGAATACTTTTTCCTTGCCCGTTCTCAATTCAGTAAGCACTTTGACGATATCGGGGATGACATCGCCGGCCTTCTGGAGTATCACCGTGTCGCCTACGCGCACATCGAGCCTCCTGATCTCGTCCTCGTTATGGAGCGTGGCGCGCGAGACCGTCGTACCCGCGACCGACACCGGCTTGAGATGCGCCACCGGCGTGAGTACGCCCGTGCGGCCCACCTGAAGCGCGATATCTTCGACGATCGTCGTTACCTGCTCTGCCGGGAACTTGAATGCGACCGCGAAGCGCGGCGCCTTGCCGGTGTATCCCAATTCCTCCTGATAATCGCGGCGGTTGACCTTGATAACGATACCGTCGATCCAATAGCCGTGCGTCTTGCGGTGCGTCTGAGCATCGTGCCAGAAGCGCAGGATGTCCTCGACGCTGCCAACCTTTTTGAAATTCGGATTTACTTTGAAGCCCAGCCCGCGCAGATACTGCAGTTCTTCTTCCTGGGTGGAGGGCAGCGCTTCGCTAGTCTCGGCGACGTCATAGATGAATGTGTCGAGCTTCCGCGCGGCGGCGACTGCAGGGTCGAGCTGGCGGATCGAGCCCGCGGCAGCGTTGCGCGGGTTGGCGAAGAGAGGCTCATCATCCTTCGCGCGCGCTTTGTTGAGGTTCTGGAGATTTTTCTCGCTCATCCATACCTCGCCCTCGACGATGACGTCGATGGGCCGCTCGAGTACGAGCGGCACGGACTCAATTGTGCGCACGTTGTGGGTTACATCCTCGCCGACGACGCCGTCGCCGCGCGTGGCGGCGGTCGTGAGGATCCCCTTCTGGTACTCAAGGATGATCTTGAGGCCGTCGATCTTGAGCTCGCAGACATACTCGACTGCGCGCTCGACGCCCAGCATGCGCTTGATGCGCGCATCGAACTCGCGCAGTTCTTCCTCGTTGAAAATATCGTTGAAGGACCACTGCTCCACCTTGTGGCGCACCTTCACAAACTGCGGCAGAGGCTCGCCGGCCACGCGCTGCGTCGGGCTGTCGGGGGTAATGAGCTCGGGATACTGGCGCTCTATCTCGGAGAGCTCGTGCATGAGCGAGTCGCGCGCGGCCTCCGGGATCTCCTCCCGGTCGTAGACGTGGTACTGCGTACGGTAGCGGTTGATGCTCCCCTTCAGCTTTTCGTAGCGGTCGCGGATGTCCTTGGGCACGCTCATGCCTTCACTATACTCCAACCGGGGATGGTTAGTAGTTTACCTGGAGCGCGCGCTCGAGCCGCACGCCGCCTGATGCCGAGCAGGTATTGTAGCCGTGCGAAATGACGGTTGTCTGCGCCGGATTGCCCGACTTGGCGACCACGACCGTCGCGCACGCGGTCTGGCTGCCGGAGGTCATCGTCATGGAGAACGTCGTCGTTGCGGCATTGGCGCTGCTGGCGATACACCACGCGCTCCCGGGGCTTGCAGGACAGTTATACAGCGTGGGGTCGGTATATGAATTCCAATCGACCGCAGGCGGCCCCATCGTCGTGATATCGATGCCGTTGCACTTGACCGGAGACGTGCCCCAGCTCGCCGTTGATGACGTGCCGAAGACGCTTGGCGCCGTCGCGCCCGTGTATTTATTATCCCAATACAGCGCGCACTCGGCGCCGGTGTCGGCGGCGAAGATCGCGTATTGCGATTGCGTCGCCACCTGCGAGAGCGCGAGCTCGCGCGATAGTAGGTCGTAGATCGCGAGCCCTACCGCAAGCGCGAGGCTTGCGACCAGTACCGCGAAGAATGCTGTGAATCCTCTCTTGCTCATATCATTCCCAATTGAAGAGATCCTCGGTAATAGTAACGGCATGCGCAAGCCCGCCGACGTCAGTCCAGTTGACCGTGACGGTAACGAGCGCTTCGTCAGGAGTGGCAGCGGCATAGGTAATCCTGACCGTTCGCGTAAACGTCGTTGTGGTGCAGGTGGTCCCTGAACAGGCGGTGTAAGGAGATTTGAGAGGCACGGATACATAGTAGCCGCGGCCCGAGGCGTTGTCGTATTTAATAGGCGACGAGCAATTGTTTCCGAGGCAGCTGCCCGTCTGGTTGGCTCTGCTGTCTACGTAGCACGCCACGCTCCCGTCGGTGCTTACACACGACGTCAGCGGAGCGCTGCTCAGCCCTGCGAGCCACGCGGGCGGCGTCCCGGTCGAGGAGCACGGCGAAGAGGGCAAGCATGAACTGTCGCGCTCGAAGCGCACGAACTCGACCGCATCCTGCGCCAGGTAGTAGGCAATGATCTGGTCTTTGGCGATCTGCGCGGCGTTGGCACCGCGCGCCGCGATCGTCAGCGGGCCGGCAATAGCAACGCTGAGCAGCAGCACGGCAACCAGAGTTTCGATAAGCGTAAATCCTTTCATATTATTGGTCGAAGACGCGCTGCGTCACGCTGGTCTGGATATTGAAGGCGCTCTGCTGCGTGTCGCTCACCTGCGCGTAACCGCTGAGCGTAATGGCAACCTTGGGCTGTATCTGATCGGCAGCGCCGGAGTTGCAGCCCGACGGCGGATTGCTGGCGCACGAACCGATGGTATAGAACGTGAGGCCGGTGATGATCACATCGGGGCTCGTGATCTGAAGCCAGCCGCTGTCATACGACGATGTGTTGGTAACGCGGCGCTTGATGCAGCCGACGCTCGTGCCGGTCTGGCCGCATCCGGACGCGGTCGAGACAAGCTGATACTCGACCGTGCAGGTTGCGCCTGTCACGCAGCCTTGTATCGAGCCCGGCACACCCTGGAAGGCAAAGTATGTCTGCCCGGTACTATAAGGAGTGTCACCCGTATAGCCGCAATCCTGCGGCTGCGTCACCGTACCCGAGGTACCGCAATGGTAGTTGATGCCCGTGCGGATGGAGCGGGTCATGGAGTCGAGCGCAAAGCCGAGGTTGCTCACCGCGGTGCGGATCGTTTCGGCCTTGCGCTCGGCGGTCGAGATCGACAGGAGCGAGCCGAGCGCGAGCGTCATCACGACCGAGAAGATCGCGACTGAGACCATAAGCTCGATAAGCGTGAATCCCCTCTTCATATATCAGCAGCCGCTCACGGTTGCGTTTAATCCGGTTACGAGTATCTGCCCCGCAGTCGTCACCTCGATATTGCGGAAGTTGGTCTGGTCGGGCCCATCGATCTCGACATATGCGGCGCAGTACGTGTGCCCTACCGCATCGGTAGCAAACTGCGCATCGGTGCTGGGACGCTTGAAGTAAATGCCGAGCGAGGAAATCTGCGTGCCGCCGCCGCTCCCGTCGCTGCAATCTTGGGTGCTCGAATTGACTATGCCGCAGAACTTCACGACGCCGTAGCCGGGAGAAATCCTGAATTGCTGCACCTGCTCGCCCGATGCGGAGTCGTAAAGGCCGTTGCTATTCGTATCGGCAAAGAGCGTATATGAGTTATTGGTCGTGAGGTCGCCGGTCGTGAATGACACGCCGTAGCTGTAGGAGAAGCCGCTCAGGCTGGTGCCGAATTGCCGCACGCTGGTGCCGTAGGTCTGCGCTTGCTGCACCGACAGCGCGACGCTGTACGCGAGGCTGCGCAGCAGAGTCGAGCTATCAAATTTCTTCTGCTGCAGGAGGAGCACGGCGGTAAGGATGGTCATGATCGCCACGACCACCATGAGCTCGATCAGCGTAAAGCCCCTGCCCCGGGCGGGGCCGAAAGGCCTAGCCTTGGAAGAGGAACGCGACTGAGGAGAAAAAATCAACATGGAAGAAGTAGGCCACGAGCGCCCCCAGTACCAGAAAGGGCGCGAACGGAAGCTCGCTCTTCATTGTAAGGCCTTTTTTGAGCGTCATAAGGATAATGCCCACAGCGGCGCCGATCCAGAACGCGAGCATAAGCGCGGTCGCGCCCATCGACAGACCCAGCATCCAGCCCAGGCTCACCTCGAGCGCGCCGTCGCCCCAGCCCATCCACCGCCCGCGCGAGACAAGCGAGAGGAGCGTCAGCGGCGCCGCGAGCAGCGGCCCGGCCGCAAGCGCCCACACGCTGGGTATAGCGAAGTGGACCGAGAACCAGCTGGACGACACGAAGAGTGCGGCGAAAGTGAGAATGGCGAGCAGTATGGAGCACGACCACGGGATGATGGTGTGTCGGAGGTCGTAGACCACGACAAAAAGGAGCGTCATCCACACGACGAGCCAGAGCGCGTAGGCGAGCGGGTCGGGGTGGGCCAAGTAGACCATGAGCGAGAGCGCCGCAGCCGCAACCTCGACGAGCGGGTTCTGCACGCTGATGCGCGCGGAGCAATAGCGGCAGCGGCCGCCGAGGAAAATGAACGAGAAGACGGGTACAAGGTCCAGCGGCGAGAGCGTGTGGCCGCAGGTGTCGCAGTACGAGCGCCCGCCCATCCCCCGCCCGGTGTTGAAGCGGTACGAGAGGGCGTTGAGGAAGCTCCCGAGTATCGCGCCCAGCACTACCGCCGCAATCGGAAGAATAAAGTCGCTCTGCATCAGTTATTGGTTACGTCGTAGCATTGGTCCAGACCTGCACCCGCTGCAGTGCTATTGCAATCTGTAGAGTTGCCGAGAAAGTCTCCCGTAGGATTGCTATAACCGGTACACACTGTATATCCCGATGGCACACCATTGTAGTTAACGTCATCACTTAAAGTAGCTGTGTTAATCGTACCTTCAAGTAAAGCTCCGAGGTGATATTTGATTGGCGGATAACTAGCGTTGGAACACAAACCTGAACCTGCACTCGTATCGTAGGCTCTATAAAAATATGCGGTATTACTTGGGTCCTGCGGTATCACTGATATATAGCTAGGGGCGAGGCTAGAAAGCGTTGTCGGATATTTGTTATTGTCGGTGTAATACTCTGCGAGCGCGATTTGGAGATTCTTAATATCGCTAATCCGCTTAGCATCGCGGCCCTTGCTTTTGGCCCCACTAAGGCTCACGAGCACGATGCTCGAGAGTATGCCGATGATCGCGATCACGACCATGAGCTCGATGAGGGTGAAGCCTTTGGCCTTGGGGAACAAAAGTCTGTGCATGCAGAGTTAAGTATACAGGAAAAAACAAAATCCCCAGGAGAGCCTGGGGATTTTGTAAAAACGCTTCTTGGAAAGAGACTAGTTAC
>DASZPE010000002.1:0-8271 GCA_035550415.1 Minisyncoccota bacterium | reverse complement strand
CCCTCGATTTCGAACTGGCCTAATCCCAGCGGAAATTATTATTCGCGACCGAATTAAACACCGGCCCGCGAGTGAGATCGTCGACGGCACGCTGGATGTCCGGCCGGGACTTCTCGGGGATATCGTTCCAGTACGCGATCTCCTCCGTGCCGAGGGGCGTCTTGCGCTGACAGCACAACGTGTTGTCGTTCCTCCTTGAGACCAAAAACGACCCGTCTGCGGTCTGCACCTCTACCGGAGCCTGCTGCATCTAGATTCTCCCTAGAAAATGTTCACTTCCGCCCTTTGCGGAATTCTCCTCTTTATACCACAGAATTTTTACTTCGCCACCGCTGAGGCTTGCTCGAAGTTGACTGACAAGAGCTTTGATACGCCGTCGCTGCCCATCGTGACGCCGTAGAGGATGCCCGCGCGGGACATTGTCTCGCGGTTGTGGGTTATCAAAATAAGCTGCGATTTGCGGCTGAGGTTTTCGATCATGTCGCCGTAGCGGCGGCTGTTGGCCTCGTCGAGCGCAGCGTCGGTCTCGTCGAGGATCAGGAACGGCGGCGGGTTGACCTGGCTCATCGCGAAGATAAGCGCGATCGAGGTGAGCGCGCGCTCGCCGCCCGAGAGCATGTGGAGGCCCTTAATCCGCTTGTGCGGCAGCGAGATCTCTATCTCGATGCCTTCTTCTACCTCTTCGTCATCAGCAGACTCTCCGCGCGAGTCGTCGGCGTCTTCCTCCTCCATGAGTACTATGCTCGCGCGCTTCTGCTTCGCTTCCTTGACGATCTGGAGCGCTGCCGTGCCGCCGCCGAACATGAGCTTGAAGAAGCGGTCGAACTCCTCATTGATCTTGTCGATGCCCTCGCTAAAGCGCCTCTCGAGCGTCTCGGTCAATTCATCGATCAGCTGATGGAGCTTCTCTGACGACGCCTCGATGTCGGAGAGCTCGCGCGCGAGGAATTGGTCGCGCTCGGTCGTCTCCTGGTGCTCTTTTAATACGTCGCTCGAGTTCCCCGCGCCGATTTCCTCTAATTTAATCTTCGTGCGCTCGAGCTTTTTGCGGCGCTCGAACTGACGCTCGCGCGACTCTTCAAGCATGTCGGACGCTTCGATGCGCTCGCCATTGGGGGCGCGCACGTCGTACTCTTCATAGGCAAGCACCTCGCGGCCCAGGAGCGCGCCCGCCTCTGCGAACTCGGCCTTGAAGGCGTCCTCCTCGCGCGCGAGCAGCTCGCGCTTGTTCTTGATTGCGGCGAGCGCAGCGGCAAGCTCGCTGCGATGCGCCATCGCGCTGAAGAGCTCGCGCTCCGCTTCGCGCGAGGCGTCCTTCTCGCTCTCGATGCTTTCTCGCAGCTCGGCCACCTGCCTCGAGACGCGCTCCTCGCCGGCTTGGAGCTCGGCCATATCCTGCTCCAGCTCCGCCTTTTTGCGCATGAGCGCGTCTTGGTCATGGCCGGCGGGCGAAGAGCGCTCTTTGATGCGGCGCATAAAATCTTTGGCCAATATGATCAGCGCCGCGATACGCGCGCGCAGCGGCTGGCCCTCTAAGGCATTGAATGCTTCGAGCTCTTCCTGGACCCGGGTGGCGAAGGTCTCCGCTTCCGCCATAGGCACGCTTGTTTCGCTGCGCTGCGCCATGCGCTCATGCGCTGCCAACTCGCCCTCGATGCGGCCCAGCTCGCGCGCCGCGGCGTCGCGCCGGCGGGAGAGGTCTCTCCCTTGCGCTTCAAGCTCGATGAGGTCGTGGGTGCGTGCGTCTGTCTTGCCTTTGTGCGCCAGCTCCCGTCGCAAGTGCTCGATGCGCTGATCGAGTTCTTCATGCTCGCGCGCGGGCGCCTCGTTCTCTTCAGCAAGTTCGCCGCGTGCAGCCGTAAGGTAGACATGCTCGCGCTTGAGATACTCGAGATACATCTGCGCCAGGCTGTCGCGCAACGCCTGCGCCTCCTCGATCTTCTTTACCTGGCTTGCGAGGAACTTGAGGTGCGGCATCAGCTCGCGGCGCAGGCTCTCGACCTCGCGCATGTTCTCGGCCGCCTTCTCGAGCTTGCGCTCGGCCTCTTCCCGCTTGTACAAAAATGCAGTGAGCCCCAGCGCGTCCTCGATCATTTCGCGGCGCTCGCGGCTGCCAGCAGAGAGGATGCGGTCCGCCTCGCCCTGGGAAATAATATGGTGCCCCGATGCGCCGATATTGGCTTGGGAGAGAAGCTCGGCGATATCGCGCAGGCGTACTTGGCTGCCGTTGAGCAGATAATCATTGGCGCCGTCGCGGTAGACGACGCGCTCGAGCGTTACTTCGTCGAAGTCGAGATTGAGCGCGCGGTCGGTATTATCAAATACCAGTTTTACATTTGCGCGCCCGGCGCGCGGCACGGCACTGGAGCCATTCCAGATCATGTCCTCGCCCTTGCGGCCGCGCATCGACTTCATCGACTGCTCGCCGAGCACGAAGCGGAAGGACTCTGCGGTGTTTGACTTGCCCGAGCCGTTGGGGCCGACAATCGCGGTAATAGACGAGCCGAATTCAAGAGCCGTCTTTCTGGCAAAAGACTTAAACCCCGAGAGCTCGATACTCTTGAGACGCATGTAAGCTATTGTAGCAAAAGAAAAGGCCCCGGGGTTTGGGGCCTTTCACGAAAGATATTTCCCTTAGCGGCCGCTGGCCAACCTTCGATCATGGATTTCGGTTGCCCATTTCACCCTGTTGTGCCACGCGAGCAAATCTCCGGGGTGCGGAAACTCCAATCCTCGGATGGTAACGGTGCGCATCGGAGCACTGGGGATGTTCATGAGCCCAGGGAAAATCGAACGCTTACGCTCTGGACGCAGAGGTGAGGTCGAAGTCCCTTTTGACCGTTTACGTACAGCTATAGTCATCTCGGTCTTCCTCCGTTGTGACTGACTGGTATGTATCCTACCACCCCTTGGCTTCAAGGGCTGCTTGGGCTGCCGACTGCTCGGCTTCTTGTTTAGACTTGCCCATGCCTTGCGCGAGCATGTTGTCGCGTACATAGACGCCGACGACGAACTGCTTGTCGTGGTCGGGGCCTGTCTCGCGGATTACCGCGTACGACGGGGTCGCGCCCTCGGCTTCCTGCGCCTTTTCCTGCAGCGTCGACTTCGCGTCGCGCCAGAGCTTTTTCTTTACAATCGTGTCGAGCTTGGGCAGCAATCGGCTCTCTATAAATTCTTTTGCAGCATCATAGCCCTGGTCGAGGTAGATAGCGCCCACCAGCGCCTCGAAGGCATTGGCGAGGAGCACGCCGCGCGCGCGGCCATTGTCTTTACTCTCTCCCTTGGAGAGAAGGAGGTACTCATTCATGCCGAGCTCGTTGGCGACCTCGGCGCAGGTGACGGCGTTCACAAGCGCGGCGCGGAAGGCCGTGAGGTCGCCCTCCGGATGCGTCGGGAATTTCTCGAAGAGGTAGCGCGTCGCCACAAGCTCAAGCACGGCATCGCCGAGAAACTCGAGCCGCTCGTTGTGCTCGCCGCCCTCCGAGCGGTGCTCGTTGAGGTACGAGCGGTGCGTGAAGGCCTGGCGGAGCAATTTTAAATTATGAAAGGTGAGGCCGATCGACTTCTCGAACTGCACGAAATCCTTCTGCATAAATACACTGATTATTTCTTTTCCTGCGGAGTAGTGTCGGTTAATAGATGCACGGCTTTGGTGACCAGAGGCAGCATATCTTCGTAGAAATTGAGCTCAAGCGCGTCCTTGAGGCGGAACCAGCGCGCATCGTCGAGCCCGCCCTTCTGCTCGAGCTTCACTTCGGTAAAGGGCGCCTCGGCGAGGAAGTAGGTCACGTGCTTGCGCTTCTTCCCGGCCTTGGGGTCAGAGGCGACGTACTCGTTTTCGCCGATCTTTTCCTTGAGCGTGATATCGAGGCCGATCTCTTCTTTGATCTCGCGGATGGTACCTTCCTCGACAGTCTCGTCTTTCGTCTCTTCGCTGTCGCCGATCTTGCCCTTGCTGAGTGTCCAATGGCCGAAGATGTCGTGCACGAGCGCCAGGTACACGTCCTTACCCTGTTTGGCATAGACGACCGCGCCGCCGAGGTGCTGCACCGGCATCTCTTCATAGGGCACGTCCTTTTTCTTCTTGCTGACTTCGTCCTTGCCCGGCTCGCCGAGCTCTTTGTAGACGGCGCCCAAGACGCCGTTGACGAAGCGGCCGGAATTCTCTCCGCCGAAGGTCTTCGCGAGTTCGATCGCCTCATTGATGGCGACCTTGGCCGGCACCTTGTCGCGGTCGGCAAAGAGGAGCTCGTAGAGGCCAAGCCGAAGCACGTTGCGGTCGACCGGCGCGATGCGATCGAGCGGCCACTCGGGCGCAGCCTTCTCGATGACCATGTCGAGGTCCTGCTTGCGCTCTATGACGCCGCGCAATAATTCCTCCATGAACGGCGCATCGCCCGCCGCGGGCGCGAACTCGGCCATGTTGCGCGTAAGCGACTCGCGTCCGGATTCAGGCGCAAGATTGCGCACATCACACTCGAAGAGTGTTTGGAGTACTACGGAGCGGGATAGGTGCCTATTTGCCATGAGTTCAAAGAGCCTGCAGGACCAAGACCTCTACCTACACGAAGATAGACCCAAGAGTCAGTGCAGACTATATAATTCCCGATAACAAGTTATCGGATTACTTCTGCGCCTCGCTCTTACTTCCCTCTGCTGCCTTGCGCTTGGACGCCTTCGCCGCCGCCTTGCCAGCGATGTCGATGACGACCCGGCCATTGTAGCGGCCGCACTCTGGGCACGCCCTATGAGACACGCGAGGCGCGCCGCACTCGCATACCGCGAGGCTGTGGACCTTGAGCGCATGGTGCGAACGGCGGTTAGCCGTCTGCGAATGCGTATGTCTCATATGGTTGACCATGCGGACACTATAGCAAAATAAGGCCAAAAAGACAAACCCCGGCCGTGGATACGGTCGGGGTTCTCGGACTCATGATGCGGGCAGTCGATGTTGATCGGCGTCCTGCAGGAAAAGATGTGTAGCCTCGGGGATATCCGACGCCTTGAAGAGGAAACTGCTGCAGTAGCCCGGATTCGGACATTTGCCGTCGTGGGGACACTCTGCGGTCCCAAAACGTTTGCAGAAACTTTCTCCCAAAGATTGCATTCCGTCCTCCCGTAAAGTGCTGGTAATGGTCAGCACCTTATCGCCGGTGTATTGCTCGGCCGGCGGCAGTATCTTGCGACCCATGTAGGGTTCTCCCTAGAGTATGTAATTGGCCTCAACAGAACTTACGGAAATTAATAGTACTCTATTTCGCCTCTCTTTTCAACCTGCCTACCGGCGGGCAGGCTTACAAAACGTCGCGCGGTGCACATCTGACAGGCCGTACTTTATGATGGCTTCACGATGCAGTTTCGTGCCGTAGCCCTTATGCACCTCGAACTGATACTCCGGGTACCGCAACGCGAGTCGGCGCATGAGGCGGTCGCGCCGGACCTTCGCGGCCACGGATGCAAGCGAGATGATCGGCTCGGTATCGTCGCCGCCGATGATCGTTTCTTGGTCGACAAAATGCTTCGGAGCCTTCAGCGACCCGTCCAGCAGCACGCGGGTGCGGCTGGGGTCGAGCTCCAAGGCTCTCAGCGCTTGCGCAAGCGCGCGCTTTATCGCCGGCACGATGCCGTACGTGTCTATATATAGTGCAGAGGAGAACGCCACGCTCCAGCGCAGGCCCTCCTCCTCTTCCAATACTCTCAATTTCTCAAACCAGATCTCGCGGCCGAGGTCGGTCATCTGCTTGCTGTCCCGCACGCCGTCGAGGAGCGTCATATTAAACGAGGACGGCGCAGCAACGACGCCTACCGCCACCGGCCCCGCCAAGGGCCCGCGACCGGCCTCGTCTATGCCGACAAGAAATTGCTCCATACAAAGAGTATACTGGGTTTATGGCTGCCAAGTTTGCTTATCTGCACGTCCACTCGCACTACTCTCTGCTCAAGGCTTTGCCGAAAATCCCCGAGCTTGTCGCGCGCGCCAAGGCCGAGGGGTGCGAGGCGCTTGCGCTCACCGACCAGGACAACCTCTACGGCGCGATCGAATTCTATAAAGAGTGCAAAGCGGCCGGCATCAAGCCCATCATCGGGCTCGACGCGCATGTCGCAGATCCCGATACCGGCGGGATGGGCGACGGCCGCCGCATGCTCATGTTCGCCAAAGACCACGCAGGCTATCAGAATCTTCTGCAGATCGTCACGAAGTCGCACCTTGAGTTCCCCGACAAGCCGACCGTGACGCCCGCGATGATCGAGGCACACCGCGAAGGCGTTATCATGCTCGACCCCAAGCAGGGCGACACGGCACTGCCGGAAATATTTTATCTCGCGCCGACCGACCGCCGCGCGTGGGAGACGATGCGCGCGATCGCCGACCCGGGCGCCAACGAAGGCGGCGACATCGACGCGGACGACGAGTCGTTCCACTTCCCGACAGCCGCAGAGATGGAAGAGCGCTTCACGCCGGCGCAGCTCGACCAGACGCTCGAGATCGCCAACCAGTGCAATCTTGAGCTCACCCTCGGCACGTGGGTCTTCCCCAATTTGGAGATCCCCGCCAACTCAAGCTACGACGAGGAGCTGCGCAAGCTCATCGAGAAAGGCATCGAGGAGCGCGGCCTCAAGGATGACGCCGCGGTTAGAGAGCGCATCGAGTACGAGTACGGCATTATCTGCAAGAAAGGCTACTCGCCGTACTTTATGGTGGTGGCAGACTTGCTCCATTTCGCCCGCAGCAACAAGATCCTCACGACCATCCGCGGCTCGGTCGCCGGCTCCCTTGTTACCTACGTCACCGGCATTACCAACGTGAACCCGCTCGAGTATAAGCTCCCGTTCGAACGCTTCCTCAACCCCGAGCGCCCCTCGGCACCCGATATCGACATGGATTACGCCGACAATCGTCGCGACGAGGTGATCGACTATGCGCGCCGCAAATACGGCGCCGACAAAGTGGGGCAGATCGGCACCTTCGGCACCATGCTTGCGCGCGGCGTCGTGCGCGACGTCGCGCGCGCGCTGGGGCAGCCCTATGGATTGGGCGACCGCATCGCCAAAGAAATTCCCTTCGGATCCCAAGGCTTCCCCATGACGTTGGAGCGCGCCATCGCCGAGAACCCCGCGCTCGCGAAGATGTACAGCGATGAGCCCGAGGTGCGCGAGATCATCGACCTGGGCAAATCTATAGAAGGCTGCGCGCGCCACGTGGGCGTGCACGCGGCCGGCGTCGTCATCGCGCCGCGGCCCCTAACCGACTTCACCCCGCTCCAGCTCGACCCCAAGGGCGGCAAGCTGATCACCCAGTACGACATGTACTCGATCGAAGAAGCGGGGCTCCTCAAATTCGACTTTCTCGGGATACGCAACCTCGCCATCCTCTCGCACGCCGTCGAGCTCGTCGAGACGACGCGCGGCATCACGATCGATATCGAAACTGTTCCCGTCGACGACAAAAAGACCTTCGAGATGCTCGCGCGCGGCGAGACAGAAGGTACGTTCCAGCTCAACGGCGCGGGCATGACCCGCTACCTCAAGGAGCTGCGGCCGAGCACCATCCACGACATCAACGCCATGGTGGCGCTCTTCCGGCCCGGGCCGATGGAAACGATCCCGCAATATATCGAGCGCAAGCATAATCCGGCGCTGATCAAATACCTCGACCCGCGCATGAAGGAGTATCTCGACTTCTCGTACGGCTGCCTCGTGTACCAGGACGACGTGCTGTTGACCGCGATCAAGCTGGGCGGCTATTCGTGGCTCGAGGCCGATAAGCTGCGCAAGGCGATGGGCAAAAAGATTCCCGAGGTCATGGCCGCGGAGAAAGAGAAGCTGCTGAAAGGCTTCAAGGAGTATGGCAAGATCTCTCCGGCGCTTGCCGAGCAATTGTGGAAGCTTATCGAACCGTTCGCTGCGTACGGGTTTAACAAGGCGCACGCGGCAAGCTACGGCAAGGTGGCCTACCAGACGGCGTACATGAAGGCCAACTATCCGGTCGAGTACATGGCGGCGGTACTTACGGCCGAGGCCGGCGACGTGGAGACCGTGGCGATCATGGTGGGAGAGTGCAAGCGCATCGGCATCCCCGTGCTGGCGCCCGATATCAACGAGAGCTTCGGCGACTTCACCGCGCTTATCGGCAAGCATTCGGAGCGCACCGCGAAGGCGGCAGCCGTCGCCGGCGATATCGAGGCAGATTCGATCCGCTTCGGGCTCTACTCGATCAAGAACTTCGGCCGGGGCGTAGCAGACGCGATCATTGCCGAGCGCAAGGCTGGC
>DASZPE010000001.1:0-5222 GCA_035550415.1 Minisyncoccota bacterium | reverse complement strand
AAAATTCTTGAAGGGTATGTCGCGAGCTACGATGCGACTGTCATCAAGAAGTTGAAGGACATGGGCGCGGTCTTTCTCGGCCGCACCAATATGGACGAGTTCGCGATGGGCGGCTCGACCGAGAACTCTGGCTTTGGCCCGACGCGCAATCCGTCTGACGCCGCGCGCGTGGCGGGCGGTTCCTCGGGCGGCTCGGCCGCCGCGGTCGCGGCGCATATGGCGCTGGGCGCTTTGGGCAGCGACACGGGCGGCTCTATCCGCGAGCCGGCGAGCTTCACGGGCGTTGTCGGCATGAAGCCGACCTACGGCGCGGTGTCGCGCTCGGGGCTCATGGCGCTCGGGAGCAGCCTCGACCAGATCGGGCCCTTCGCCAAGACGGCGGCCGACGCGGAACTCATGTACGATGCGATCCGCGGCCGCGATGCGCTCGACAGTACGTCGATAGAACTCAGTATCTACGCCACCCAAACTCGAAAGAAAAAGATAGGCGTGCCGCGCCATTTGCTTGCGCAGGGCGTCGACGCCGACGTGTTGGAGAAATTTGAAGCTGGGCTTCAAAAGCTCAGAGAACAAGGATACGAGGTGGTAGACATCGAGCTGCCCTCGGCCGCGCTCGCGCTTGCGGTGTACTACATCATCATGCCGGCGGAGGCCTCGACCAACCTCGCGCGCTTCGACGGTATCCGCTACGGCCTCTCGCGCAAAGGGGACAGCCTGTGGGAAGATTACGCCACAACCCGCGGCGAGGGCTTCGGCCCCGAGGTGCGCCGCCGCATTATGCTCGGCACCTACGTGCTCTCGGCCGGCTACTACGACGCGTATTACGGCAAGGCGACCGCAGCTCGCGCGCAGCTTGCGCGCGAAGTTGCACAGGCGCTTGAAGGAGTCGACGCGATAGCAACGCCGACCGCGCCCTCGCCCGCGCCCAAAGTCGGCGAGAAGTCCGACCCGCTCGCGATGTATCTTATGGATATCTTTACAGTGACCGCCAATCTGACCGGCAACCCGGCGATCTCGCTGCCGATGGGTACGGTGGAGCGCGGCGGCAAGATCCTGCCGGTCGGCCTGCAGCTCACGGTCGCGCATGGCGATGACGCGCAGCTCTTCGCCCTCGGTAAGCGGCTTTTAGGCGAGGTACAATAGAGGACGATGGACTCGGTTCATTTTCTTAATCTCGAGTATCTGCTTTTGCGTGTCTACGATATCGCCAATGCGATCCTGACGCCGCTGGGCTATCCGCTGGATGGCGGCGCTTCGTCCGGAGCGCCCGGTGCAACCGGCGGCGCGCAGGCGGCGGGGCACACGGGAGGAATTTTTTCTTATCTCGGGTCATTCCTCACCTCGACGACGGGCGTCATTGCGCTGCTTGGCATGATCGCCGGCGTCGCGCTCTTGTGCCTGGCTATCTGGGTGCGCGTGCGGCTGCTTGTCGTCGAGCATGAGGGGTATCACGGCCACGAGGAGCACGAGCATGCGCAGATCGAGGCGCACGCCGCGGCAGCCACACCCAAGAACGCGCAATGGGACCGCGTCTTCGTGCTGGCGGCATCGGGCAACGAGAGCGATTGGCGCCGCGCGATACTCGAGGCCGATATCATGCTCGGCGATCTGTTAAAAAGTTTGGGCTATCGCGGCGACAGCGTAGGGGAGCGCCTGCGCGACGCCAACCCGCTGCAGTTCACCACGCTCGACTTGGCGTGGAAGGCGCACAAGGTGCGCAACGACATCGCCCACGGCGGCGAGGGGTACCACCTCTCCCAGCGCGAGGCCAACGCGACCATCGACCTCTACCGCAGAGTCTTCGAGGAGTTCAACTATATCTAACGAAAGAGCGCCCCTGAGGCGCTCTTTCGAACTCTTGTTGCGGGGGCAGGACTTGCACCTGCGACCTCAAGGTTATGAGCCTTGCGAGCTACTACTGCTCCACCCCGCTATGTCGAAACGTATACTATAGTATACCACAGAGAAGTGCTATACTACAACTGCTTATAGAGTAATTACTACCTATGCCATTTACTTTTTCAATCAAGGAAGCGCTCATATTCGGCTGGCACAAGACCAAGTCTCACAGCAAGGTGCTCTTTCAGGTGTTGTTGAGCCTCTTTGCGCTCCAGGTCGCGCAGGCTATCGTGCAGGCGACGCTTCCCAATACGCTTATCGGCTGGCTCGCAACCATCGCGCTTGCTATCGCGCAGATCGTCGTCAGTATCGGGCTTACGCTGGTCTCGCTCAAGATCGCCAAAGGGCAGGCAGTCTCCTTCAACGATGCGCTCCCTCCCGCCAAGCTCTGCTGGCAGTATCTCGCCGCGTCGATCGTGGCGGGTTTTATTACGGTCCTCGGCCTCCTCCTTCTTATTATTCCCGGTATCTATCTTGCGGTGCGCTTCTCGATGGTTAGCTACGCGGTCCTCGAGGGCGCGGGCATCACCGGCAGCATCAAGAAGAGCGGCAAGATAACCTACGGGGTCAAATGGCAGATGCTCGGTTTTATTATCGTCATCAGTCTCATCAATATCCTGGGCGCGATGATCTTCATGGTCGGGCTTCTTATAACAATGCCGGTCACAATGATCGCCTACGCGCACGTCTACGAAAAGCTCGACGCGCATCACCGCGCCGCGTAACTGCATTGAAGGGCGCGCCAAAAAATGCTATTTTGGGCCTACTTTGTGGGCGTAGCAAAGCATGTCGGCGTAGCTCAGGTAGTTAGAGCATGGGACTCATAAACCCAAGGTCGGAGGTGCAAGTCCTCCCGCCGACACCAGCGGTGCATATATAAAAACCCTCGGCTATGAGGCCGAGGGCATTTTCTCTACAAAGGAGATCTTGGCGACCACCTTCTTTTGCTTCTGCTTGGTCTCCGGCGCGGTGATCTGTTCAAGCAGACATATTTCGTTGACCACCAGCTGGCTCGGGGGAGGGAACGACCGGCCGTCTGTGCGCGTAGTCACGTGCGGTCGGTAGTTCGCGCCCATGTACTCGGCTCCCAAGAAGCTGGCACCGATTGTCCGGAGGCGGTCACACACCACCGTATGGAGGACGATAAGCGCAGGGTTAGGCTCCAGTACGTGCACGCTAATGTCTTTGTGAGGTCCGAAGAGCGCCTCGGCTTCTGATGTGAGCGTAAGCGGCTTCATCCCTCCGGTAACGGGCATAATACCGTACAGTATCTGCGTGGGCGTATGGTGGAGATAGAACCATGGCACCAGCGTGCAATGGAGTGGAAACGAGTCGAAGACCTGGTCCATCTCCATCCTCTCGACCGGCAAGACAAACATATATTTCCTCATGAGCGGCTCCTTTGCCGTAGGGAATCTCGCCGCACTATAGTCGTAGCGTGCGACAACCGCAAGCCACGAGCGCCATTGGAAAAAGGCCGATTTTGCGCTACAATCACCACGTTTGCGGGAGTAGCTCAATTTGGTTAGAGCACCGCCCTGTCACGGCGGGGGTTGCGGGTTCAAGTCCCGTCTCTCGCGCATATATAACAACAAAAGTTCCCCGCGCGAGGCGGGGAACCCAGATGAGTGAGACGAGTGCCTGCTAAGCGGGCACCGGGAGGGTGCGGATTTTGTTGCACAGTTCGCGCACCCAATCCGGAATTTCCTGCGGCTCAAGGTCGCCTTGCGCGCCGTATTTTTCGATGCGCTCAACTTCCTGAAGCATCCTAGGCAGAAGTTCTACCGAGAGTTCTTCCTCGCTTGGCTGGTTGAGGAAGCGAACGCCCGGATTCTGCTTTTGGAATGTTGCCCACGCCCGGCGCTGATGCACCGGCCGCGAGCAAAGGATAATTCGCGAAGGTTTTCTCCCGAGACGTTCTTCAAGGAACGGGACCGCCGCCCGCGCTTCTTCGAGCGTGTTGGTCGTCAGACCCTTTCCGGGGGCAAAGAGCATGTCGCTCGCAGGTATGTGTTCGCGACACAGCTCCTTGAAGTACATCTCCATTTCGGTTTGCCCGAAAATGAGATTGCCGCCGAAGGTGCCGCCGAGCGAAAGGAAGCTAATTTTCGGCGCCCACTTGCCCTTGTAGAGGTCCATCGCTTGGTGAAGCGGGGAAAGGCTTCCGGCACCGAGAACGAAGATCGCGTCCGCGGGGCCGGTGAGTTTGTCGCGCATAGTGAGCCACTTATAGAGCGGCCGCGCATCAAGATAGGTAAGGTCCACGGTTGTTCTCCCGGTGGCGTGATAAGAACGTTCCTTATTATTGTACTGTTATTTATATAAAAGTCAAGTACCTTGCGGATTCGCCGGCGTGCCTTGACAAATGGTGCTATTAAGCATATACTAGAAGAGTAGTTTACTTCTCCTTGTTTTACTAATTATTGAGGGGACGACTCTACTAACCCTCATGTATCAGAAACGTTTCTCGGGAAAGCCTTCGCGCTTTTCCTCTGCTCGCCCCGCCCATGGCGGCGCGCGACCCGCGCACGGCGCTTCGCGTCCGCACGGCAACTCGCCGAGCGGCCGCCGCCCGTTCAATAATCGCAGGAAGGCTAACTTCAACACCGGCGAATATATCGACCCGGCGCGCTTCATCAACAAAGCGGTCATCACCGAAGAGGTGGAGCACTTCGTGCCCGAGCACCAGTTCGGCGACTTTGCTATTACCGACGCGCTTAAGCGCGCGGTCGCGGCCAAGGGCTATGTCGCGCCGACACCGATCCAGGACCGCGCTATTCCGCACGTACTCGCGGGGAAGGACGTCGTTGGCATTGCCAACACGGGTACCGGCAAGACGGCCGCATTCCTGATCCCGCTTATCAACAAAGTCCTCACCGACGCCACGGCGCAGGTGCTTATTGTGGTACCTACGCGCGAGCTCGCGATCCAGATCGACGAGGAACTCAAGGGCTTTACCAAGGGCATGAAGCTCTTCTCGGTCGTATGCGTCGGCGGCGCCTCGATCGTGCCGCAGATCAGGGCATTGCGCTACCGGAACCAGTTCGTCATCGGCACGCCGGGGCGCCTCAAGGATCTCATCGAGCAGAAGAAGATCAACCTCGCACACTACAGCACCATCGTGCTCGACGAGGCCGACCGCATGCTCGACATGGGCTTCATCAACGACATGCGCTTCCTTATGGCGGGCATGCCGAGCCCCCGCCACACGCTTTTCTTCTCCGCGACGCTCTCGCGCGAGATCGAGGCGCTTATCTCGCAATTCCTCCACGAGCCGGTGCGGATCTCGGTGAAGACCGGCGACACATCGAAGAATGTCGACC